>CAVDCT010000006.1:0-101329 GCA_963607615.1 Roseburia sp. AF12-17LB
TAATTAGTAACAAAACAAAAAGCAACTCTTTAAAATACGAGTCACTTTTCTTTAAGATTTTTGTTTCACATCATTTACAAACGTACAATTTTTCTATTTCAATATTAATATGGATTTTATACAATTTATTTATTCATTTTGTTTTAATAATAATAAAAAGTGGATAAACACCCACTTAAAAAAAACTACTTCTATTATAAAGATGTACTAAAAGCAACTCCTGAAGCAATTAATATTCCTAATACAATACCAACGATTACATATATGCAAAAGAAAGATCTTGCATAATTTTTTAAATTGATATTTCTAGTTCCTCCTAGAGCAAACACTAATAAAAAGATAAATCCAATTATTGGTATAGCAAATAAAATATTATAACCAAAATATCCCCATGCAGATATTGGTTTATATTCTATTGGAATATTCATAACTACATTATTATAAGGTACATTATTATTCACAACATCACATCCTAATTAAATTTTAGCAAATAACATCAATTTTAGCAATATTATTAAAGTACTTCTATATTTAATAATTTGATTTGATCAGAAATAAAATTTAAATTTTGTTCAACTGTTAAGTCAGTAGTTAAATATTTTTTAGAATCATCAGCAAATATTGTTACCACATTATCTTTTAAAGATAAAACACTTGCTAAAAAGTTAGCACCACTTGAAATTCCAACACCTAATCCTAACTCTTTAGATAATCGTCTTGCCATGTTAATAGCTTCATTATCATCTATAGTAATAACTTCATCAATTAAATTTTTATCTACTAATTCAGGAATAAAGTCATCACCAATTCCTTCAATTTTATGATTACCTACAACTTTTCCTCCGCTTAGTAAAGGCATTTTAATAGGTTCCATAGCAATTATACTAGCATTTTTATATACTTCTTTTATTCTTTTTGCTACACCAATTAATGTTCCACCTGTTCCAATTCCACTAACATATGCTTCAATATTAGGTACTTTATCAACTATTTCTTTACCAGTTGTCTCATAGTGAGCATCAATATTTAATTTATTGCTAAATTGATTAGTTCTAAAACCATTGATTTGATTAGCTAGATTATCAGCTCTTTTAATTGCTTCTTTAAATCCACCCTCTTCTTTAGTAACATAATATATATTAGCACCATATAATTTCATTAACTGACTACGTTCTTGACTAACCCAATCAGGCATAAATATATGTACAGGGTGTTTATAAAGAGCTCCTATAACTGCTAACGATATACCAGTATTTCCACTTGTTGCTTCAATAATGGGCATTTTTTCTTTAAGTAATCCTATCTCCTTTGATTTTTTTATAATATAGTAAGCAATTCTATCTTTAATACTACCAGTTAAATTATAATATTCTAGTTTAGCATAAATATTTCTTATTATTCCTTGATATTCAATTGTTATTTTAACTATTGGTGTATTACCAATTAATTTATCTATATTCATATTATTAATCCTTTCTATATTTTATATTCCAAAAAACAAAAAATGTAACTTCTGTAAAAACATAAATTATTTGAACAATTATTTAATTACATTAATTCTTTATATTTATTTTATTATTACTATTATGCATTATTTTTATATTAATAAACATTCACAAGTAAATAATAAAAAGAACATTATTCATGCTCTTATTACTATATCAATTAGTGTCGACCTTTTGGTCCACCACCCATATCACCCATATTACGATTATTACTACTATTACCAATTGTTGTAGTTATACTTGAAATTGTAAATGTTTCATATTTATTGCCATTTACTTTAATAGTATATGACTTACCATTTTCTAGTTTTGGTGATGCTACTACTAAAGTTGAATAAGATTTATCTGATTTATAAGAAAGAATTTCTTTATTATTAGAGTCTTCTATTGTAATTTCATCATCTTTATTATAATTTGAAGTAAAATTAACTAACAAATTATAAACTTTAGATGTAGAACTAACACCTTGAGCCATCCCACTAGCACCTCCAGCTACAAGAGTTTCTCCATTAATAACAAATTCTCGGTCATAATCTAGAGCACCATTACCTCCATTGCTTGGTCCATAGACAATAATATTACCTTCATTTATATAAGCTGAGCCATTAACATCTATACCATCACCATCAGAATCAACATAAATAGTACCACCATTAATATTCAAAATATTACTAGTATTACTTGAAAAATTGTTAGCACCAGGTCTACCCATAGCAGATGAATCATTTCCTCCTGCAACATTTATACCATCATCAGAAGAGGTAACATTTATTTCACCATTATTGATAGTAATTTTAGATGATTCTAACCCTTCATAACTTTTTTCTATATTAATTTTTCCACTATCAATAATTAATTCTGTATCAGCATGAATTCCATCATCTCCAGATGATAATGTTATAGTGCCTGATTTGATACCTATGTAATTATTAGAGTGTATTGAATCATCAGAAGAATCAATGTTTATTGTACCATTTTCAATTAATAAATTATCACCTGCTTTTATTCCTTTAGCACTTTCACTATCATTTGAACTAGATGATCCCCAGTGTCCCCATTCTTCTTTGGTACTAGCATTTACACTGCCACTTCCAGTTATTATATCAAAATTGCCATCTTTAATTAAAAGTTTAGTTTCTGCTTGAATACCATCTAAAGTTGCATTAATATCAAAATTACCATTTTCAATCAAAACATATCCTTTGGTACTATCAGTATCATTAGTAGATTTAATAGCATCTCCAGAAGAAGTTATTTTAAATTTTCCATTTTTAATATATACTGAATCTTTTCCACAGATTCCATCATCTTTAGCATTTATCTCATAAGTACCACTCACAATTTTTAAATCATCCTTACCAACAATAGCATCCTCATTATTTGATTTAACTACTAAGGTTCCTTCTCCTTCAAAACTAATATCACTATGACTAAATATTGTTCCAATTTCATCTATATCATATCCAGAATAAGTTTCACTATCCTCTAAATAATTTGTACTTCCAGACGAGGTCTCTATTTCTACTGTATCAGCATCTTTAACATAAATAGAGGGTCCTTTAGAATTAGTTATATTGACATTATTTAAAACTAACTTAACATTTCCTTTCGTATTGATAGTTACTACACCATCATCAATGATTCCTGTTAAATTATATACACCCGCAGTTGTAATCGTTATACTTTTAGTTAGTGTATAATCTTTACTTTCATAATTCGACCAATCAATCTCTTTATCGCTAAAATCTATACTCATATCGATCGAGTCGGATGTTTGGTTAGAAAGTTTTGTATCCTTTTTTTTATCTTTTGCAAAGAAATAAATTAAAATACCTATAAAACATATTACTAATACACCTACAATTAAGTAAACTTTTTTATTTTTCATAAGTACACCTACATTTCCATTCCATCAATAGGATGACTTAATGTAATTTTCAAATTACCATTTTTAACTCTTAATTCATCAATAAATTCTTTTTCATTTATATCTGATTTTAAAATAATATTATAAGATAAATCAAATAAACTTCCCATGTTTGTAGTTTTTACTTGTGTTAATTCTATTTTTTTTGTATATTTATCAAATATATCATTAAACATATTAGTATAATCAAGATTCTCAGGGATAGCAATTCTTAATATTCTTTCTTTATTATTTTTATCAAATAATTTAATATAACTAAATAAGAAGATCGCAAGAGAAACAATAATTGTCATTAATGATGCAAAAAATACATGTCCCATACCAGTTGCAAGTCCAATTGCCATTGCAAAGAAAACACTTAATATTTCTTTGGATGTTCCTGGAATACTTCTAAATCTAACAAGACTAAAAGCTCCTACAATAGCAACCGAGGTTCCTAAATTACCATTAACCATTATCATTATTGTTTGAACCAATACTGGTAAAATAACTAATGTTATTAAAAAATTCTTACTATATTTTGATGTTTTCATGTGGGTAAAAGCAATAATAAATCCTAAAATTATTGATACTATTGAACAAATTATAATTGATGATAATTCAATACTACTTGTCGTATTTGAAAATAAACTATTTAGCATACATTTCCTCCTTCTGTTTTTTGTATATGCTTCCATACTTTGAGAATGAGACAGGATATATTTGTAACTCAGATAAATTTCTTACCAACCAAAGTGGCATAGCTCCTAATGTTTTTATCTCCATAATACATTTATCACTATCAAAATATTTTTTACCTGCATCACCTAATTCTAACTTTAAATCCTCTTTTCTACTTCGTAAATTAGAATCAATAGTTATACGTAAATCCTTTTCTAAACATCCTCTATAACTCTTTCTATCATATGCTATAAAATAAGATGGAATAAGTTTATAATATTTAAATAAATAATCTAATTCTTTCATTATCTGTTCATCACATGGAACATTATTATTATATAAATACCGATAAAACTCACTTAATTTTAACTTAATACGTCGCTTGCCAACTGTACCCTTATATTTACTTTTAATTTCTAAAAAAACATTATCATCTAAGTTAGGTATATTATAACTTCTTAATCGTACTTTCTCTTTATATATAGGCTTTTCTAATGAGTTAATAATAAGCTTGTTATCTTCTGTATCAAAATAAATATTACATATTGTAGATTTAGGAAATTTATCTTTTTCAATATATTTATTTATTTTTTGAAAAAGTAAATTCCATTGTTCTAAAGTCAAAATATATTTTTCTTCTACTCTTTTAAATATACTTTCATACATATAAATACTCCTTTTCATTTATATATTTTAGTTATTTTTCTTGATTATTTTATGTTTTAATTGCGAAATTTAGATGAAGGTTTTAATAAGTATATCTATTTTATAATATTGAAAATATTTGTAAGTATGGTGAAATTTTGATGAAAAAAGATAGTATTTCTACTATCTTAACTATCATACTCATAGTAATATATAACTAGTGTCCATATTATATATTGCTACTAAAAATTTCATAGATATCCTATCAAATAATTTATAATCACTATATATATCTTCATAATCTTTATAATATTTAGTATATTTATCAACAAAATAATAATAACCCTTATTTATTTTAATATTATTATTTAGTGCTAGACCATAACTATAAGTTTCACCATTCTTTTTTCCAACATAAATAATCAAATTTAAATTTTCATATAATGGTAATTGATTCCAATTATTAATATATTTCAAAAGATCAGTATTTTTACAATTTAAAATAACTATTCATTGTATATCTCCATTAAAACCGCCATGAGTATCATTCTCATTAATAATAGTACAATCAGAAACACTTATCTTTATCTAATATGAAATATATTTAAAAACATTTTTAGTATTACATCCTGTAATAAATATAAAAGATATAATAAAAATAATTATAAAATATACTTTTTAGTAAGATTATTTTTCATTAAAATAATCATTCCACTCTTTTTCTTTAAATCCAATTAATACTTTATTAGAACTAACTAATAAAGGTCTTTTAATAAGCATACCATCACTTGAAAGTAATTTTATTTTTTTAGAGTCAGACATATCTTCCAATTTTTCTTTCAAATTTAATTCTCTATACTTTAATCCACTTGTATTAAATAATTTCTTAATAGAAATATTAAATTTTTTGATCCATTCGTTAAGTTCTTCATATGTTGGTGTTTGCTCTTTTATCTGTCTATCATTATATTGTATATTATGTTCATTTAACCATTCCTTTGCTTTCTTACATGTTGTACATTTTTCATATTCAATAAATTCTATCATATAACTTCTCCCTATATAAGTTTAAATTCAATTGCTACTACACCATCTTTATCTATTTCTTCATTAGTATAAAATCTAGATAATTCTTTAAGCCACATTTCAAGATTATAATTTTTTAAGTATAGTCTTTTAAATTCATAAAAATTTCCCATTTCTTCAAAGTTCTTAAAATATCTTAAATTTGTAACTTGTGCTTTTAAGCATTCATCTTCTAATGGTCTTTTTAAAAATAATAAAGTATCCCCTATTTTAAGTTTTTTTCTTTTTTCATCATTTACTCTAGCTTCAACATCCTTAACACCATTTTTAACTATTTCAAAAACATCTGGATGTAAATGCACTTTCATTTCCATAAAATACACCCTCTTTCAAATAAATCATAACATATTACTTTGATTATAGCAAAACACCCCTAAAGTTATAATTTGAATTTTAATGAATTTTTGTTATAATATACTCCAATAAATGAAAGAAGTGAATTTTTATGGAAAAAGAAAAAAATATTAATTATGAAATGTGTAAGAAATGTCAAGGTGTATGTTGTAAGCAAAATGGATGTGTCTACAAACCAACCGATTTCAAAAGTTTAGATTTTGAATCTTTAAAAATTGAATTAGAAAAAGGAAAAATTTCTATTTCAGGTCAACCAATTCCTTTAACTAAACATGCCTGGACTTTTTTACCATATTTGAGAGCTAGAAATAAAAACGCTAACACCGTAGATTTAATAACAAATGGTGGTCCTTGCATTAATTTAACTGAAAATGGATGTGTTTTATCAGAAGAAGAACGTCCTTCATATGGTCTTTTAGCTAAACCTACTAAAATAGGAGGCCCTTGTAGAGGATTTGATTCTGGGGATGCTATTAACTGGTTAGATTACAGTGATATATTAGATAAACTAATTAAATATTATACAAATAAAGAAATGATTGATATAATCGTTGAAGAGATTTCAAAACAGATAATTGAATCAAAGAAAAAATGTCAAAAGAAAATTTCATTATCTATGATGGAAAAAGAAAATATTAATTGGTATTTCAACATTATAGGAAACAAAGAATATTATACTCCTAGTGAAGTAAAAAAGATGATTCTTTTATAGCCATAAAATAAATGTAATAATATAAGAAAGTGCTTTATTAAAAGCATTTTTTTATTATTTAAATTCAAAAAAAACAGATAAATATTATCTGTTTGCAAAGCCACTACACTTACCACAATCATTATTAATTACTTGATTTTCTTCAGAACAAGTATATTGTGGTGTATAAGTATGATTATAGATATGTCTATTTACTACATGAGTATGAATAGGACATACATGTGGCACTTCATGATAAAAATCTTTTTGTATGCATTTATTAATTGTTGGTTCAACTACTGGTTGTGTTTGTCTTTGACAACAACCTTGTCCACCATAATTTTGCATACCATAATTTTGTCTACAGCAATTACGATTAAACATAAACAATCCCCCTTACCTAATTTATCATATGTTATAAATAATAAAGAGAATGTACTTATGACCATAATATATTTATATTATTAATTCAAATTAAATTATGATATAAAAAATTAATAACAGTCTTTTAGATTTTTAAAGAATAAATCATACAATACTAAAATCAATAGTTAAATTATTATATAAACAAAAAAAATAGGACACCAAAATCCTAGTTATTTTACTATTGCACCTGTACCTTTAGCAATATATATTTGAACCTTTCCAAAGTCTCTTGTTTGAATTATTGCCACATCATTCATGGAATAGCCTAATATATCGTATTCTAATCCCCCAAATTTAGATGGTTTCAAAAATCCACATTCATTTCCTTTTACAGGTTTATCTCCTATTTTATAAACACGCCATGAACTAGCACTCTCAGGCAAATATAATTTTTGTTTTTTTGAAGTAGAAGTATTTTCCTTTTCTTCTATAGATACTTCTTTCCATTTATAAATTGGTTTTGTTTTCTTTACAGATTTATCAATAAATAATGCTTTTGTTATATCATATTGATTATTAATACACCAATTATTATAATTATTTTTGTACCACCCATTTCCAATATATTTACCTTTACCTATAGCTAAATGAATATGAGTACCTGTTACCTTACCCTTTATTCCTGGTTGATAATATATAGTTCCCTGTTTAATAATTTGTCCAACTTTTAAATTACTAATATTATTATCATGTAAAGTCATAATAGTCATATAATCAATAGTTCCATCAGCATATTCTACTTTATTTATACTTTCTAACCAAATAGCATTACACCCCTTATATATTCTTTTTATTATACCTGTAAAAGGTGCTTTTAAATAAGTTAATTTAGAAATATCTATAGCAAAATCTCCTTTATGAGAATAAGAACCATTCATACCTTGACTAATATATAAATTATCAATATTAAGAATTGCTTTTTCCATTTAAATACTCCTGTAATAAGTTTAATACTGCACTTATTCCCATTGCTACAGAACCAATTAATATAGATTTAATTAAATCAATATCATTTAAATTATTAATACTAGGTATTGTAACTATTAAAGCACTTAAAAAACCTTCAAAGAAGGTTTTTATTATTTTACTATACAACTTATCATTTAATATCTTATTCATATTATTCACTCTCCCTTAATTCATTAGGTAAATCATATATTTTCTCTATAATATTACTAGCATATCCATTTCCCCCTAATAATCTATAATTATTATATATTTCATTAACATTCTCTTTCATATAATTAGGACAATATCCCAATACAGAATAAGTCTCATATATTCTAATTATTTCATTTCTAAGTAATGCTTTTAAACCACTTTTTAATCCCTTGTATTCTTTAAAAATATAAATAGTACTAGATGTAACTATCGTAAATAATAATTCCACCCAATATTTAATTATAAAATCTAACATAATTAACCTCCCAAAAAAAGATATCTTAACGATATCTATATTTCATCTAACAATTTATTTATTTTACGATCTTTAATCTTATTAACAATAAATATTATAATAACTATTATAAAAATAATACCTAAACCAATACCACCATAAATTAAGAAACGTTTATCTACTTTTTCTTTAGGTTTCTCTTCGTTAACCAAAACCTCTTCTACTTCTTTTACTTTAGCTTTAATTGTATAAATATTCTTTTTTCCATCTTCACTAGTTACTTCTATATTTACTTTATAATTATTACTTTTTAAGTCATTTTGTGTCTATATATCTATACTAACACCATATTTTACTAGGTAATAATATATTACTATCAAAATCTAAATTATAAGTAATTAACCAAATTTCTTTAGTCTTATCAAATCCTGCTGGTAAATCATCAAAATTAATTTTAAACTTAATAGTAACCTCATTACCTATTTTTTGTGAATTAGTTCCAATAATACTAACATCCTTAATTGATACAGCACTAACATTTAAAGGTATAATAAAAATAATAAATATACTTATATAAACTAATAATCTTCTCATAACAAACACTCACTATCTCTACTCAAAAATATATCATAATTTAAAGAAAAAAGATATCTAATTTTATATTAAATATCCTTTATTTACAATTAATTATATCTTTATTCCATACTTTTCTAATAATATCTTTTATTTTCTTTAATTTTACCTACTAACACATTAGGATTTCTTTCTAAAATAAACTTTTGTAATTCATTACCACTAAATTATTCATTGGATGTTTTAGGATTATCAAGCTTAAATTTTTTTTCTAATCTGTACTTACACAGCGGTAAACACAAACCTTTTTAATTATTTTTTTAACAGAATCTCTAATATTATTTTTGTGATTAGCTGCAATAATCTCAACTTGTGCCATTTATACCTCGCTTTATATTTTTATTTACACATCAAAAAAGCTCCATGCAATAAGAGACAGAGCTTTTGACGACTTAGGGCTTCTAAAGTTTCCTGAATACCAATCGATATGAACTATACCATATTTACTTCACTTCGTCAATAGTTTTACCTAAATTTATATATGCATATAGGTTATAACTTAATATATCTTGGTTAGCTCCTACTATTCCATCAGCATTTATAAATCTTCCCCATACTGGGTTATAATATCTACTATTTAAGTAGTATAGATTAGTTTCTGTATCATAATAATAACTTCTATATCTATATGGATTTATACATCCTATATGATCTGTATCTGTAATACTATTGTTATAACTATCTGTTATAGATAGTATATTACCCCATGTATCATATGTATATCTAGCTCTTAATTGATTCATACTATCTCTAATAGCTATTATATCTCCTTGTACATTCTTTTCATAGTAATTATTATATTTAAATCCTATTAGACCATCTACTTCATTACGTATATAGTATATCACATTATTGATATTAGAAAAAGATACCTAATATTATTTAGATATCTTATATAAATAGAATTATATATTTAAATGCAAGAATAAATTATATGTTCAATATTCTTTATATTCTATAACTTTATCTTAAAAACAAAACTATTCTATATGGATTTCTATCATTTTTATCAGCAATATATTTGTAATATCTTTTTCCCATAATTTTGATTTATATATCTCCTAGATTTAATACATACCAAACAGTATATTTTAAAATCAAAAATAATGTCAATTACAAGAGAAGATATTACTATAAATAGTAAATTTCTTAAATAATCTATTGAAAGTGTCATTCTTACTTTAATTAGACTTAATCCTCTATAGCAAAAACAATCTGTTCTATCTTAGTACTATTATTAATTAATCATCATATGAGGAAAAACTTTTTCTAACATTTTTTATATCTTTAATATCTGTAAAACCATTTTTTAATACATTGTTATATATATGATCAAACAACTCGTTATTCTTACAATAGATTTGTATAAACTGACAATCCGTTATAAAAATAATTAATTCACAATCACTATTCAAGAAATCCTGATAATTATTGATAATTTTATTATTTATTGTTTCTTTATAAAGTTGTATCTTTAAAAACATAAGATAATAATCTTTTAACCTAACAATTTGTTGAAACTCATTATAATCATATACACTTTTTGTAAATATATAATTACCTTTTCTATCAATGACCTCATCTTCAGAAATAAAGAAAATACAATCGCTCAAATTTATATTTTCAAATATTTTGAACAAATATTTATTATAATCATTGGGTATTTTAAATTCAATTTTCATTATATCACCTATCTATGGTGTAGCAGCATTAATTGGTAATGTCCACCAAAAGGCCGGAAAAAATGAAGGAATCATTCTTATACCTCTATATATCAAATAGCCAGTTCCAATTACTGCAGCACCTTTCATTATATTTTCAGTTGTTCTTGAATTATAAGCTGGTCCTCTTTTAGGATTATCACCATTTCTTCCCCATGTCCAATCATGTTTATGTGGATTATCTAAATCAGGATGCCTTTCAGGATGACTATAATCAGTATCTGTTTGAGCTCTACCATCCGGTCCATAATGTCTTAAATCACCGTTTGATTTTATTCCTGTAGAATTAGGTTCACCCAATAAAGGTAAATTGCCGTGTCCATTAGTTGGCGTTGATTTAGAGGTTAATTTATCAAATTTAGAATAACTAATAGTAGAACTACACTTAGGATTATCCACTTTTCTAAATGTGTTAGTTGGCTTATTAGTAGCCCTAATCACATTCTCTTTACTTGCTAATTTAGCATTACTTGCTGCTTCACTTGTAAAGCGTGCTATTGATTGAGCAATTAAATCTGCTGAACCATGTCCACTAGTATCACTACAGTTAACTGGATTATTACTACAATAAGCATATAGGTTATAACTTAATATATCTTGGTTAGCTCCTACTATTCCATCAGCATTTATAAATCTTCCCCATACTGGGTTATAATATCTACTATTTAAGTAGTATAGATTAGTTTCTGTATCATAATAATAACTTCTATATCTATATGGATTTATACATCCTATATGATCTGTATCTGTAATACTATTGTTATAACTATCTGTTATAGATAGTATATTACCCCATGTATCATATGTATATCTAGCTCTTAATTGATTCATACTATCTCTAATAGCTATTATATCTCCTTGTACATTCTTTTCATAGTAATATATTTCATTATTATATTTAAATCCTATTAGATCATCTACTTCATTACGTATATAGTATATCACATTATTAATATTAGAAAAAGATATCTAATTGAACTGAAAACCCAAAATTTGACAAAAGAAACTGGCTCACATCATTTATTTTAGATATCTCTTTTATATAATATAGCTATAAATTAAATTTAATTTTATTTTATTGGTATAATAATTTCTTGACAATTTAATTCATCATTACATAAGTAAGTAATTTTTAAATATGTGTTATTTTCAATAAACTCTAAGTTCTCCATTGAATTAATCATATAATATTCAATATTTTTAATACTCTTATAGAATTTATTCTTATCAAACAAATCTTGAACAACTAATCTATCATTTTCAAAATATACACAAAACGTCTCATTATATAATAAAATATCTTGAAAAAACTTCGAGTCTTTTCTATCATTTATATTATAAAACTTACTAATAACCGCTGACGTTCCATAATTTATTCGCACCTCTACAATATCATTTTTCCTAATTATCGTAGTTTCCTTTTTAATATATTGTTCATCAATGATTTCATTATTTTTATCATATATGCGATAAAAGTAATCGTCAAAAGTATCTTCACAATTACTGTACAATTCAAAATTGGAATCTTTTTCTATTAATTTAATACATGGAATGTTCTTTATTAAAGATGAATTAAAATTAATTTTATTTGATTGCTTATTTATTAAAAAATATAATAATATTATTATGGATATCAACACAATAAAAATTAGATATTTAAAAAATTTTTTCATTTAAATCACCTATCCCTATACCACCAAAATGAGGTTGTACCTGGAATATCAACAAGTTCATAATCGTAATGATATCGCCAATCTTCTGCATTATCAAAACTATGGAAATAAACTACATTACCAGTAAAGTCTTTATCCCAACCAACATAAATACTAGTAGCAATATGCTTACAATCGTCCAACGATTCTTTAGTGCCACCCTCTACATTTTTTCTTCCTTCATAATAATCAATAGCAGATCTATATAATCTATTATTTCCAGCATTATATCCATCATATTGCCTTGGTTGGGTTAATACTGCTTCTATCGTCTTTCTATTTCGCCAAATACCATTTCCAACTCTATTATTCATAGAATGTGCTACAGCTCGTTTGGTTGTTGAATTCTGTCCTGCTGCTTCTGCATAAATAACTGCAGCATACATATTGATAATATCTTCATCTTTAATAATTTTTTTTGCAGTATCAACAAAATCAACGATTCCTTCAACTAAAGAATTTTTATCACCATTTAGATCTTTTCTTATAACAGGGTTATTACTACAGTATGCATATAAGTTATAACTTAATATATCTTGGTTAGCTCCCACTATTCCATCTGCATTTATAAATCTTCCCCATACTGGGTTATAATATCTACTATTTAAGTAGTATAGATTAGTTTCTGTATCATAATAATAACTTCTATATCTATATGGATTTATACATCCTATATGATCTGTATCTGTAATACTATTGTTATAACTATCAGTAATTGATAATATATTACCCCATGTATCATATGTATATTTAGCTACTATATTATTCATATTATCTTTAATAGCTATTATATCTCCTTGTACATTCTTTTCATAGTAATATATACCATTATTATATATAAGTCCTATTAGATTATCTACTTCATTACGTATATAGTATATCACATTATTTATATTAGAAAAAGGTACCTAAATCATTTTAGATACCTTCACTAATTATTATAGTTTTATTCCATACTTTTCTAATAATATCTGTTTATTTTCTTTAGTTTTACCTACTAATACATTAGGATTTTTTTCTAATATTATATTACTAAAATCAATTGTTTCAATATCACCACTTCTTACCCCTCTTAACTTAGTATAAAACCAATATTCTTTTTTATTCTTTAGAATAATAAATAATACATCATTTGGCATGATATTATGACGTTCCCAATTTTTTTTCTTATATATTAGTACTATATCTTCATACCTTATTATTTTTACAATCCTATCAAATTCTATTATACATTTATCCGTTATTATATAATTACCCTCGCTATAAAAAATAGTATTATCTAAGTATTCTTGTATTATTTTTGATAATTTATTTGTTTCATTGTTAAGATATATTAGTTCCTTGATATTTGGTATTATGCCAAATATAACACAAAATATAATCAATACAAAGGGAAAAAAACTATAACCTTTTGGATAAAAAATGAAAATTATTATTAAGAATATAATAATAAAAACAATATTATGAATTAAACCCTCTATTATAACATTCTTTCTATCATTAATTATCGTATTAAAATCCAATTTCATAAATATCTATCCTCTTTTAAAACATACTACTCAAAATAACATTTCCTATTGTATGTGGAATATTAAAGCCTATCTTTATATGTCCACCTACTCCAACATGTGTTTCAAGTGAGATACCTATAAAAATCTGCTTTTTATCAGCTTCAACTGATGAACTTAAAACATCATTTCCATTTATAGAAATTGTATAATCAGTATAGTTACAATTATATACATCAAATGGGTTAGAAAATAAAAAAGTATGTTTTGCATATTCTGATATTCCAGCCTCATGGTACTCATGAAACATTTCTCCTCCAACACCTATCGAATTATTATTAGATAATTGATGTTCAAAACCAACACTATTAGATGAGCCTCTTTTAACTTGTCCATTCTCTATTTTAATTGAAGTATCATTATAGTATCCATATCTTAATCCTTTAGAATTAGTTGATGCACCTCCAGATGATCCAAATCCCAATCCTGCATCAAATACAAAAGAGTCTTTTATTTTTTCTAGCACATTCTTCTGAGGTATTGTTTTACCTTTTTGACCTGTAACTTTTTCCATATTTTTGGAGGCTGTATTCCATGTATTTAAAATATCATCTCCAATAAATAGCCCACTAGGATCACTACAATTAACTGGATTATTACTACAGTATGCATACAAGTTATAACTTAATATATCTTGGTTAGCTCCCACTATTCCATCTGCATTTATAAATCTTCCCCATACTGGGTTATAATATCTACTATTTAAGTAGTATAGATTAGTTTCTGTATCATAATAATAACTTCTATATCTATATGGATTTATACATCCTATATGATCTGTATCTGTAATACTATTGTTATAACTATCAGTAATTGATAATATATTACCCCATGTATCATATGTATATTTAGCTACTATATTATTCATATTATCTTTAATAGCTATTATATCTCCTTGTACATTCTTTTCATAGTAATATATTTCATTATTATATTTAAATCCTATTAGATCATCTACTTCATTACGTATATAGTATATCACATTATTACCTGTTTGTTCAAATATTATTTGAGTTCCTTCTAAATAATATTTTGTTTCTATACCATTTACTATTTTACTTGTTCTAATACCTGATACATTATACTTATAAGTAATATTATTATAACTATTTAATTGTCTACCATTTATCCATGTTAAGGTATCATTACCTATTGTTATTGGGTTACCTATTTCATCATAAGTAATATTTACATTATTAAACTTAGTTAATTGATCAGACCAGTTAGTATTACTATATTCATAAGTATTAGTACTAATATTATCGGTTGTTAGATCTTTTATTTGTTTAGTTAAGATATTACCATTAGTATCATATGTATAAGTTATTTCTTCATTAGTTAGATTGTTAATCTCTTTAATTAATTGATTATAGTTATCATAGTAATATTTATTTTCTAAAGTATTATTATGATATATAGTTTTAATATTATTTAGTTTATCATATCTATATGAATATTTATCATTATTATTGTTTATACTCTTTATAAGAGTTGATGTTCTTTTACCTAGTGATACATATTCATAACTTGTATTAAACATATTATTAACACATTTATAAATTACTCTATTTAATGAATCGTAGTCGTAAATAATTTTATTATTATCTATTTCTGTTTCCAAAATGGTACTAATGTAAAAGAGATTATTTATTATTTCTTTAGTTGAATCTAAAGTATAAGTTCTTTTTACAATATTATTATTAGGATCATATACATAATCTATTTTAAAGTTATTATAACGATATTCATGTATTTTTTTAGCTAAATCATAGATATATTTAATTGTATCATTATTAGATATTATTTTAGTTAAATTACCATTATTATCGTATTTATAGTTATATGTATTATTCATTTTTATAATAGAGTTTATTCTATCATAAGTATCATATGTATAACTAATTATATTATTATTACCATAAGTAGTAGATAGTAAGTTCCCATTATTAGGTTCATAATTATTAGTTATTAGATTAATATTATTATTTATTTTTACTTGTTTAGTATTTAAGAATTCATCATATACTAGGTTATATTCAATATTATTATTATTTATTTTAGATATTAAGTTATAGTTATTATATGTATAGTTTATAGTTCTATCATTATATTTAGTTTGTATTAGTCTATTTTTAGTATCATATGTATAATTAGTTATATTACCTATAGTATCTGTTACTTTATTTATTAATCCATTAGTAGTATTAATATCATAGTATACTTTATTTAATAGTGTATTAGTGGTATTTTGAATGAATTTACCATCATTAGTATATTTACATGTATTTTCTATAAATACGTCTCTAAGTGGTGTTTCTAGATAAAATTCATAATGATAGTCATCTAGTACTAATTTATCAAAACATAATTGATAGTCATCATTATATTTTAAATAAATATCACTATCTTTTAAATATATTAAATAACTACCATTTAATTGTTTTTCTATAGTAAATAAAGAATCATCATCTAAATAATTAGTTAATAATATATGATAAATAGTTTCATTATTATTACTATCTATATTCTTTATTTCTTTAATACTACTAATATATTTATTATTAATAATATTATGTTTTATTTTATAATAACCATTAACTTCCTCAAAATTCCATAAATCATGATAACAATTATCTTCACTAACTACTAATTGATTCTTAATATTTCTTATATATTTATTAGTACCCTTTAATCTAATTCTATAATTACCATTAGATATACTATTATCTGTTTTATTTATAATTTTAGTTAATATTGGATTATTATATTCATCATATTCTATTAAATTAGATATATCATTAGAAGATATTCCTGATAATACCCTATCTGTTATAATATTATCATATTCATATTTAAAACTATTACCCATAGGTTCTGTCATCTTAATTAACTGATTATTACTATCATAATTAAAATTAATTACTTCATCATCTAGATTAGATGCTGAAACAATATTACCATCAAAATCATAATCATAATTAACTTCTCTTACATCTTTAATTAAACATATATTAGTAATATACATATCATTAGCATTACTATCTTGATAAAATAATAACTCAAATGAATCAAAATCTTCTAATGCTACAAAACTATATGAATAGTATTGCCACTCTTTATCATTAATATTAAATGGTGGAGCTTGTATAGTACCCATTCCCCATTCTTCTTGATTTAAATAATTAAAAAATATTGTTACAGCATTACATACTAAATCTCCTACTAATCCACTAGCATATAGTCCTTCATTCTTATACCAAAAAGATACATTATATACATCTCCCTTTTTACCTGATATATTATAAGTCTTTCTAATTGATGAACTATAAATAGGATTCATCTTTATTTTCAAAGCTTTAGTCTTATCATCAACATTAACAATACTAAATACATTATTAGGATCTATATCACTTTCACTTTGATAATTATAAGCTTCTATTGTCCAATTATTTAAAGATGAGAAGTTAGAATTATCTAACATATTATAATTATTAGCTACTTCACCCTCTTCTAATTGAATATCATCTATATAAGTAATACCTATTTCATCTAAATAAATAATTAATCTAAGGCTACTTAATGAATCACTAGGATAGTATATTGTAACATCTTCTCTTATAAAGTCATCATTAGTATCTATTTTATTACTAAATACTTCTATTAATTCATTATTACTATTTGTATAACTTAATCCTATTCTTACTTTATTAGTATTTTTTATATATAAACTAAATGTATAATACTTACCTTTATCTACATTAATATCTTGATAAATATATTTATTTATACTTTGATTTATAATCTTTAAACTATTAAAACCTGTATTAGCACATTCACTAACTATACTAAGTACTACATCTATAGTTGGTGTAAATAATATCTCATTATTCTCAAAACTACTATTAGTTAAATAATTATTAATATATTTAATAGGTATACGTTTAGTTAATAATTTATTTTTATACTGAATATCTTTTGTATCTTCTGTAATATACTCTTCTCCATATTCTTCAAACATACCATATGCATTATCTAAACTATCTTTATTAGTTAAATTACTAATAGATGCGATATTACCATTACTATTATATGTTTTAGTAATAGCTCTATTTTTATTATCCACTATCGTAGTAGCATCAAATCCATATATTATACTAAAATATTGACCTAAGGTATCATTTAATCCATATTCTAATACTTTACTAACTCTATATGGTAATTGTTCATAATATTCATATTTTATTTTAATACTATTTATATCTGTAATAGTTTCAATTAAATTATTAGTATTATAAGTTATAAAAGTAGTACCTAGTCTAGATATAATACTAGTTAATTTATTATTACTATAATTTAAAGTAATCACTTCATCAGGACTATTAATAACAATACTATTTGTATTATAAGTAATTGTAATCTCTGATTCATTAGCATCTACTATCTTATTAATCTTATAATCAGTATTATAATTAATAGTTATTTTATTATCACTTAAATCTATTAGTTCAATTAAATATCCAATACCACCTACTATATTAAATTTCATCTTATTATTTTCTTTATCTTTTAATATATACGTATTATCTAATATTTCAATTGTCATATTAAGTCCATCTTCATCAATATATTTAGTATTACTTAAAACACCATCTACTACTTCTTTAACAAAGTAATGAATAGTACCATCTTCATCTAAATATTCTAAATAATTAATATTTTCTATAATAACTGATTTAATAGTTTGATAATAATTAAATTTATATCCAATACCTAATCCATAATCATTATTTAATATAATATCATTAGTATTATAAACTAAATTCAAACTAGCTGGTAACATTCCACTAATAGTATTACCTATATTAAATAAACTAGTAAGATTACCTGTATAAGTATTAATATATACATTACCTTGACTAAATACTTGAGTTTGATAATCCATATAATTTTCTAATCCATTTTGATTACGATATTTAATAATTAATATAGGCTTAGGATTATTACCTCCTATAGTATTATTTTTAGAATAAAAAGCAGGTGCTTTATTACTCTTATATACTTCTTCATGAGTCTTAAGCATTATTCCATAATTAGGAGTATTAGAATACCATTTACGTACTAAATTAGTTATATCAGCTGTACAGTTTGCTGTATGTAAATCATAACTTTTAGTACTAGAATTATATATTAAAAGACTAAAATAATTATTAAAATAATTTTCTATTCTAGAATTATAACTATTATTCATTGTATTCCAATTAGCAGTTTCTTCATTCCAATCTTTAGTTAATTGATGAATAGTAATAAGTTCAGTATCATATATAGCTTCAGTATAACCATATCCAATTAAATCTAAAGTAGCACTTACTACTTGACTACCAGTTCCAATTGTAGGTAAATCAAACTTAATAAGTGCTCTATTAACTCTATTTTGATTATTTACACGTTCAACGCCTACTTTTAAAATATCTTGATTGTTACGATCAACATTAGTATCTCCATCATAAATATAAGTATCATAAACACTATTAGTATTACCACTATTTGTAATAGTTGGATCAATAATTACTGGGTAAGTAGCACTTTCTAACCATTCATTATCAAGTATTAATTTTAAATGATATAGACTATCATATTTAACTAAATCATAGTAGATATTATAATTAGTATTATTACTACTATCTATCATATATGGTATTTCTAATGTAAAAATAGTTTGATTATCTTTTTGTGCTACAATATTATTATTACAAATAACTAAATCAAGATCTGTACTAATAATAAAATCTAAATATTCTTTTTTATAAATTTTATCTTTAATAATAATATTCTCTTTTATTTTATTAGCTAATACTTGATATTCTAAATCAATACCATTTAAAATACTTTCATACTTAATATTATTATCATAAGTAATTGGTATTATATTATTACTATTAACTATACTAATATCTAAATAATGATTATTTACTACTAACTTCATAAAATCATCAATACTATTATCTTTAAAATATACTTGATAATCATTTTCTTTATTTTTGTAATAATTATTTTCTTTAATTAATGTATTATCAATTTCAATATACTCATTATCTTTCTTAAAATGAATATCTTCATTATATACTTTAGCAATTATACTTCCATCTGACTGTAAGAAGTGTTTTTCACGTTTCTTTCGTAAATTTATTAATTCTATTTCTTCCATAAAACACCTCTAACTAATTCGTTGCCACATATAAACAACTATATATGGAGGCATATTATTATGTTCTGCTCCTCCACCTGTTGGTTTTATATACATAGTTCCACTATAATCACCCCAACCTGCATTATTATTAGCATAAGTATAATTGAAACCACCTTTTAAACTTTTACTTCCATAATTAGCAAAGGATGCTGAATGATAATGGCTTGGCATTTCATTAATCGTTAATTGATGAGTTACCTCTCCACCTCTTTCGGCTTCTAACATATCAGTCCAGCCTGCTTGACAGTTACCAAACCAATCAGTCGTATTAGCATCACATGCTCCTTGCCCTATTAAAAATCTTCCCTTTAATTGTTTCCATGTACCACCAAATAAATTACTAGGGTTAACATTTGTAAAATTCATATAAATAGATCCTATTGGATAAACATCTAAAATATTTAGTAAAGCATTATTACAAGTAATTGAATTGACAACTAGATTACCATTTTCATCTAAACTAAATTTATTATTTTTGGATGTTAAACATTCTATATTTGCATTATCAACTTCTAAATTAACATCACTATTTGTTTTTGTAAAAGAATTAACAACATAATCAGGAGCATACACCTCCGAACTTGTTAATTCACTTATTTCTTCTATTTCATTCATAAAATCATTCCTTCTTTCTATTTTGCTTTAACATAATTAAATGGTTAAGTGCTACTTAACACCATAGGAATTTCACCTTCTTGATTTTCACAAGACTATATCATATAGAAGTATCATTATAATTATTATTTATCGTCGCATTATTAGGGGCAACCTAATATTTTTAACCCAATATTAATCGCAAGCGTACTGGTTAACGTGCTCAAATAATAACTTTTGTATTTAATCATGTTTATTTAATTGTCAAAGAACACTTATTCCAAATAAAAAGAGGAATAAGGAGAGTAATAACTCTCACTATATTCCTCACTAAAACGACTTTTTTCAAGTCTAATTTTTTATTTTATAACAATTTTATAAAAGGATGATTTTCATCATCCTAATTAATTTATTTAATTATTTGGTTTTATATGTTGTATTTCCTCTATAGGCATATCTGTTATTTTAGATATTTCTTCTACTGTCATACCACTATCTAAAAGTTTATTTATTATCTCAGATTTTCCTTGTTTCATGCCTTGTTCTATGCCTTGTTCTATGCCTTGGATTACTCCTTCACGTTTAGCTTGATCTTTTAAAGCCCACTCTTTATCATACGATTCTCTTAAATCATCACTTAATGTCCAATCAGATATTCTTTCTTCCAAATCTTTCATAATAATGTCATCTCCCACATATTCAAGTGCTTTCTGTTTATTTTCTTCTAATCCTATTAAAAGAAATCTTTCCATTTCACTTAATGCTTTTATACCTTTATTATACATCTTTTTCTTTATATTTGGTAGATAGATATCTATTATTACTATTTTATTTGTTAGAATATTTTGTTCATTATCCATTAAAAGATAATCTCTTCTAATACTTGAATCATCCTTATAACAATAATTATTCAAATTTACTTGAATTATCTGATTATAGTTCTTTTTACTTTTTCTATCTTCTCTTAATCTCATCATATAAGATATATTACGTTCTCTTATTTCTTCACTACTATTATTATTCATTTCAATATTGATTGATACATCATCTAGTGTTACTACCAGATCTTGTCTATAATTACTATCTTCTTTTTTCTCTTTACCTGTTTCATTCTTTGTAAATTTTAAATTAGCTAGTAATTCTTCATAACTCATATCTATTAAATACGATAATAATTTACAAGGAAATTTAATATTCTCTTTCCTTCCAAATATAGCTTTAAACATACAATCACTAGTTATAGGTATAAACTCATTAGTTTCAAATGTTATTTTATCATTTTTATCATAAGATATCTTTTGTATTTTATTAAGATCAATATTACTATCTTTTAAATTAATTATATTCATATAATAACCTCCTTCGACTTAAGATAGTAATTTATTTAAATAAATAATACAAGTATCAGATATTTAACTTCTCATTCATTAAAAATACATTATTTAAAATATTAAAAAATATTTTTTATTTATTTCATTCTCAATATTAATTATTTAAAATTTTAGCTAAATTTTTAATAGCACATTCTATACTATAACTTACAGCTTGAGGACTACATTTTTCTAAATATCCTATTTCTTTTAAAGTCATATCATCAAAATAATACATTTTTAATCTTCTTTTTTGTTTATAAGGTAATTTATCAATTTCATCGTGCAATTTCTCATTGATTATCTTTGTTAATACTATATCCTCTAATGATATATATCTATTTTTTGTCCTTTTATATAAAGTTATTTCTGTTTGCTCTAAATGTTCTATATGACGATCATATTCATTCATTTCTTTTTTATTTTGTAGTTCAAATTTATATAATTGATTATATAGCATATTATCAATTACTAAACATTGTTTATAACCTTTACTATCTACAAACGATATTGTTTGATCGTTATTTAATTGATATTCTTTATATTTATTTTTTTTCATACTATCTCCTATCTATCTTTGATAAATTAAAATAAATAGGAGGAGCTCTTTCTTTAAACATATTATCTAACTCCAAGTTCTTGGCGTTAGACTATCTATTTTCAGAAAAAAATCACACAACTTATTTGGATACTTTGGTAGCGCAAAAAGCGAATTTATAAAATATACAAAAAAAGACTAAAAAGTCTTCTTGTTTTACCAACTCCCACTCCATAAAGCTGTTGCTGGAGAAATTTCATCATATAAATTAACACTAGAACTATTAAAGTTTATTCCTAATGTTGATACACTGAAATTTTTAGCTTGAGCAACGGTTACTGTTTTAATAGCATGTGCATAATCTCCTGCAGCTTTTTGACTTATAACTGTCGCATCAACGCTTTTTTGAACATCAAAATAAATGGTTTGGGATAAAGAACTTAAGTCACCACTTGGAACTTTAAATGTTGCTGCTGAGCCAGTTGAAAATGTTTGTGGATAATACGCTTGTATTGTTCTACAATCATTATTTAAATCACAATAAGTTTGTGAAAAATAAACACTTCCCCTTTTCTCTACACTTGCATAATGTCCAATCGCAATAGTATCATAACTTCGTATTTTTGGGAAAGTTTTCCAATTAAGTACTGCTTTATATCTATAATATGAACCATTAGTTAAAATATATGTTGTTAACCTTTTATAGCCTGTCTCAACATAAGCATATTCATATGGTTGTACTTGATTCTCATCATAATTATCGTACTCTTCTTTTGTTATTTCAACTGTATAACTTGAATCATTATTATTTGATGAAAGATCAAAAGCTTGTAAAGCATATTCATCATTTATCGTTACTGTTTTATAATACTTTTCTTCTTTAGATATTACTTCAAAACCATCTTCATCTGTTTCTTTGGCAAATATACTAATGGGCATTAATACAAAAGCCATCATCACAATATAAGCAAATAGTTTTTTTATATTTATTCAATCCTTTCTAAATACGATAAGTATTTAATAAAACAATTTAGTACTCGATATTTCTTTTTGAGCATTTAATGGAATATTTAATATATGTTCTTGTTTATTTTCATCTATATAAATAATTTCTATAGATAATTTATTAATATTAGAATCTTTTTCTAAAATGTATTCATTTCTTTCTGCGTCATCATCTAAATAAATAACTTTATCATATATATATTCATTTAAAAAGTGCAACTTATTTTCATACAAACTATTTCCATTTCCAACTGAATATAAAATCTTGTTATCACACTTTAAAAATATATCAGCAGATCTGACCATTATTTCTTTATCAGTACCTATATACTTATCAATGTATTCTATTTTATTTATAACAATTATATTCTTATCTCTATTAAAAATTACATATCCATTTACATTAAAATCTTCTATTTTGCTAGTAATACGATAAACTTTAAATCTATTGTAATTATTAATCATAAAAATAGATAGAAAAGTAATAATAATTATTAATATTATAAAAATAGAAATTTTAAAATATTTAAGTCTTGAAATTTTATTATAAAATTTTATTGATTCAATATTAATATCTCTTTTATCTAATCGTAATCTTTTACCATTTAATAACTCAGTAACAGATACGCCTAAACAGTTACTCAGTTTAGTTAAAATAGCTATATCAGGAGCATTAATTCCTCTCTCCCACTTAGATACAGTTTTATCTGTTACACCTACTAAATCTCCCAATTCACTTTGTGTTAATGCTTTTTCTTTTCTAATATTAGCAATAAATTTACCAACTTTGTTTAAATCCAACTACTATCACTCCAAACTCCTTTTTATTCTTTTTAATAAAACATTCTAATAATAACATATGATAAAACACTTATCTACTGGCCAAATATTATATATTCACCACTTTACATAAAAAATTAACATTTATAATAAAATTTGTATCACTTATTTATTTTTTATATTTTTGTATATAATAATCATCTACTGGAAGAATAATATATAAAAAAAGATAGGTAATAAATTTACCATATCTTAAGCATTACAAGTATTATTAAAATAATAAATATTATATATAGTCCACAATATATAAATTGATAATAATTTCTTTTTACCATTAATGTAATAATAGAAATATTATCTTTTCCACCATTCATTAAGGCATAATTTAATAGCTTATTAGTAATATAATTAATATCATTACTAGATGACAAAATATATTCTATTTCTAAATCTCCTACTTCTTTAGATAATCCATCAGAACAAATAATAATTTTATCATTTGGCTTTAATACTATCTTTTCCTCTTTTATTTTAATATTTTCATCTTTACCTAAATAATTATCTAATAAATTAGAAGCAGATTTTACATCAATATATTTAATAAATTTATTATCATGAAAAATATATATAGGACAATCACCAACTTGATTAATTATTAGTTGCTTTTTTTCTACCTTAATAACACTTCCAACTGTACCTAAATTTATATTCTTTTCTTTTTTTATGTTACAAAGTGTTTGATTAATTTGAATTAAAATATCTTTTAATGGTTTCTTTTTATAAAGATTAGTTAATGTTTGAACACCAATTAGTGATGCTTCCTCACCATTATCCAATCCACCTATTCCATCAAATACAGCATAACACAATTCCTTATTTATTAAATTACGATGAATCTTATAATTACTTAATCCGTTATTATTAGGAGCTAAACTATTACCATTAACAAAAATATTATCTTGATTATTTAAAGGTACAATTCCTTTATTAACAACACAATAATCTTCAATATAATACATTAATCATTCCTTCTATTTATCCATTTAAATATTTCCATAACGATTAAAACAGGTAGTGCTGCTAATAATAGCAAAAACATATGGTTAAATGGAATACTTTCTGTTTTCATAAAATGGCTTAAGAAAGGAACTTCCATTATTATTATCTGTAATAGTATTGATGAGAAAACTGCAAATGGCACAAACCAATTACTTGATAATTTAACTTTAAAAAATGATTTTTTCTCACTACGACAATTAAAGACATGAATATTTTGCATAAATACCATTAAAGCCATAATATATCCACGAGCTATATTAATATCCATATTTAAAAACTTTATTAAGTATACCCAAATACCAAATACAATTAGACCAATAAATAAACCAGATATTGCAATTTCTTGAATTAATAATTTATCAAATAAGGATTCTTTAGGATCTCTTGGTTTATCATTCATGATATCATCTTCTTCACGTTCAAATGATAAAGCTAGATCTTGTAATCCATCAGTTACTAAATTAAGCCATAATAATTGAACAGCCACTAATGGCATTGGTAATCCAAATAAAATAGACAATGTAAAAAATAATACTTCAGCAAGACCACAAGATATTAACATATAAACAACTTTACGAATATTAGAATAAGCATTTCTACCTTCTTCTATACCAGATACAATTGACATAAAATTATCATCAATAATAATCATATTACTTGTCTCTTTAGCAACATCAGAACCAGATCCCATTGCTATTCCTATATTAGCAGCTTTAATAGCTGGTGCATCATTTACACCATCTCCTGTTACTGCAACAAATTCACCATTTCGTTTATATGACTCAATAATTTCTAATTTTTGAATGGGTGTTACACGTGTAAAAACACATTTTTGTTTTATATACTTATCAAAACTTTCTTTACCTTTTGAAAGTTCACTATCAATATCAGTACCAGTTACTACTGAATCATAAGTATCAGTTAATCCTAAATCTTTAGCAATACTAAATGCTGTAAGAGGATGGTCACCAGTTACCATAACTACTTTTATTCCTGCACGTCTACATTTATCAATCGACATTTTAGCTTCTTTTCTAATAGGATCAATAAAAGCTGCTAAACCTAAAAAGATTAATTTAGGAATATCTTTTTTCTCATAAAATTCTTTTTTCTCAAAATTATCTATTTTATTAGCAGCTAAAGCAATAACTCTGTATCCTTCACTTGCTAATTTCTCGTTTTGTTCAAAGATTTTTTCCTTATCTAAAGGTACAATATCTTTACCAAGAAACATACTATCACAAAACTCAAATACTGTTTCTAAAGATCCTTTAACTGAGCATCCTACTTCGTTATCTTCTTTAAAATATACTGCTGAATATTTATTTTCTGACTCATATGGAATACTTGCTAATTTTTCTGTATTACTAATATCAATTTTAAGCTTTTTACCAAGAGATAAAAATGCTATATCAATACTATCACCATAACTATTCCATTTTCCATTTTCTAAAAATAATCCTGCTTCATTATTTAAAACGCCAACTTTAGATATAGCTTCTACTATATCCATATCATCAACTTTTCCAATAACTTTTCCTTCATTATTGTATCCAGTTCCTTCAATCTTATAAATTGAACCATTAGGTAAAACAATTCTTTTAGCTGTTTGTTCATTAACAGTTAGAGTTCCTGTTTTATCACTAGCTATAACTGTACAACTACCAAGGCTTTCAACAGCATTTAATTTCTTTACAATAACATTTCTTTTTCCCATACGACTAGAACCGATTGTAAGTGCTAAAGTAAGTGCTAAAGGGAGTCCTTCTGGCATAGCAGAAACTGCTAAACCTACAACTGACATAAATATTTCATTTATAGAATAATCTTTTGTTATTAATAAAGCAACCAATAATATTGCAATAAAAACTATTAAAATACTAATTTGTTTTGTAAATTTATCCATTCTAATAGAAAGTGGAGATGGAGTATCCTCTGTATTAATTACTTTAGTTGCTATTTTACCTATTTCTGTTTGACTACCAATATTAGTTACTATTGCAGTAGCACGTCCTGTTATAACATTAGTACCTGCAAAAACCATATTTTTGGCATCACTAATACTATGTATTTTATCAGCTGGCATACTATTTTTATAACTAGCTACTGATTCACCTGTTAAAACAGCTTCTTCAATAGTTAAATTACTACAAGATAAAATTCTAGCATCTGCTGATACTTTAGTACCAGATTGTAGCATAACTATATCACCTATAGTTAAATTAGATGCATCAATTTCTTCTTCTTTACCATCGCGAATTACTTGAGCTTTTACTTTAATCATATTAGCTAAAGCTTCTGCACTCTTATTAGCCTTCCATTCTTGTACTGTACCCATAATAGCATCAACCATTATAATAAATATAATAGCAATCGCATCAGTTACTTCATGAACCATGAAAGATAAAATACAAGCTATAATCATAATAATAGTTATAGAATTAGCAAACTGCATAAAAAAGATCTTAATAATACTATCTTTCTTTTTTTTAGGTAATTCATTTATTCCATAACGTTCAATTCTTAAACTTGCCTCTTTTTCTGTTAACCCCTCTGAACAAGTCTTTAAACTGTCTAAAAGTTCATCTTCAGACATTGTTTGAAAATCCTGTTTCATATTATCACCTATTATTAGAATATCATATTTAAATAGAAAAAAAAAGCTATTATTCGACTATTTAATCCGAACAATAACTTTCAATTTTATATACTTAATAAAATTTTCATAAAAATAATGGAATTAATTCACCTATTAAATCATCAGATATTACTTCCTTGATTAATGTACCATTAGCATCATCAATTAATTCAAAAAATTTAAATTTAGTTTCTTCATTTTCACCACTAGTTGTATAAGCAAATTTATGATTTGCATATATTTTTATGTCACAAATACAATATTCTTCACCATCTATACTAAAAATATGTCCAATTTCCATATATATACGTCCTTTCCACTAATTATCTTTATTTTATTACACTTGACCCACAAGGCTCATCCTCATCTTTTAATTCCTCTTCAACTATCTCTTCAACTTCATCTTCTACTTCTTCATACAAATCTTCGCCATCACTAACACTCTCCATTTTCTCCAAATAATCATCAAAAATGTGCTCAGGATTTGCCTTTATTAATGCTGGACAAGCTTTATATAAAGCTTCAAATTCTGAATAATCGGTTTCGATATCTCCTAATGAAGAAGGCTTAAGTACAGATGTCCTTTTTGAAAGATTTTTAATTAATTGTGCTATATCAATTTCATAAGTTAAACCACTAATATTAATTGGAAACTTAGTATTAATATCTCCTCTTTTAGTAGCATAATCTAATGATGCATAAACTAAACCATCAACCAAAGCTGTCGATGCATTATCAGAAAATGATGATAAAATTGTTTTAAGATCAATTTTATGATTTGTAATACAAGATTTAAATATTGTTTTAAAATTTGAATTTGCATAACTTGTTGTCATAGCTGTCAATTGGTCAAAGATAAATTTATTATTTAAAACACTTCGTATCCCCTCACTAGCATTAGGCGTTACAAGACTTTTAAAAGTACGTTTTGATATTTTAGAAAATACTTCTGATGAAGCAAGTGTTGATATTGTATAAATACCTACTTCAACATCACTGACACCAGCCATTTCTAAACGATGCTTAGCCTCACCCGCATTTGCTGCGCCAGATACTACACCATCAAAAGCTTTAACAACTGTTTTCGCTTCTGCTATAGTTGAAAGCTTAAGTAATGCTAAATCTATTGTAACTTGAGTACCAATTTCACCAACCTGCTGAGAAAACTCATATAAATGAGCTTTAAAATCAGAATCTTTTAACAACTCATTAAAAATATACATTTCTTTGTATTCCAATATTGTTGGTACTTCATTTTTACTAAATAACATCAAAAGACTTTCAGCATAGTTATTAATACCAGCTAATATTCCTGAACCATTAATAAAAAGATCTTTTTCATACCATGTTTCTTTACTATTATATTCTTTCATCCAATCCATAGCATCTTTATATCCTTCACGTGAATTAATATCATCATGAATAGTTAAAAAATAATTATATGCAGCATCTTGTCCTTGATTAGCTATTAAATAGAACAAATTTTTCTTTTCTTCTTCTGTAAAATAAGATGCATTTGTTGTTAGAGCTTCAACAAAATTAGAATTAGTATTTAAAAATAAGCTATTTGAGTTATCGAATTTGCTTAATAAATCAGTAATGTAATAATCATTTACAGTATAAGCAGAATTATTAAAACGAAAGTTGAATTCATTATACAATTTTGCTATTTCACTTTCAGAATTGTTTTTGATATCTTCATAAAACTCTTTATAATTATTTGATTGCTCAAGAATCTCATATGGGTATTGTTCTAAAATAGCACTTTTACAATTATCAATTACATAATCTAACGTAGTCTTCATTTCTTTAGTTTCTGTATAATTTTTATAATATTCAGGATACAAACCTTTAATTATATCCGCTACATATTCATCACTATACTGATATGCATTACAAGCATGCCCTTTAGTAAAAAATTCACGACACTTATAAATTTGATTTAAAAAATCATATTGTAAATTAACTGGTTCCTCATATATATATAGTGTATCAATCTCCTGAAAAATAGAATTAAAATAATCTATATATTCTTTATCAATATTTAAACCAACTGAATGAAATGTACCAATAAACTTTTCAAATTCTTTAGAATATTTAGCTACATAATTAGCAGGTTGTTCTTTTTCATAATTTACATTGGGATTAACAGAATTCAAATATTCATTTGCACTTTCTAAACTATTATTTTTTAAAAGATAAAAATACACTTGTAAATTAGTTTGATTTAATTGTGAAAGTTTTTCACGAAGACTAGCAAAGTCATCATATTGATACTGAACATTATCTTTGAACATAAAAATAATACCATTCATATAATCAGGAGAATTTAAAAGTTCGTTAAAGTTAAAACAATTTTGATAAATAAACAACTCTAATGCTCGATTAGTTGCATCTTGATTATAAAAATCTTTAAATTCTTCAGAATCAACCAATCCAATATAATAACTCATTTTTTGTTCGTATTTAAGATTTTCTATGTCTTCCTCTAAACTAATAATAGGCATTATTTCTTGGTATTTCTCTGCTACAGCTGCTCCATAATCTTCTATACCATCAAACTCTTCACTTCCATCAATGCCTAAAATACTACCGTCTGTATTATCATATCCATTACTAAATAAATTATTTTCTTTATAAGCAGAATAATATTCTTTTTGTTCTTCTGTTAAATTTTCTAAAACCGACGTTAGAATAGATTCCGCAGCATCTAAAGTAAGAGTATTGTTAGATTTTTTTTGTGATTCGTTGATCTTATTATAATATTCTCTTAAATCCTCTAAATTCCAATTAGATTTTACTACAGTATGAGTTTCTACTCCACTATAATTATCAGATTCTAAAGAGGCCACTACCGTTGTTTGTGATTCATTAGTATTAACTGGAACTGTAGTTGTTGTAGTACTATTTTGATTATTTACATTTCCAGGAGTTGATACTTTTGTTTCATCAGGAATACTTTTACTATAATCAATTTCTTTATTATATTCTTTTTCAGCATAGTCAATTCTAGACCTTGACAGTTGTTTAGTTCTAAATTGTGATACATTCGTACTTTTAACTCCAGCATTTAACCTCACAATAACATTCCTCCCATATTAATAATACTAAATTGTCTTACCTCTTTCATATCCTTCTTCAATAATATAATCTACCTCTTCTTGAGAAATAAATCCATTATCAACAGCTCTATTTAAATTCTCTCTAATTTGCTCAATTGACATCCCTTTTTCTTTTTGTCTAGTAACTTCAGCAACCATATTTTCATATATCTTCGACCTTAAAGCTTCACGATCTAAATTTCGTGATTTTTTAGTACCTGCCATTAAACTGCCTATAATTGCAGAAAAACCAATCGCACTTATTCCCGTTAAAGCAGGATTAATAGTAATCGCACTAATTCCTACTACCCCTGTTATAACTGCTATAGCCAATTTAAATACTTTACGCATACGCGCTGCTTTTAATTCATCTTTTCTTAAATTAGCTTTATCTTCATTCGTTACATATATACTTTTTTGTTCATTATTATCCATATTATCACCTATTATTATAATAACACATTTAATAATAAAATTAAAGAAAAAAATGCAATCAGTGATTGCATTAGAATGGCATTTTACCATTTTTAAACTGTTTCATCATTTTCTTCATTTCTTCAAACTGTTTTAATAAACGATTTATCTCTTCTACTGATCGATTACATCCTTTAGATATTCTTAATTTGCGACTATTTTTAATACATTCTGGATGTCTTCTTTCATAAGGAGTCATAGAAAGAATTATTGCCTCAATATGGGCCATATCTTTGGGATCGACTTTAATATTTCTTGCCTCTTTTGGTACACCAGGTAACATCTTAATTAAATTTTCTAAAGGTCCCATTTTCCTTACTTGTTTTAATGCTGATAAGAAATCCTCTAAATCAAACTTTCCAGCTTGCATACGCTTAGCAGTCTTCATTGCCTCATCTTGATCAATTACTTCTTCCGCCTTCTCTATCATGGTCATTAAATCTCCCATACCAAGAATACGCGTAGCCATTCGATCTGGATAAAATTCATCTAAACCATCCATCTTTTCACTAATACCAATAAATTTTATTGGTACATTAGTTAAATGTCTAATAGATAAAGCAGCTCCACCTCTAGTATCACCATCTAATTTAGTTAAAATAGCACCTGTAAGAGGAAGACTATTGTTAAATCCCTCAATAACATTAATTGCATCTTGACCAGTCATACTATCAATAACTAGTAATATCTCATTAGGATGAACCTCATTATTAATATTATTTAATTCTTCCATTAACTCATCATCAATATGTAATCTACCAGCAGTATCAATTAAAACATAATCATATTTATTTGCTTTAGCATACTCTATAGCGTTCTTACTAATTTCAACGGGATCGCCTTTACCTTCAGAATATACATCAATATTTAACTCTTTACCTAAAGTTTTTAATTGATCAATAGCTGCAGGACGATATACATCACATGCAACCAATAAAGGTCTCTTTTTATTTTTCTTACGTAGTCTAAGTGCTAATTTACCAATACTAGTTGTCTTACCACTTCCCTGTAAACCTACCAACATAAGTATAGATGGATGTCCCTCTGTATAAAGAGGTGCTTGTTCACCACCCAATAACTCAACTAACTCATCCTTAAGAATTTTAACAAACATTTCTCCTGGCTTTAATGATTTTGTAACCTCTTCACCTAAAGCTTTTTCTTTTACATTATTAATAAATTCTTTTACTACTTTATAATTAACATCAGCTTCTAATAAAGCTAATCTAATTTCTCTCGTTACTTCACTAATATTATCTTCAGTAATTCGACCATATCCTCTAATTTTATTAACAGCATTTTGTAATCTATCGCCTAAAGTTTCAAACATATAATCACCTATTTACCATTATAGCATTTTATTTAAATAAAAATCTATCTTTTTTGTATATTAAATACTATTTATTCTAATAATAAATATGGTGATGCTATGGCATATATACTTATATTTTTAGCTAAAACCCTTGAAAATGTTTTAGCAACCATTAGAATAATATTTATCTCTAATCATAAAAAGTTAATTGGTGCTATCTTAAATGGTTTTATAGCGCTTATTTGGATATATTCTACTGTATCAGTTTTACGTAATTTCACTGAACAGCCATTAAAAATTGTTGCTTATACTTTAGGATGTCTAGTTGGATCATATTTAGGATGTTTTATTGAAGAAAAATTAGCCTTAGGTAATAATATGCTTACATGTATAACAGAAGAAAATAGTCGTATAACAGATAAATTAAGAGAATTGGGATATATGGTAACAACAATAGATGGTTATGGAGTTAATGATCAAAAGAAAATATTACTAATTATGATCCCAAGAAAGAAAAAATTTCGTTTAGCACGTCTTATTAGACTAATAGATAAGAATGCAACTATTATTAGTGAATCTGCATCTTACTTTGATAATAAATAAGCTTTATCTGTAATAACAAAATCATACTTTTTATTTTTTAATGGCTTATTAATCGTCCAAATCATCTTAGTTTTAAAATTAATATCATCATAACTATTTTTAGAAAGTGCTACAAAATCAAATAATTTATAGTCTTTATTTTTATTAATAATATCCGTTATAAATAAGCCTACTTTGTAATCTGTGGTGGTAGCAAGATATTTACCTAATGAATAATTAAAAGTACATAAATAATAATTTAATTTATACCTTTTCAACATTTTTATAAGCTTTTGGGCATAATCCTTAATATTATTACTTTCTAATTTTAAATCTAAAAGTAATATTTTTTTATGTTTTATTTTTAAGAAATCTTCAAATAAAGGAATATTATTTAACTCTTTATACTTACTAGAAGATATTATCTTAAATTTATTAAGAAAATTATGGTGTACAACAAATTTATTATCTTTAGTTAATCTTACATCAATTTCTAAACCATCTATATAATTTTTATTAATACAATATTTATATCCCTCTATACTATTTTCTTGATATTTATGATTATCTAAAACTCTATGTGCAATTAATTTCATAATAAAGTATATAAAAAAAAGATTATCATTATGATAACCTATTTTTTTATATATTTTTTTGGTTCTTCACTTATTGCTTCTTGTAATTCTTCCATTACTTTTTCTAATTGTTTTTTCAAAAATTCAACATCGGATAAAGATATTTTTTCTGTGAATGCTTCTTTCATATTTTCGAAAAAATATGTTCTATAAGCTAATATTATTCCTTCTATAACCATTAAGCATGCTCCGATTATTGCACCAAATACAACAATAGAAGTATGATCATCAACCGATTCTTTCACTAAAATAGTTTTATTTTTATTTTTAGAATAATAAGTTCCTGTAACATATGCGCCTTTATTTAGTTCTTCTTTAGAAACATTTGAACTTATTTCAATATCTGTTGTTAAATTTTCAACAATTAAGTCTTTAATTAAATCTAAACTCATTTCTTTATTAGTTTGTATTATACCTATAAGAGATAATAAACTTTCTTTATTAACTTTGTATTTATAAATTTTTCGAGAATAAGTTTCATTATCTGATTTTGACCATTCATCATAGTATGTAATAGTATTTTTAAGAGAAGAAGAGTATATTTCATCTGTTTGATTTTCTAATTTATTCCCCTCCTCATCAATATAGGTTACAATGCAAGTATCTTTTTCTAATTCACTTATCTTAAATGGATTCCATCCAAAAGCTAATGAACAACCAGCACCTACTAATGGAACAGTTGTTAATGCAATACCTGCTTTTAATACTTGCCAAGTACGTTTTCCAAATGTTTTTAATTTTATTTTACGATTTTCTTTTTTACCATTTGCAATTTGTTCCTGTAACGATAACATTCTTTCTGATAAATTATACATATATTCTTTATTATCCATTATAATTTTCCCCTTTAAATTGTGTATATTATACTCAAATTCATATCTATTGTCAAATTCTTGAAAGTACTAGAAAACATAAAAAGATGAAATAAATCATCCTTTAGTTAATATTATTTATTGGTTTGTTTTTTTTAACAATAAAACCTATAATAAAGCCTATAATTATACCACTTATAAATGATAAAACTATATATGTAATATTAATATTATTATCTTCATTACACTTTGTATTTTTTACATTTTTCTTAATATTAAAATTGTATTTAACTTCTTTGCCAGACTCACTTCTAACTGTTAGAGTAATAATACTTCCTTCTTTTAAATCTTCATTATTTTCTATTTTATATGTAGATTTAGGATCTTCAAGTTCAATATTAAATACTAAAGCATATTCATCATTAATTTCAACTGTATAATCTTTTGTATCATTTGAAAAATTAATTTCATGGCCAGGAATACTGAAAGATTTTATATTAGTATTATCTGATGGTATCTCATCTTCTGTTAATCTTTTAACATTAATTGTATATGTTTTAACTTCTGTATTTTCAGCTTGAACTTTTACTTGAATTTTATTATTTCCATAATTAAGTTTAACCTGTCTAGAACCATAATTATTAACTAATTTAGCTTTATTATCCTCTACTTCAGTTTTAACATCTATAAAACTAACATCTGTATTTACGGTTAAATTATAATTAAGATTATTCTTATCAAAATCTAAATCATAACCAGTTAAACTTAATGACTTTAAGTTATTATTCTTATTTCGATTATCTGGTTTATTTACAATAATAGTATATACCTTTTTAGCACCACTTTCACTAGTAACAGTTATAGTATAAGTATTTTTACCATAATTAACTGTTTTTTTGCCAGTACCAGTAAGGGTTGCACTATTATCTTTTTTAGTAGCATTTATATTAATAGATGTAACTTTATCATCAACAGTTAAAGAATAACTAGTAGTATTTGGAGAAAAATTAGGAGATAACTTTTGTCCTGTTATGCTTAGTGCTGATAAATTGTTTTCTTTTGACTTAATGGTAACACTTTTTGATACATTTGAAGGGGTATAAGCTTTTCCACTAGTATCACTAACATCAAATCTATTAACAGTAAAACTACCTGCTTTTAATACTTTTAGTTTTAAAACTCCAACTGTATATTGACCACTTTTTCCAGAGTTATTTCCTATAGAAAAGCCTGCTTTTGAATTATAATAAGCTGTAAAACCATTAGTAGGCGTAAAACTAACATAACTAAATGCTGAACCTAAATTTAATTTAGCAGCTATTCCATTTACTTTAGTACCTGTATTAACATTTACATTACAACTTATAGTTTCATTAACATTTGCCTTACTAGGACAACTAAGTGAAATAGATACTCCAGCTGCATATGTCTTTATTGGTAAAAATATTATAGTTAATAATATTAGGTATCGAATACCCTTTCTCATAACGTACCTCCCTCGATTATATATTTACATATAGTCATTACATCATTCATTCTTATATAAGAATCTACATTAATATCGGCCGCTAATAAATAATATGAATTAACCCCTCTAGATTCAATTATATATTTACATAAAGCCATTACATCATTCATTTTAGCAAATCCATCACCATTTATATCACCTTTAACTATATTTATATAAGATGATACTTCTACACCATCAACAAATATTTTAGTAATCGAACCTGTATATATCGTAGCATTTAAAGATAACAAATTCCCAGACGAGTTATACAATTTCATCTCATAAGTACTATTACCAGTAAATTTTGTTTTATATGTAGAAAATTTAGTATTTGGTTGAATATTCTTTATATATTTATTTTCAACTACATAAACATTACTTTTTAATAAGAACTTTGTCCACATTGCATATAAATCAATTGTACCATCAGTAATTAAATTTTTAATTGGTGATTCATCATCATAATATTTACCGGTACCATCAGCCTTAGTATTCCAACCCTTAAAATAATAACCATCAAGTTTAAATACATTGGTTAATAATGTAGTTAAGATATCATACTTTATCTCTTGACTATTCATAGTACCAGTTGCACCATTTCCATGATAAACAATATTATAAGTATTAGCTTCCCATATAGCATATAAAGTAATTCTACCACCAGTTATAATATTTAATACTTCTTCTTTATCTTGATAAGATTTACCAGTACCATCAGCTTTAGTATTCCATTCTTTAAAAGTATACCCATTTCTTGTATATGTATTAGTATTTAATTCTGTTTCAATATCAACTAATATATCTTGATAATCCATAGTACCAGTTGCACCATTTCCATCAAATATTACTAAATAATGAGTATCATTATCAACCTCTATATCAATATTATTATCATATCCATCATATTTACTAATTATATTAATAGAAGCCTTACCACTATTTAATCCTGTTATTTTTCCATCTTCTGTTATAGATATTAAATCCTCAGTTAAATTATTCAAAATAACATCATGACCTAAAATAGTATTAGGTTTTATATAATCATATATATTTATTTCTTCTCCTACTTTTAATGATATATCATCTATTTTAGTATAATCAACATTTACACTCTTTAATATAGGAAAACGACTAATACCATCTACTTTATCTATATTATAATCAGAATCAAAATTATCCCATGTACTATAATTATCTTTATTTTTCAATTCTTCCATTGTCAATCTTTTTACATTTGTTGAAGTTGTAAGATTACCATACATTGATATATTTTTATTATTTTCTAAATAGTTTACATTATTTAATACAACATTACAATTACTTCGTGTATACATAAATAAATATATAACTTCTGGATTACTAACTGTCGATATTACATTATTAAAATTAATATTAGTATCATTTGATGATGAATATACATATCCAACTATTGAACTTCCCTTTTTTACTCTACCAATATTTTCAAGATTATTAAAAGTAATTCCATTTCTAGCATATAGATTTCCTATAAATCCCCCATTATATCTACTTGACATTGTTGATGAAATAATAGAATTAGAAAATATATTTGATATTGTTGTATCTTTAGCATAAATTAATCTTAATTCACCAAATAATCCACCAATATAACTTGAATTAGAATTAATATTACTATCTATAATATTAATATTATTAATTTTAAATTCTACTTCTTCTGAATCAGATACCTTTCCTGCCAATACTCCACAATAAGAACCACAAGCAATATCAGCATTCTTAAAAGTAATGTTTTCAATACTCATATTATCAGTAACTTCTAATGTACTAAATAAACCAACATTTCTTTCTCCTAAACGATTAATTTTTAACCCAATAATGGAATGTCCTTTACCATTTAAATTACCTTTAAATCCAGTTATTGGTTGAAAACCTTTACCTTCATTATAAAGAATTCCATCTTCACTAGTTATTTCTGTTAAATCAATATCATTAGCAAGTTCAAAATAAGAAGTAGGTGCTAATTGCATATAAAGTAACTCATCAGCTGATGTTATCAAATATGGAGATTCTTCTGTTCCAGAACCTTCAATAGATTTTAAATCAACTTTAATTGTTAATTTGGACGTTGATATTTCTTCACCTTTATAATATGTTTTAATAGTATAAATTCCTTTAGGAATATTACCGGATACTGTCATTTTAGTATTAACATTATTTTCAGCCACTATATTATATTCATAACTAATATTAGTTGATAAATCATTACCATTTTCATCAAAAAGTTTATAATCAATAGTATCATTAGAAGGAATATTTTTTGTTTCTGAATACAATCTAAATTGATATCCCTTAGTAACATCGGTATTAAGATTATTAGTATATACATAATCATCAGTATTAATTATAATATCTTTATCATTACTTTCTGTAAACATAAATATTTGATTTAAAAAGCGTCCATTAGATGTAAAACAAACTCTAAATTCATCACCAACTAAATTAAACTCTGAAAAATCAACAGTAATTACTCCTGGATCATCTACTTCAATTGTTTTACTAATTTCATCTATACTTTGACCATCTTTATAAGATGTTACAGTTAAAGTATAAGTACTATTCTGAGAATATGTCATAAATTTAATTTTTTTCAATGTCTCTAATTGATTTAAAGTTTTAGAATATAGTCTATTACTATAAAAATTCCAACTATTAGCAAGAACATAACTATTATCCCAAGTTTTTTCAGAAATTGGAGAAATATCTGTTACTAAATTTATTCCTGAGCCCTCTGAATCATAGGCTAAATAAAGATATGAAGATGATGAGCCCCATGAATTTCTCAATAACCAAGCACCAACTCCTTCTATAGTATTTTTTTCTGTACAAGAAGAAGTCCAAGGCTTATGGTTTCCATTTTCACCAATGCAATACTTATACTGAACATCATCATCCCAACCAATTATCTGCATAGCATGACTACCAAGCGAACACTTCGAATCAACATCAACAACATATTTTTTTAACGTTGAATCATAGTATGAGCATCCATATCCGGGTGATCCAGTTCCAACATAAGCACCACCATATTTTTTTATATAACCTTTTACTTTTTCTATATAATCAGTTCTTTTTTTCATATCTTCTTCATTATTATAATCAAGAGATTTCACATCTAAAGTAGGCATATTTATAGTTGAATTAACTTCATACTTTGCATTACCATAATTAAGTACTTCATATAATTCTTTATTTGGTGATGATAATGAATCATTATTATTCCAAGTTCCAGAAACTATTCCTACTCCACTTATTAAAGGCATAACAGCAGCATAAAAATGTCCTCCACCACCTAAAGTACGATCTAGCATTAAATATTCACTAGTATAATCATTCATACCATTTATAGCAGTTGCATAATCTACTTGTCTAACAGAAAAAGTATCATTAATTGATTCATATTCTTTATCTTTATTAATTAAATTTAACGATTCAGCTTGTTCTATAGTTGCATAAGCCCAACAAAGACCTAGCCCACCTTGATTTTTAGAAGGTGTCAAATAATTTTTTCCATCAACATCACGTAAATCGAATGAGGAGTCAACAGTTTGAGAATCACTACTATCTCCTTCTAAAACATAGTCAATGATTGTTGGTGTTGGAACAATTTCCTCCTTTTCTTGAGCTGCTTGAGACAAACTCAAAAATCTCACATAATCTGGATTTAAATATGGTTGTCCCTCTTCTTTATTTTTTTCAGTTAATAAAACTTCACCAGTATTTTGATATTCTTGCTTAACATAATCTTTAGCCTCATCAGGTAAATATGAATAATATTCACTATCAAGTACCTCATCAATATCTACTTTTTCATTCTTTTTTATATTAAAAAAAGTTATACCAAAGCATATAGTAATTACTACAATTACTACGATTATTTTTTTATATTTCATACTACCATCCCTATTATAATATTGTACTATTTATAATTATTATACTATATTTTGTCCAATAAAAAAAGTAGCTTTCGCTACTTTTTATCTTATTAATGTGTCCAACGTCCAACGATATCAGCATTTGTTGAATATGGTTCTGGATTTGGAAGTGGCATCTTAACAATCATAGGAATACTAAATGCTCTACCAAACGCTACACAAGTACCTGGCTGCAAACTCTTTTGTTTTTCCATAATTTCTGCGCTCATATTTGGTAACATCTTTTCCATATATTCAAGATCTCTTGGATGGGTCATTTTAAATATTAAGAAGTTACTGCATTGTGAAATAACTGTTTCTGATAATTCAACTGGTCTTTGAGAAATAAGGAATAATAACATACCAAACTTACGACCCTCTTTAGCAATACGTTCAAATATATTATATCCTAATAAGAAGTTATCATTATCATTTTGAACATATCTATGTGATTCTTCAAGAACTAAATGGAAAGGTATAGATGCTCTTTCATTTAATCTCTTAGTAAAATCAAAGAATAATTTAGCATATATTTTAACTATTGTTTTAGATAATCTATCATCAGCATCTTCTAAGTTAAAGTTAACAATTTGAGCCTTTTTATTATTATATGTTACTAAAGATGCTACATAATTTTCCATTGTAATATATTGTGGATAATTAAAGAACTCTTTAGATTCTCCAACAGCAATCGCATGTAATCTAACTTTCAAAGTAATTGCTTCATTATACAAATGATCATTACGAAGTAATCCCTCTGAAATCAAAGTAAATTGTAATGCTTTTTCTACATCATCTAAAGTAAAGAAATGATTTGGTGTTGGCTCATATTTTTCTAACTCTTCATCAATAAACGAAGTTATATACTGTGTAATTAACACACTCTCAGTAAATTGACCAGATGTATCAATTAAGAAACATTCACGAAACTTACGTACATATCCAATTCCTTGTACTGGTGCTTCTAAATTAAATTGTTTTGTTGAACAACTTGCTAATATTGAGAAAATATCATTTCTCTTACTTGCTGAAGTTTGATTAGTATACATTATATCCATAATAGCTTTAGCAATTAAATGGTTCTTATATCTAGTACTAATATCTCCTTCTGTTGCAAAAACACGAACTAACTTAATCATACGTTCAATAATAGTTAATTGTGAATGCTTTTCTGCATTTAATAAAAGTGCAAAATCATCAACAGTTAATAACCAAAGTGGGATACGAAGTAATTCTCCTCCCTCTTTTAATTGAGATTTATTAGTCGTATAAAATTTAAAATTATAGGCTGGATTAACACGATTTAAAGCTTTAAAAGCATTATGATATTCTCCATAAGCATCAAAAATCATAAAGTTAGCTTTATATGGAACAAAATTAGGACTATAAAATAAGCTTTGAATAAATCTTGCAACTCCATATGATTTACCACTACCAGTATTACCGAATATAGCCATATGGTTACTGCATACTTCATTAATATCAATATTTATTTCACGATCATCATATAAAGGACTAACACCTAACATAAATGTTCCTTCTTTAGCGCCACCCATAATAATATTTAATTCATTAGCATTAATTAATCTAGTTTTGGCTGTTAAATTTGGTTTTCTAAGAACACCACCTATAAAATGTGTATCAGTTATTTCTCCCAAAAATCTAATCTTCATTATATCTGCTGAAATATCTTCTACTTCACCTAAAATTCTTTTATCTTCATCTTCAAATACTACATGTCGATTCATTAAATTAACAAACGTATCTGTTGTTTTTGGTACCTCAACATGAGCCATGTTATCACTAATATAAACAATTCTTCCAAACATAATTATCCACCCTTCTTATCCATTATATTAAATCATATATTTTTTCTTTTGTATCATCATTAATATCACTAACTAATTCTCTAATCTTCTCTGCTTTAGCATATAACTTCAATTTATCTTCATAAAAATTTAACTTTTTACTAATAGTGCTTAATGTCTTATGAACCGCGTTACGACTAATCCCATAATTATCTGCAATTTCTTGTAAAGTTAAATTATCAAAATAATAATCTCTAAAAAAAGATTGTTGTTTATCTGTTAATAATTCTCCATAGTAATCAAATAATATTCCCAATTTAATATCTACCATATTAATTCCACTACTATACTACCTATAAGTATAACACTTAATACTAAATAAATATAGGTCATATATTTTCTTTTATAAAAATGTTTATTATTATAAGCCATTATTAACATTAAAAGTGCCAACACACCATACAAAATTAAATTCATTATTTCAGCATTATCAACAAAAAAACTAGCTATTATGGTACCTAAAAGACAAACTAATAAAAACATTTGAACATATAAACTAATATGTTTAAATGAAAAAGATTTAATCTCAATAATTTCTACATTATGCACTTTTTAATACCTCACATATCTTTAAATAATCCGTAAATATATTTTTCTATATCAAATACTTGTAAATCCTTAGCAGTTTCACCCATACCAACATATTTTACAGGAATACCTACTTCCTCTTTGATTGCTAATACAATACCACCTTTAGCAGTACCATCTAATTTTGTCAAAACAATACCTGTAATATCAGTAATTTTTTTAAACTCTTTAGCTTGGCTAATTCCATTTTGTCCTGTTGTAGCATCTATTACTAATAATGTCTCATGTGGAGCATCAGGTAAAATCTTACCAATTACTTTATTAATCTTTTCAAGTTCACTCATTAAATTAGCTTTATTTTGTAATCTACCAGCTGTATCTACTAAAACTATATCATATTCTTCTTTAATAGCTTTATTAACACCATCATATATAACACTAGCAGGATCAGCATTTTCTTTATATACTACTTCACAATTAGTTCTATTTCCCCATTCACATAATTGTTCTACAGCACCTGCCCTAAAAGTATCTCCAGCTACTAATAATACTTTTTTCCCTTCACCTGTTAACTTATCAGCTAATTTACCAATTGTTGTCGTTTTTCCAACACCATTGACACCAACAAATAGTATAACTGTTGGACCTGATGAAGCATAATTTATTTTATTAACCATAATAGAATTATCTACATAAATAATAAACATTTCATCAACAATTATTTCTTTTAAGTCTTCACTATTTTCAATATGTTCATGTTTAACACGTTTCTTTAACTTGTCAACAAATTCCATTACAGTATTAACACCAATATCAGCCATAATTAATATTTCCTCTAATTCTTCAAAATATTCTGGGCTAACTTTTTTATATTTAGAATTAAGTAATGTTATTTTAGATACAAATTCTTTTCTACTTTTCTCTAAACCTTTATCATAACTTCTAACTTCTTCTTGTTCTTTTGGTGCTTTAGATGTAAACAAATTTTTAAACTTATTAAATAACCCCATACAAAACCTCCTAATATCATTTACATATATATTTTACTATAAAAATATGAAAAATAAAAGTAAATAATTGTTAAAAGAACAAAACTAACTACTTGTAGCAATTGTATCACACTTATAAACTTTAACAATATGTTTCCTCTTTATACTATAATCGAATAACATATATTGATATTTTATAGCACTATCATAGAAACTATCATATTCTCTTACACAGCATCTAACATTATTTTCATCAATATATTCATAAAAAAAGCTATATAGTTTCTTATCATATTCAAAATCGTAATCACTTATATTTTTCACGTTACTACTTACTACATTTTCTAATCGATTATACCAATCACTATTCAAACGAATAAAATCATAAAATGCTAAAGTGATGCGCATAATATGATTATTAGCTAATAATTTTTCCCTTATATTCATTTTTTCCTCCAAGCTAAACAACTATACTATTTCCTATTATAATTATATATCAATTTTATCATGTTCAAAAATATTAGTCAACGTAAGTAATAAGTAGACAAACTCTAAAAAAAAAGGTATAATGTTATAGTTGAATTTGAAACTTATAAAGAAAGGAGAGAAATTTTTGAAATTATTTGATAGTGGAGATACGAAAGTATTTGCCCTAGGTGGTTTAGGTGAAGTTGGAAAAAATATGTATTGTGTAATGACTGATAATGAAATTATTATAACAGACGTAGGTATTACTTTTCCGTCTAATGAACTGCCAGGAATTGATTATATTATTCCGGATTTTACTTTTTTAAAGAAAAATGAAAATAAAATAAAAGCACTTTTTATAACTCACGGGCACGAGGATCATATAGGAGGTATACCATATTTACTTCAAACTGTAAATATACCGGCAATATATGCTCCTAATCAAGCAGTTGGATTAATTAGAAAAAAATTAGAAGATCGAGATATTCATTACAAAAATTTATTTGTATATACTGAAAAATCGAAAATAAAGTTTAAGACAATGAGTGTTGAATTTTTTAGAACAACACATTCTATTCCTGATTCACATGGAATTGCTATTACAACACCTAATGGTACTATTGTCACTACAGGTGACTTTAAATTCGACTTAACACCAATAGGGCCTATGTCAAATCTACAAAAAATGGCAGCAATAGGTGCTAAAGGTGTAACATTATTATTAAGTGATAGTACCAACGCTTTAAATAGCGGATTTAGTGTTAGTGAATCACAAGTTGATGAAACTTTATCTGAAATTTTCCTTGAACATCATGGTAGAATCATTATAGCAACTTTTGCTTCTAATATATATCGTTTAAAACATATTGTAGATACATGTAAAAGAAATAATAGAAAAATTGCAATCTTTGGAAGAAGTATGGAAAATAATATAGAAATATCTTTAAACGAGGGATATATTAAACACCGTGAAATATTTATAACACCAGAAGAAGCTAATTCTCTTCCTCCTAATAAAGTTTGTTTATTATGTACAGGTTCTCAAGGTGAACCATTAGCTGCCCTATCTAGAATCGCTAATGGAAATCATCGTCAAATTAAATTACAAGCAGATGACTTAGTTATTTTCTCATCATCTGCTATTCCAGGAAATGCTTTAAGTATTTCAAAAATAATAAATAAACTATATTTACAAGGAGTAAAAGTATGTACTAATACATCACTAAGTGAAGTTCATACATCTGGTCATGGTAATCAAGAAGAATTAAAACTAATGTTAAGACTATTTAATCCAAAATACTTTATGCCATTTCATGGTGAGTATCGTATGTTAAAAACACATGCTGATCTAGCTGTTGAATGTGGCATTCCCCGTGAAAATACTTTTGTTTTAAAAAATGGAGATGTTTTATCTATATATAAAGGTAAAATTAAACAAGAAGGATCTGTTATTGCTGGTGATGTTTATATTGATGGAAATCGTATTGGAGAAATTGGTTCCGCAGTCATGAAAGATCGTAAACTAATGTCTAGCGATGGTATTGTTGTTGTAATTGCAAACATTGATACTAAAAATAATCGTTTATTAGGTAGTTGCAATATTACTTCTCGTGGTTTTGTTCTAATTCAAGAAAATATTGAATTTCTAAAAGAACTAGAAACTATAAGTAATAAAGCTATTATAAGTAAGATTTCTAAACATGTTAATTATAATGAAGTTAAAAATGAAATAGTAAATCAATTATCTAATTACATTTATGAAAAAACAGGTCGTAATCCAATTATTTTACCTGTAATCATGGATATTAAAAAAAATTAAGAATTCTTTATTGAATTCTTTTTTTATTATTAACACTTATTATTCTAATAAATATAAATGGTACAATTACCATAAATGGATAAATATATCTAACAATAATAACTGGTCCTACTAATATAGATGAATATAGTGCTAATAAAAGAAATAAAGGAATTATAACTTCTTTTAATTTATATTTAAGAGAATAAATAAACATCAAAATAAATGATAAAATGTATGTAGCAGGTGCAAACAAAAGTCTAAATACAATATTACTATCATATTGTATATTGTCAGTTGCTACTAATTCTAATTTATTATATAACCAAGGAAATTTACTTTTAGGTTTATCAATATCTATACCATCAACAGATAAATAATCTGATGGAAGATAACCTTTTAAATGGGGAGTATCTCCATATGTATTAGAATGACTTTCATCAAATAAATACCATGAACCAATAGTTAAATTACTACTAGAATCAATATAGTCTATTGGATATTTTAAGCCATAATAAAACCAAATTTTCAATAATTTAAAATCATCAAAATCATTATTTAAACAATATATAAAAGTATCTTTCACATCATCAGCGCGATTCTTATTAAAATTTAATTTCAAATCATTAGTAAAACAATTTCTAGATATAAAGTCAAACAACAACTCATTATTTTTCACGTCTTCTTCTGGATGTTTAATAACCATATATATCAAATTTTGTGTTTGATGAGAATATTGTTCAAAACGATATGTTTTATCTGGATGTAAAGTTAAAAAGAATCCTAAATTAACAGAAAAATATAATATTAATGTACATATACACATAAAAGATAAATTTTTTCTTTTACCTTTCAAAAGTATAAATGCCAACAAGAAAAATACTAAAAAAATATATAAAGCATTATTTTTAATAAGTAATAGTAAGGTAGTAATTATTACAAATAATATTTTATTCTTAAATCTATATTCTTTATTATCTATAAAATCAAATAAGAATATAATCATCAATAATAATAAACCAGAAAATAATACATCCTTAGTCATACTTATTGACATTATAGAGTTAAATGGCATAATTCCATAATAAATAATCAATATTATACTAAATATATTAATTATTAACTTATTATTTATTTTTGCTTTCATTTTTTCTATAGAATATGCAAATGTTCCTGACATTAAAAACATTTGAATAATCGATAATAGTAACATACCAAATTCATAACTAGAAATATTTTTTCCTATAATTAAAAATAATTCTATAAATAAAGTGTGTAATATAGGTTGATGTGACGAAATATGTTCTCCTATAAGATGTGGGACTTGTCTAAATACATCATATGTCCAAATAGTAGGATAATAAGCTAGTAAAACAGGAAACCACATTATAAAAATTATTAACCAAGAAATAAATAATTTCTTTTTGGAAAAGTTATAAATATAATTATTTTGATATTTAAAAGACAAAACTTTAAAATAATATATATTAATAAAAAATAACATAAAACCAAATACTATAATGGCAAGCATCATAAACAAATTTAAATCACTTAAAGATCCATCACAAGATAAAATAGTACCATATACTTGTAAGAAACTTTCAAAAAATGAAAAAGCAAATAATAATTTATTATTTTTTATTTTATCTAATTGTTTTTTCACATCATAACACCTAACCTACTATCATTATACCATAAAGAAGAGGTTAACTAATATCCTCTTCTTTTGTTAATGTTGAAATAATTACTAATTGTTTATCGCTACCTTTACAAGTAACTAGTGTTAATGTTTTCTTAGTTTTATTTGATTCTAAAGCTAACTTTCCACTCTTTTTTATTTCATATATATCATTTACCTGATATACATATTTAATACCATTATAGTATAAATATATAGTATCTTTATATTTCAATTTATATAGATATTTAAAATAAGAATTACTTGTATCTCCACTATGACCTACAATTATTACACGACTGTTTTCTTTATTAGGCATATCAGAACTATCTAAAAAAATAATATTTTTAGATAATTCACTTTCAGGATTATGTTGTTCATATAATCCCCTTCTAAAATTTAATTTAGGAATAGCTAAAACAGCAACATAATTATTAGTTTGTTTATTACTAGTTTTATCTTCTGTTTTTGCTTCTAATTTATTATCATTATAAAAATAATCATCAATCAATAGTTCATTATTATTAATATCTTCAATATGATTATAATAATCTAGGCAAAAATAACTAATACCACAACCTATAAATAACAAACTAATGCAAGTAATACTTTTTTTTACCATATATTAAACCGAATATACCTATAATAATTAAACATATACTACAATTTAACTTACCTTTAATTAAAGTATCTGGTACATCAACTATTTCTTGATCATTTAATAAATCTAAGTTTATATTTAAAGAATTATTATCAATTTTTATTGTATGTAATTGTGAATCAATTTTATAACCAGCTGGAGCCTCTAACTCTTTAACTATATACTCACCAAAAGATAAATTAATACTACCTATACCTTCTTTATCTGTTGTGATTTTAGTAATTAAATTTTCTCCCTGATAAATACCATATGTAGCACCCTCTAATTTAGTATTATCATAACTACTTCTTTTATTTATTGTTAACTTACCTTCTAATACGCTGATTTTAAAACTATAATTTTTACTAAATTTAGGACTATTACCAGGAATTATTATATTTTGACTATCTTTATTATAATACAACATAAAATCAGTTACAAAACGATTATTTTTCTTTTCTAATTCAATAGTATATGTTCCTACATCTAAATTACTAAAATATATTTTATTATCTTTAACCTCACAATTAATATCTGTTTTAATATTATATTCACTTAAATTAATATTACTATCAATTACTAAATCACTATTAGTAGAAATAACATAATCTTTTATAAAATTTGGTTCTTTATTATGTTCTTCTATTAAAGTTTCTATTTCTTTAATTTCAGTAGAATATAAATTCTTCTTTTCACCATTTTTCTTATCTGTAAAATAAATATCAGCTTTTTTGTCTGCTTCTTTCCAAATTAAATACTGTGTTACCCCATACCACTTATCTGTATTGTGATTACCATAGCCATATCCATAATATATATAGAGATTAATTTTATCTATTTGTTCTTTCGTCAAACCATATTTACTATAATTATCATCTAAAATATATTTAACATCATTTTGTAGTAATACAAAAGGTTCTAAACAATATACATAAGTATTATCGCTTCTTCTTTTAATTACATATGGATGAGCAGATCTAGTTTCTTCAGAATTAACTTTAGTAATCCACATTTCTTCTACTCTTTCATTATCATAGTAAAAACTCTCTTCTTTAGCATAAACAGGTAAACATACCAACATTAACATTATACATAAAATTATTTTTTTCATTATATAACCTCCTATATAATTATTATTGATTTATATTTAAAATCCTTTTTTTATTATAAAAAAAAAGAAAATTATTTTGTAATCTTCTGTGAATTCTTTTTTTGACTTATTCGATTAATAATATATACTGTTATATATTCTAAAAAAGTAAATATAAATACTACCATTAACGCATCTATAAAATTAGGTACTTTATCTAATCTACCTGATGTTATTCCATATAAATCTCTTAATGTACAAAAATCTAAAAATATCAAAAACATTATATATAGAATAGGTACGCTTAATATAATATCTTTACTTTTAATTTTAAATTTTAAAGTAAAGATAATTGTTGGAATCACAACAAATAAAACTGTGTTAGTTACCCACATTAAGAATTTCAGATTATATATATATATCGATTCAATAAATACAGTTAAAATAAATATAATAATATTCATTAAAATAAGTTGCCAATAACGTTTTAAAAATTTTAAAATAATCCTAAGTAAATTCTTTCCAACTAGTTTTAATTTTGTTAAAAATTTTTTTAATATCATTTTAAATTTATTCATACCAAATTTTTTTGAATTTAAATTTTTCTTTTTCATATTTGAGTTACTTATTAATTTTTTACTATTTACTTTCTTCTTTGATGTTACATCATTACTCATATTATCACCTACTTAATTATACTACATTTTTCATTTGATTGATATCTTCTATCGATATTTGTTTAGTATATTCCAATACTCCATTAAGCATCTTATAAAAACCTGATGCATTCATATTATATATAAAATCATCATGTGGATAACTTCTCTTAGAACCTGGCTTACCGATTTTATGATTATCACCAAAATCATATATTGGATACATCTGTTGGAATTTATGAAATATTTTAAATAAAGCTTTATATGGTTCTTCAACTGGTTTATTATGTGCTTCATTGATAACATTAGTAACCAATCGTGATTGATCTCTTTTAGAAAATTCTATTAGTTCATATAAATCAAACCCATAAAATTCAGCTGCTAATTCTGATGTTTTTAAAAATGTATTAATAGCATTAAATAATGAGCCATTATTTTGTAAAATCCAAGTTTCAACACCTATTCCGCCTAAACCACCTTGACGATCTTCTCTAGAGTTTTTTTTCTTATATGCTTTAGAATCTTTTAAAAGAATTTTTCCTAAAACAATATTTGCTAATACAGTATAATAATCGCTTGGATACTTTTCTTTTATCGTTTTCAATCGATCACATACACACATTTCAGTTGAGTATTTAACTTTAGAATTTTTTTCTGTAAAAGTTATATCTACTTTCACAGGCTCTTTTATACCAGGTATATAAATTTCACTTAAACGTAAATCAGATTTATGGACAATAACTACTGATTCAGAATCATATACTTTCTTGCCAAAGGCTTGCAATATTTTCGAAGTTAGATACTGAACAGTTGGATAATAACTTTCCGGATCAACTCGTAGTAGAAAATCAAAATCTCCATCACCAGGTAAATTTGTTCCACGACCTGTTGAACCTATATCTAATAATTCAGCCACTCCACTATTAGGATTATTAGTTATTGTTGTATCAATTACCATTTCAGTAGCAGTCTCTTTAATAGATGATACAATCTTTTTTTCTATATACTCTGTTGTTGCTAATTGAGATGAAACTTCTTGAGCAAGCTCTTGTATTTTATAGTTTTTATTACCTATAATAATATCTCCAGGATCCAATTCATTAGGATCCGCTAAAGTAAAGTTATCACTCATATTATAATAAGATAAACCATTCATTTGATTACGAATATAATTATAATGAGATTCAGTAAATAATAAATCACCATTTGGTGTATATACTGGTAAATATCTACCACTCATAGATATTTCTAAACATAATCTTTGAAAATTTTTGCTTTTATTATAGTCATTTTCTGGAATATTAATTATTATAAATTTCACTGAATCTTTCAAAAAACTATAGGTACCATCTCCATTATTTAAAACTTTAGAATCATTATTATCAAAGGCAAGTGTTAGATATGTATCATTACTAGTTAGCCTATCAAGTCTTGAAAGATTATTTTTAGTTAATAAATTAGAAAATAATTTTAAATTAGGTTGACATATATTATTACCTTGTCTATCTTTAATTGTTTCATTTGGTATTTGTAAATAAATATAATCTTGCATGCTATCACCTACTATAATAAATTATACCAAATAAACAAAAAAAAGGAAACGAATTTCCTTTTATTTAACAACTATATTAACTAATTTTTTTGGAACAACAATTACTTTTACTATTTCTTTACCATCAATATGTGTTTTAACATTATCTATTTTTTTAGCTAATGTTTCCATATCTTCTTTGGATGTATCTGTTGATACTTCAATCTTACCTCTAACTTTACCATTTACTTGAACTACCATTTCGTATGTAGCATCCACTATTTTAGCCTCATCATATTTAGGCCAATTACTATTACATAATGGTTCCCCTAATTTACATATTTCATTTATTTCTTCTGTAATATGTGGTGCGAATGGATTTAATAATTCAATAATTGTTCGATAATCTTTTCTCGTAATTGTATCTACCTTATCAGTTTCATTTAGTAAAATCATTAAAGCTGATACAGCCGTATTATAATTCAATGATTCAATATCTTCTGTAACTTTCTTAATGGTTTTATTAATAATTGTTTCTAACTCTTTAGTATAACCATTGTTTTCATTTAGTTTATCTTGTAATTTCCATACACGATCTAAGAATTTTTTACATCCTTTTAAACCATTTTCATTCCATGCTGCATCTTTGGAATAATCCCCTATAAACATTTCGTATGTACGAAGTGCATCTGCACCATATTCATTTATCATATCATTAGGATTAACAACATTACCTTTACTCTTACTCATTTTCTCACCATTAGGTCCTAGAATCATTCCATGACTAATACGTTTAGAAAATGGTTCACTATTAGGAACTAATCCTTGTTCATGTAAGAAAATATTCCAAAATCTAGCATACAATAAATGACGAGTTGCATGTTCCATTCCACCATCATATAAATCAACTTTACCCCAATATTTCATAGCGTCCATACTTGCTATAGCTTGTGTATTATGTGGATCCATATATCTTAACCAATACCAACTAGAACCAGCCCAGTTAGGCATTGTATCAGTTTCTCTTTTAGCACTATGTCCACATTTAGGACAAGTACAATTTACAAATTCATCAATATTTGCAAGTGGACTTTCTCCTGTTTCTGTTGGTTCATAAGATTGAACATTTGGCAGTACAACTGGTAAATCCTCATCAGGTACAGCAACCCATCCACATTCTGGACAATTAATCATAGGAATTGGTTCTCCCCAGAATCTTTGACGTGAGAATATCCAATCTTGTAAACGATAATTTGTTTGCTTATGCCCAACACCTTTAGTATCTAAATAATCAATCATTTTATCTATAGCTTCATCTTTACCAAGACCATTTAATATATCAGAATTAATATGTATTCCATCACCTATCATTGCTGTATCATTTAAACAATATGCAAAAGTCTTTTGATGTAATTCATCTTTGATTTCAGCATCAATTGTATCTCTATCTACCCATTCAACAACAAATTTCTCATCACTATCCAAATTTTGATTAACTTTATGATCTGATTTCAATTTAAATAATAATCCAGTAGATTCTATATTAAAATATTTATCTTTATTATAAGCATAATAATGATGATTAATTTTAAATGTTTCTCTAACTAATTCTATATCATCATATCCAGTTTCTTCTTTTATTTCTCTTGTAGCACATTCTACTGCTGACTCTCCATCTTTTCTTGTACCACCAACAAATAATCTTCCACCTAGTGATTGCCAATTAATAGTTAAATACTTATTATTCATTTCATCATAAACAACTGCTACTATACTATTTTTCTTTTCTTCATTTTCAAAAGGTGTACCAGTAACTTCCTCAAGCACTTGAACTATATCAATACCAAATTTTTTAGCAAACGCATAATCTCTCTCATCATGAGCAGGAACTGCCATAATAGCACCTGTTCCATAGCTAGCAAGAACATAATCACTTACATAAATAGGTATTTCTTTATTAGTAATTGGATTAATAGCACGTATTCCTTTTAATTCAATACCTGTTTTTTCCTTTGTATTATCAGTTCTTTCTATTTCACTTTTATGACGAGCTTCTTCTTGATATATTTCTAATTCTTTTATATTTTCTATTTTATCTTTATATTTTTCTAGATATGAATGTTCAGGACTTACAACCATAAATGTTACACCATATAAAGTATCAGCACGTGTTGTAAATACTTCTAAATAATCATCAATATCCTTTAATTTGAATTTAACAGATGCACCTGTACTTTTACCAATCCAATTAATTTGAGCAGTCTTAACTTTATCCAAAAATTCTGTATCAGATAAACCATCAAGTAATTTGTCCGCATAACTACTCATTTTAAGTACCCATTGATTCTTTAATTTTTTAGTAGTTTGTGAACCACATCTTTCACAAACACCACCTTGTGCATCTTCATTAGATAATCCACTCTTACAAGTTGGACACCAATTAATTTCTTTTTCTGCTTTATATGCTAAACCTGCTTTATAAAATTGTAAAAATTGCCATTGTGTCCATTTATAATATTCAGGATCAGTTGTTGAAAATTCACGTGACCAATCAATTGCCAATCCAAGAGATTGCATTTGTCCTTTAAATACTTTAATATTTTCTGAAACAGCTTCACGGGGATGAATATGATTTTTTATAGCATATTGCTCTGCTGGTGCACCAAATGCATCCCATCCCATTGGAAATAATACATTATATCCATTTGCTTTTTTAAAACGTGCTTGAACATCTGATGCTGTATAAACACGACCATGTCCGACATGAAGCCCAACTCCTGATGGATAAGGAAATTCTACAAGCATATAAAACTTCTTTTTACTTTCATCAATATCAACTTTAAAGCTTTGATTTTCTTCCCAATATTTTTGCCATTTTTTTTCAATATTACTGAAATTATACATATTATCTACTCTCCTTCTTTATTTTTTTACCTATAAACTTATATGTTAAAATAATAATTGGTATTAAAACAATTATAACTATTATAGCACTCAATATTAACCATAAATAAAAATTAGATATATACTTATTCAAAGCTAACACAAAGGTTCCCATTAAAGATATTATAAATGAATTTGTACAACTTAAAGTTTTTACTAAACTTTTCAGGTCCAATTTATTAACATCTAATTTATTAAGTTTACAAAAAAGTACAACCTCTTTACTAGTTTTCATCTTTTTTAAGGCATTATCTTTTCTTATAACGAATATATTATAAAATAAATTGATTAAAACAAAAGCAATTAAGAAAAACAACAAAAATTCCATACATCCTCCTAATAAAAAAAGTACTATGTTATAGAGACGAATAATCGTGGTACCACTCTATTTCATAATACTATTATGCACTCAAATCTTTAACGCAGATATACGTCTTATACTTATCATATAAAAGGCTCCAAAGCAAGTTCATAATTTCATATTAAAAGTTTTCACCAACCACTTTTTCTCTAAATAATAATTAATTATTACTACTCTTCTTCATCGCTATAGATTTATTATAGTATAAGATAAATAAATATGCAAGTCTTTTTATCTATAATTAATTAACAAGATTATAAATCAATTAAAATATTAATAATTTTTTAAAACACGTATTTTTACAACTTTATTATAATTATCTTCTAACATTTTCATAGTAGTCAAAGCATTATCGTTAGAATTATTTTCGTTTTCTATTACTTCTTTTATATAGCACAATCCCCTTAGTAAAGTATATATATTTTCCCTTTGTAAATTAGTAATAAACTCAATAAAATCTTTAGTTAAACATATTTGTGATAATTCATAAAATGCAGTCTTTTTATTATCTTCTAATAAAATTCCAGAAAATAAACAAGCAGGTTCTTGATAAGAGCCATTTATATTAAAATCAGTTTCTAATTCTTTTTCTAACACCATAGATAGATTAATAGTTTTAGTCACTCTTTGTTTACCTGTTAGGTAAGATAGTACTTGCTCTGCTAACTCTTGAGATAAAGCCTTAATTAAAAGAGAAAAGCTATTCATTATATCATGAACATCCGTAGTTTTTCCCTCACAAATAATAAGTGACTCTAATTGAATATCATGATAATGCATATTAGTTAAAATGTATTCACCTACTTTTTGATAAGTATTCAACATAATATTTTCTATATTAGTTAAAGAATTATCATCATATTGATTTACATCAACTAAAATCATATTATTTTTTTCATGCATATAAAATTTATATGGTAAAATAAAATTTACTTTTAAAAAAATATTCTCAATTATTTCAGAATTATTATTATCTATATAACCTAATATTACTAACACTTCTAAATATTGTTTTGTATATTCAATTAAATAATTAATAACATTTTCATCAAATCCTTGATAACTAAAGCTCCTATTCTTAATACCTAAAAGTATCTTTTGCATTCTAGAAGTCATCATACAACATCACCTTGTAATTTATTATAACAAAAAAAGATGAACATGAATCACCTTTTTATTGTATTTGATCAATATATTCTAATAATTGTAAAAATAATTGAACATATTTTTTCTCATAGGCATTTTTACCCTTAGTTAATTTATGTAATTCAATACGTTTACGATCTTTATTCATACTTTTATCTGTTAATAAATTATAAACATAATCTTTCTGTGATGTTAAAAGTGGTAAATCGCTAATAATCTCTTCAACATCTTCTAATACAATTCTTATAGCATCTATTTCAATATCTTTACCCTTACAATTTATAGTTAATTGTTCAGTTGTTGGTATATCTTTAAGTTCAACAATAAAATCAGGACCATCTACTGATAACTTACATTCTGTTTTTTCTGATTTAATATATGCTTGAACATCATTAGATCTCTTTGTATTTCTAAAACGTATCTTATAATTACGTTTATCTGGAACAATACCAGTTTTTCCTTCGACAGGGCGAATAATAACAGTATAATTATTTGGTAAATAATTATAATCAATCAAAGTTGTTAAAGAATAACCTTGTAAATATAAATCACTAACTCCATCATCTTCATATAAACGATATGTATTACTCTTACCAGGAAAAATTTGAATTTCCATATTTTTAGGTGGAGTTGTATCATTTATATTTGAGTGAAGAGACATTGGAATAATAGCACCTGCTTTAACAAAAGCTGGATATTCTTCATTACGGAAGAATGATATTTGCTTTCTCTTGCCCAAATACTTTTTACCCGTTCTAAAATTATACCATGTTCCATCTGGTAAGAAAAATCTATGAATTACACGGTTCATTACTAAATCTTTTTTTGTTGTTATTGGACTAATAAAAAATTGACTACCAAAAGAATATTCATTACGATATAATTTATCATCATATAATTCTGGATATTGATAGTAAACAGGCTGAATAACTGGTATACCATATTTATAATATCTATAAGCTTCAGAATATAAATATGGAACTAAACGATGTCTTAAAGTTAAATATTCTCCAGCAATAGCATATGTACGAACATCCCATCTCCATGGTTCTCTTTTATAAAATCTTCCAGCATCAGCACTTAATTTTAAGATTGGCGAAAAAGTTCCTAACTGAATATAACGTTCATATAATTCATTATCTTCTGTACCATTAAAGTATCCACCAATATCATGGCTCCACCAACTTACCCCAATATTAGCAGCACGACCATTAAAATAAGGTATATTAGCTAAAGTATCCCAACTTACAACACTTTTTCCTGCATATAATATAGGATATCTATGAGCAGCTATTCTAGCATTATATCCATATACCATTGGACGACGTTTATAATTTCGCATCATATCATAGAAATGATAATGCTTTAAAAGTGCTAATTCGTGAATACGATTTTTATCATACCAATCTACCCAGAAGAAATCTATACCAAAATTATCTAGTGGATGAATAAAAACTTTTAAATAAACATCTAAAGTTTTAGCATCATAAACATTAAAAGGAATTACTCCATCAGGATTTGCAGGTAAATATTTAGCAGCTGTTTGATAAAATGCATCTAGAGGATAAAAACCTTCTATTGGATTAATATTAACCCCTAATTTAATTCCTCTCTCATGTATTTTATTAACTAATTCCGTAGGATTTTTAAATAGTTCACCATTAAAAGTAAATCCTGTACGTAAATGTTTCTCATTTTGCCTAATTCGTATATGCCAGTCTTTATCTAACATTAAAACGGATATTGGAATTCTATGATTATCAAAATTTTCTATTAAATCATCTATACTATTATCATCATAAGTATCATTACGACTCCACCAATTACCTAAAGCATAACGAGGAATTAGTGCTGGATAACCAGTTATCATATAATAATCTTTAAGTGCTAAAGAGAAATCTTTTCCATACATAAATACATAAATATCAATCTCTTTATTAGCACGAGCTCTACAATTACCTCTAGCATTCAATAAATAATTATTAGAATCATCTAAACTAGCAAATCCATCAATAGAATATAATCCACGCATATTAAACTCTGGATTATCATCAGCTGTATTATTTTTTTGAAGTACTGGTGCACCAAAATTTTTTATCTCTTGATGGCCATAATACCATGTTTTATCAACACCCATTAAATCAATTCGTAAATTAGCTGTTTTATTTAAAGATGTTCCTTGAAAAGGTGCTTCTTTAACATAATTAAGTGAAAAATATTTAGTTTCAATAACTAAATTATTACGATTATTTATAACATTAAATTCTGGCTTTGGAAAATTACGATACCAAACTAATTCTGTTGGGCTATCTTCAAAATTTCCTTCAACATTATACTCTAACCTAATTAAACGTTCTGTCAATACAGATATACGATATTTATCACCTTTTAAAACACAAGCAGGATTTGCTATTGCTTTATTTAAATCAAGCGCAAATTGATCGCCTAAATCATACATAATTTATCACCTTTTTCTTATAATTCTTCTATTTTCATAAAATTAGTAAACTTAACTTCATTAAATGGATATCCACCAGTAATAATAATTTTATCACCCGGTCTAGTAGATATTAGTTTAAAAGTAATTTGTTTAGATAAATTAATGATTTTATCAAATGAATTAAGTTCATCAATCAATACAGGTGTAACAGCAAAATGTAATTGTAAAGATTTAACAGTTTCTTTATTAGGACTTACAGCAATAATAGGACAACTAGGTCTAAAGCGACTCATCATACGAGCTGTATAACCACTATTTGTAGGTGCTATTATAGCGCAACATTTTAACCTGTAAGCAGCCTCCGCAACATTCAAAGATATAATACTAGTTATATCATTTGATATCTCAAAATTATTATTAAAATTATTAGAATAATCAATATCTAACTCAGCCGAATTAATTATTTTCTCCATCATTTTTAACGTTTCTATTGGATATTTTCCAACTGTAGTCTCTCCAGATAACATAACAGCATCAGCACCATCTAAAACAGCATTAGCAACATCACTCACCTCAGCCCTTGTTGGTCTAGCCATACGTTCCATTGATGACATCAATTCTGTTGCCACAATACTAACAATACCTGCTTTATGACATTTATTAATTATTTTCTTTTGAATACCTGGAACTCTTTCCATTGCTATAGAAACACCTAAATCGCCACGTGCTACCATAATAGCATCACTAACCCTAATTATTTCATCAATATGATTTACAGCATCTTCTGTTTCAATTTTAGATATCAATCCTATATGATCATTTTTTAAATTAATCAATAAATTATTAACAGCCAATACTTGCTCTGCACATTCTACATATGATAAGGAAATAAAATCAAAACCTAATTTATGTGCCATAATAATATCAGTTTCATCTTTATTAGTTAAAAATGGTAATTTAAGTTTAGTATTTTGAACATTAAGATTTTGATTATCTTCAATAATAGCATCATTTAGCACTTCGCAAACAAAGAAATCTTGTAATATTTCTATAACCTCCATTAACAAAGCTCCATCTTTGATACTAATAATTTTATTATAACTAATTTCTTGAATCAGGTTAGGATAACTAACAGAAAATTTAGTATTATCTCCCATTACCTCATCCATGTATATCTTTACTCTATCTCCTTGACGAAAATAAACTTGACCATTTATAAATTTACCAATTCTAACTTCTGGTCCCATCAAATCCATCAAAAGGGCTACATTCATACCCAATTCTTTATTTAACTCATTAACACTAGAAACAACCTCACGACAAAAATTATAATCAGCATGACTCATGTTAATTCTAAATACATCTGTACCATTTTCCATCAACTTTTTTATTTGTACTTTCTCCATAGTAACTGGACCAACAGTCGAAATTACTTTTGTCTTGTTTATCATACTATTCACCTATTATTAATTATATCATAATAATAAAAATTTACAATATAAATAAAATTTATTATATAGGAACAAAAGTCAAAATAAATTTTGCCATCCTTATCTCGCAATAAGTTTTTTCTGCTTCAATGAAACTTTGTTTCTCCACAGACCAATATCGGGCGGTCGCCGCCCTATTTCTTTGTATACTTTTTAAACCTCTAGTTCTTTCATATATTTTTCGATACCTTTAAGCACGATATTAATACTTGCATTAACGTCTTTTCTTTTTTACTTTTCTTCTAGAAAGTAGTCATAAAATAACCTATTGACTCCAAAGATTTTATAAATTAATCGTTTTTGATTTTTATTTGAATATATTCTAAATACATATCCTTTTGATTGTTTATCCGATAATATCACCTCTTGATAAACATATAATGTCATACAAGCATATGTTTGTAAATAGATTTTATAAAAAACGCACTTTCCTAATATATAAAAAAATGTGTAAAAACACATTTAAATATTATTATCTAGGATCTCTCCACTTTGTCAAAGTCTGCATCCAATCATAAATATAAGGAGATATAACTTTATATCCTGCATCATCCAAATGTAAAGTATCTGGAAGATATTTATTAGTATTAACATGTAAAATATCTGAATATGTTTTACCATTAGGTGCCACACCATCAAATAAATCAAAATATGGTATATTCCATTTTCTTAATACATTACGCATTTCTTTATAATATGGTGAAGATTTACTTACAGACCTAATTTTATTATTTGGAGTACGATAATTAATAATATATCCAATTCTAGCATTTGGCCATTGTGTAACTACAGTATAAAGATATTTTTCTAAACCACCAATAAATGTCTTATCATCAAAAGTTTTAGGATTATATGAATTAGATATTTTACCTAACTCAACATCATATCCTATATCATTGCATCCACCATGTAAAATAACAAAATCGTATTTATTACCCTTTTCTTTTAAAACTAAATTATTAATATAATTATTAGCTGTATTAGATATTCTCCAACCTGATCTTCCACGATTTACTGAAGACTTTAAGTCATAATTATCTCCAACATAATTAGCCCAAGAATAACTACCACTTTTTGATCCAGCACCCTTAGTTATAGAATCTCCAAAAAATACAGCTGTCTTATTATAAGTTGTACTTTTAACAATTTCAAACTGACTAGATGCCTCTAATCCATTCTTTCCTTTAGCAGTACATATAATTTTATTAGTACCTATTTTTAAACTATTAGTATCAGTGCATTTAACACTTCCACCACCAACGCCAAAAGTCGTTTTTTCTATGTTTTTACTCACATCATACTTAGTATCACTATCTATAAATATTTTCTTACGTTTTAAAGATATAGTAGGTTTAGAAGCATCAACTAAATATGACTTACTATCACAAAGATTATATTTAAGCCCTAATTTATTAATAACTTCAACACAAATTTTTTGTTTTTCTTTATTATTTTCAAGCTTAATATTCATTTCAATTTCATTATTATCAAATGGATAATCTTTATTAGGAACACAGCTATTTTTTGTAGTTATACAATATTTCAAAGATACTATATCACTAATACTAGAAATATTAATATTTCTTACAACTTTAGTTGCATATTCACTATTTTGAGAAATTTCTTCTTTAGAATATAATATATTAGGAGTTTGAAAACTTATTTTGGCTTTAATTAAATCATTAATAGTAACCATAGAATCTAAATCATAATCATAAATTTGCAACTCTAATTCAGAAAAAATTCTTTTGGCAAGCAAGTAATCTCTAATATTATCAACATCAGCTTGTTCTATTGGCCTATTATCTGCTAGTATTGAAATAGGAATTAATAATATAAATATAAATAAAATAAGATTTAATTTTTTACTAAATTTTATAAATAACAAAACTATAATAGCAATAGTAATAATAATTATTATACTAAAATATATTATTTTTATCATTTTATGATTATTATTTTTTGTGCTTTCATCAGACGTAGAAATATCTGTTGAAATAACTTTCTCTTCTAAATTTATATCTTTATAAACATCTAATTTTTCTGAATTACTACTCTTAATATTATAAATATTCATTTTCATTGAATTGTTATTTAGTATTTTATACTTACATGTAGCCATTATAGTATTATTATACCCTGTTAAATTTTCTATAACTATTTTACTATCATTAACAGTTACTTCGTAATCATTATTTCCTTCGCAAGAAAAAAGAGATAAATCATCTCTATTATAAGTTATATCCGCTTGAATTCCATCTGTAGGTTCATTTCCAACAATATAATCTATAACAAAATAATTGTCTTCAACCTTTTTCTCAACATAAACATTTTCTTCCGCAGCAAAACATAATACCATGCCACAAAAAAAACGTCATTATAATAATAATCGTCTTTTTTATCACACACATCCACCCACAACTCTAAACTACATTTTATAACTAATTAAGTACATTTACAAACTTATCTTGTACATGTTCCTGTAGTATTATTACTAAACCATGCTGCAAATTCATCTAAATATACATCAATTCCAACTTGTTCAGCATATTGCTTTTGAGTATCTAAATCATATGTCATACCATTTGCTGTATAACCAACTATTGTTTTATCATTATATAATAATGTAATATTTCCTTCATTAGATTTACATATTAGTTTTTTTGAATTTGATGTAGCAAAAACTAAACCAATAACTATTACACCAATTACTATAACAACAAAAATTATTACTATTGCTGCTATTATACATCCTAAATTATTCTTTTTTTGGGGTTGAGTATAAACAGGTTGCTGATTATACATTGGTTGCTGATTATACATTGGTTGTTGATTATATACTGATTGTTGCTGATAATTATTATTCATATGAATACCCCTCTCTTAAATATTTTAAATTATCTAGTTTAATTATACATCAATTTTAAAAATATGCAAGTAATTATCAATATATTAAATACACCTTGCATCTATATTAATCATTTTTTAGTAGCATCATATTCATCGAATACATTTCCAACTAATTCTTCAACAATATCTTCAATTGTAACAATTCCAACATACTCACCATTTTCTTCAATTATAGCTAAAGCTTCATACTTAGAATTTAAATATAAAAATGCATCATCAATTATCATATTACTTTGTAATACTAATACTTTTCTCATATAATGCATAATATTAAAATCTTCTTCATGATTAATAATAAGATCTTTAATATTTAATAAACCAACAATTTTATTTCCATTAACAATGGGAAAACGGGTAAATTTATTTCTTTTTATCTTATCAATTACCTCTTCTTTAGAACTATTGATTGAAAGACTTACAACTTCTTTTTTATTAGTCATCACATCTGATATAGTTGTATCGTTAAAAGAAAAAACATTAAGTAATAATTGTTTTTCTAAATCTTCTAAACTAGAATCTAAAATATTATTCTTTAAATCTTCTTCAGAATTTTCTTCTTTTCTTTCAATATGTAAAATTCTAACAATAAAATCAGTTGACACTTTTAAAATAACAATGAATGGTTTAAATATTTTCATTATTAAGTCAATTAATGAAACCATTTTAAATGCTATTGCATTAGAATAGGCAAGTCCAATTTTCTTAGGAACTAATTCTCCTAGAACTAAAGTAAAATAAGATAAGATAATAGTTATTATTACTACTAATATTGTAGTTAATGTATCAAGTGATAAAAATGTAATATTTAGTCTTTGTGCTATTTCGCCAGCAAAACTTTCAGCTGCAAAAGCGCTTGCTAAAAATCCAGATAATGTTATTACTACTTGAATAGCTGATAAAAAAGAACTAGAATCATTAAGTAATTCAACTATTTTAGAAGCCCTTTTATCACCTCTTTTTACAGCTTTACTAAGTTCAAATTTATTAATAGAAAGAAAAGCTATTTCAGTGGCTGAAAAAATTCCATTAACAAAAATCAAAATAAATAATACTATAATTTTTATTAACATATTAACACCTCCATATTATTTTTATATAATATTCAAATAAAAATATATCAAATAAACTCATCTAACCAATTATAAATTAAACTTATATATTCAACAATTTTATTTATTCGCTATAAATTTTTCCTTAAAATTACAATTTTTACAATAATTCGACAAAATTAGCAATCAAATAGAATTAAGCTAACATAGTAAATTAATTTATTAAAGTCTATTTAAATTTATAATATCACTAATAAAAGACAAATACTTTAATTAACAAGATTTGATTGGTTATACTAAAAATATATTAATTCATATGTTCACTTTCTATTAATTATATCATATAAATTTAGTAATTACATATTATATATTTGTGATAAAGAAATATACCAAAACGTAAAATAAATATTTATTTATAAAATAAAATATGTTATAATCATATACATTGACGTTTTATTTGCTGTGAGGTAACAAATGAATGATGAAGTTAGAAGTATGAAAATATATATAAAAACAACTTTCGCATTTGAAAATATTAATTTTGCCGATGGTGAGATTTTAGATATTATCAATCACAAAAAGAGAAAGGAACAAGAAATGATAAAAACGCAAACAATATATTCATCATGGAATGACTATTTAATAGATGGAACTAATGTTTTAAAAAATATACCCAATATACAAGTTCAAGAAGACTTAACAAATTTTGAAAGAATATCAAGTGCTAATAGATTGGCCGAATTATATGAAGCGCCTATTTCTAATGATTTTGATATAAACCATTTATGTCAAATACATAAATACTTATTTCAAGATATATACGATTGGGCTGGAGAAATAAGAAGTGTACCTATGATGAAACAAACAGTATTTTTAGAACCAGAAAAAATTAAAGATTATTTAGAAATCATATTAAATGAAGCAAAAGTAGATTTATTCAATGTTAAAAACAAATTTGAACTATCAACAGTTTTAGCTAACCTATTTTATGGTCTAACCTTTGCTCATCCATTTAGAGAGGGTAATGGTAGAACTATTAGAGAATTTATAAGACAATTAATTAACTCAATAGATTTAGAGTTTGGCTCATTTGATATTGACTATAGTAAAATTGATCAAAATAATTTAGCTATGGGTTTAACATGTGCAGCAACAATGTTTATAACTAATGAGTTTTATAAAGCTTTAGTTGAGAAAGAACCTAAAAATAAGATATTGCAATATAAAAAGAATCTATAAATGAATAGATTTTTTTATTATAATATTATACACATAGGATTAAAATTACTATTTTGACTAAATAATATCAGAAGTTTATAACTTACTTTTTTATGAAAAAGATTCAGGAGCATTGTAGTCCTGAATCTAATAAATTTACTTATTAATAATTTCAGCTTTACATAACGAGACAAATGTGGGATTACTATTATTATTACCAACAACTACAACCATTCCATATTCACTTTTTAAAATAGTTCCTTGAGCTACAGTTTGTCCACCTACTTTAATGTCAACGCCTGTAGTTCCAACACTGGTAAATAAGATCTAATCGCAACTTCACAATTAGTATCACATCCACTTTGACTAGGAACTGGGGATGGTAAATAAGTAATTGAATCATTATACTCACTACTTGTTATAGTAATTGAAGCTATTCTGCATAACGAAACTGCTTTCTCTGGAGTTCCTTGATTATTAACCAATTGAAAAAGTCCAAAATTTGGATTGTCATTCGGTGCTGGTAGTAAAGAGCCAGCACGTCCACTAACATTATTGCCACTTTCCATTGCAATAATCAAATTATCATTAGGATAAAGTGTAATAATTTGCTGAATAATGTTTCTCATTTGATCAACACAGAAACAAGACGTAGAGTTAGCATTGCTTCCTGTTGGACCTGTTGCTCCTGTTGGTCCAGTAACACCAAAACAACATTTACACCTTGGCATACAACTACATCTATCAAAAAATTCTAAATCTTAAGCATACTCATTATTATAATTCATATTTATAACCTCCTTTCAAAATATTATATGAGTATCGTTTTATTGCAATAATAACAGAATTACTATTTAATACTTAATTATCTATAATACTCGTTTATTCAGATATTATCATTAATAATTTTTATAAAGTAATTAAAAATATATAAATAAAAATGAGAGTTTTCACTCTCTTTAAGTAGATTAATATTTAAACACTTCTTATTATAAATAAAAATTTTTTTATTGTGTTTAAGTTAGTTATCATAAAAATTTTATCTAAATCAATTTTGTTGTTCATTCAATTCATTCCTTGTGATTTATCAAATCAATATAATATATTATATCTTTATTTAGTGACTTAGCAAATCCAATTCCATTTCGGGTTTTATTTTCAATATAGCATCTATATTTACAAGCAAAATAGCATCAAATAATTATATTCTTTCCTTATATATTTTATCAAACATCAATGCTTCATACTCAATAAAATCATCTTTGCTAATTTTATCTAGATAGTAAATGAAACTAACATACAATTTCCTTCCAATCCTTTTCCATCATTTCTTTATAAAATTTCATACTATCACAAACTATTATCACTTTCATTCCTACACAAATTTCTTCTATACTATTTTTTTGTTATATTTTCTGTTATTTTTTTTATTTTAGTTGTATTTTGAATATAGGTTTCAGTGTAACCACATTCTGGACAAACTGCATTCCTAAATTATCTCTAAAAATGCCTTGTTGTGTAATCTTGATTCCATCTGCTCTACCTTCAACTTTGACATCTAAATTTTCAATCATTTCTGCATTACATCTTATACATTTTCTCATAATCATACTCCTTTATGGTTGGAATTTTTATGGTAACCAAAATAACAAATCCAAAGTGCATAAAACACTATTTTTTAGTTTATTATTTATCTTACATAATTTAATAATTGCTCCTATAAATAGATATAGACTAATAACTATAATTATAGGTGCTACAATCTTCGTATTATTTAATAAAATGATAGCTACTATAAATAATATTATAGATAATACTATTAAAGTATAATATATTATTTTGTTCTTATTTTTCATTTACGCTTATCTCCTTATTAGATTGGAATTTATAAACATTTTTCCATCTACATCATCTCTAAAAAAATACTATCAATACTTAAACTAGGAAGCTTTTTAGAAAAACTACCTACATTATTTTTAATAGTTTCCATATCAATCATTTTATTTAATCCTCCTTTTACATAGGTTTTGAGATAAATCCCATATTTTTGTAAATGGAGGGAGTAGACTCACATTGCTAGCTAGGACACAAATATTTTGCCCTGTTTTTTTTATTATTTAAGTTTCTATTATTTAAAGCATTAATATACTTATCCAAGTATTTATTCCTATCTTTTGAATTATATTGCATAATAAATCTTGGATGTTCTAAAGCAATAATCCTATCAAAAAATTTGTATTGTTCATTAATTTTTGTTAAAAATTTAAAATTTTCTCCACTTCCTATGCAATAACATATTGATGTATCAATTCCAAAGGAAATCTGTTTTTTTAAAGAATCAACAATAAAATTGTATAGAACATTCTCCAATTTTTTATTTTCATAATAATTTGAATTAACTTCATTCCCTTTTGAATTTACATTTACTATACCAAGTGGACATACAAAACTCATAAAAAAGTCCTTATAAAATTTTTCACAACCACCATATTGTTCCATAACATCATACAAAAAATTAGAAGATGATTTATTTATATAAAAATTATCAATCATAATACCTGTTTCTTTATAAAGATGACTTGCATCTTCAAATGGAATACCTGTTGTTGCTGTTCCTTTTCTTGCTGGAGAACTACCAAGTATTAAATATCTTTTATTATTGTCATTATAATATTTTTTATAAAAAGTATTCGTAATCTCTTTTATTTGTAATCTATTTTTTCCATTAAACGGATTACTAATAGTATAATTATCAAATAATTTTAAAGATATATTTGATAACCATTCATTAAATTCTAGAACACTATCTGAAAATGTTTTTTGCTTATCCATATTATCAACTCTCTTTTTTTGCTTTTAAACTCTATCCAAAGTAATCTTTTCTTTACCTTAAAAAACTTCTAAAAATTTATATTATTCTATCCATTTAAAGCACCAGACATAATTCTATATTTAGATTCACTATTCCATATTTGTAATAATTCATCAAAATTTTTATCTGGATCAAGCATTAAAGTTGCTAGTCTATCAAGTTCCTCATATTCTTCTTCTGTTAATTCAATTAAATCAAATACATATGGCTCTTTCATCATATTATTTGCAAGCTCACTATTTTGTTTTAAAGTTAGCTCGAAATTATTATGTTTTATTGTCTTTTCTTGCCTGTCATAAAGGTTAGTATCTATTTGATAAACGAGAACACTATCAGACCAACCATCTTCTAAACATTTATTCATATACCATTTGCGAATTTCTTTATCTTTTACTTTTTGTATTAATGTAATATTATGTTTCCATGGTAATTGTGCAACCAGTTGCACAAATTCTTCATCATTCTTATATTCATTATAAAAAATTTTCATATATTTTAAATTACGAACCGAAAATCCCTTTAAATTAGGAAAGGACATTTTTAAATTCATTGCAACATTATCGATAAACTTATTTCCCCAACTACTATTTTCTTCGAGCATTTTACCAATATTATAATAAAGATTAACTAATTTTTTATTAGCATCTGTCATAATTTCTAATTGAGTTCTAGTAATTGCATTTTTTATATTACTTGTTATCTCTTGAAATGATTTATCTAGCATAGTTTAGCCTCCTTTTGTATAAAGATTATACCATTTTTTAAGCATATATTATACTATTTTAGGTAGCAAATTTATTAACCTATTTTAATCAAAATTAACATCTTTTAAACTTTTTTGTAATATTTTTAAATTAATTTAATTCATAATAACAAAAAGTGGAGCCTTTCGGCTCCTTCAGGGGGAAATATTATTATCAGTTCGTAATAATTTAATAATTTGTTAAAGTCTTGCAAAATAAGGCTTTTTCTTTTATAAAAATTTATCAAAGCTTATAAAAATAGCTTTATTTTTGAGATTTAGTATCTAGTTTTGGTATCTAGAATTCTACAATGCTTGTAATTCTTCATACATTTCTCGTAATGATTTGAAACTATACACAAAAATTGGTGGAACAACTCTTGATGAAGAATGATTAAACGAATTAATTATGTATTTATATAAATTATAATAATCATACAATGGAGTATTTGGTATTTTTTCAATTAAATCCCACACTTCAGTGTAGTCTTCTTGCACAATATCATAAACCTTCTTTTCTAATAATCTTCTAATTTTCAAACCAAATAATATTTTATAAATTAATATATAACAAATATCATTTTTAGGAACCGATACAACATTTCCAGAACCAGTTTTTGCTTTTATATCTATATCAACATAATCTTTTGAAATATCATCAAATAAAGATGACACATTCTGTATTTCGTTATCGTTTAAGCCAAAATAAAATATTTCATTAATAATGTTATTTAATTCAATTATTGATATTTCCTCCCTCACATGATCGATTGATTCTGATATTTTATTATATAGTTCTTCTACTTTATTTTTCACATCAGAAAGTTCACCATTGCTATTATTTTTAAATAACAAACGCTCTACATTTATTTCATTTCTTAAAAGTGCAGCAAATGCAATCAATGAATATTTATCAACCATTTTATCGCTAATCTTCAATATAATTCCATAATCGTAAGGATTTATATCTATTTTTTCAAACAAAAGATAGCCATCTTCAAATATATTTATTTCTTTTGTTAAACCAATTTGATCCATCCAGTAAATATTAAATTTATTATATATTTTTTTCAATGAATCATATAAATCAAGAATATACATACTGTGAGAAAAAATATCAATTGTATCAATATCTTCAATATGTTCATTTATTAATTTTGTTATTATTGCTATTGAATCTTGGACATAAATATCATCATAACTATCAAATGGATCATCAATAATTATATGCAAATTCCCTTCTAAAATCTTTTGATGAACTAAAATATCAAAATAAAGAAATTTGAAATAATTTTGTTCCGATTTAGACATTTTATCATATTCAACTTGACTATTTAAAACTTTTAACTTTCCATCACTAATTTTTATTTCTATATCTGTATTTTTATAAACCGTATGATTCTTTAATTTATTTTTTATATAATTACTTAATTCAACATTTTCATTTATTTTAAAATCCTTTGTTTTATTTAATATTTCTTCAACTTTTGTTTTATTTTCTTTATAATTTATAACATCCTTTTTATCATACTGATTACTTAAATAAGAAATAATAGATTTTTCAACATCTAACTTAAAATCTTTTTCAAAGGATTCATATGATTCACATAATAATATCTCAGACATTTTATTTCTTAAAATATCACTTTTATTATCTAAATAGAATAATATTGATAATTGCAATTCTTTTTCAATTGAACCATTTTCAATGCTTTCCCTTATCTTATCTAAATTTTCTTGACAAATAGGTGAAAAACAAACAGGACAATTCTTGTATTTATCTGGGTCTTGATTTATTTTCAATTGAATGTTATATATATCATACTCAACAATTTTCTTAACATTATCTGGTATTATTTTGATATTATCCTTTTTCAGATTATCAATTATTTCAAAAATATTCATATTTACCTTTTTTGGCTTATACATATCCTTGATATCATCTTGACTATAAACTGGTGATAAAGCATCACCATTATAAGAATAAGTATTATCATCATTAATATACTCACTTATTTTTTCAAACCCTTGAAATGCCTTTTTTGTATTAACTAAGCATAAATCCTTTAAACTATTTTTCATTGATAATTTTTCTTTACTTTTTTGCATATTATTATAGTATTTATTATACTCTTGTGCCATAGGCATTACTTCAAAAGAATTAATATCTTCACTACTTTGAATAATCATATCACTTAAAATATTTTCATTAAACAAAAGAACTTTTTCACTTATTTCTTCATAATATTTTTTCATCGAACGAGATATCTGAGTTTTACCTATTTTATTTGGTCCATAATATATATTATGCTTTCCTTTTGAAGGTAAAGTAACAGTATATCCATTTTCTAAATTTAAATTCATTTTATCACTTCCTTACTACGAAAAAAACGCCAATACAAAAACTTATAATCATAAGCCTGTACTAGCGCTTCTTTTTATATATACTATTATATCACATATTTCATTATTTTTATTATTAAATGACACATGACACATTGTTTGTTAGTATCCTACTCACATTTATAATGTCATAGTGTCATTATTCAATATTGATTTCTTTTTAACAACACAACCTGTTTTATCAATTTTAAAATTATGACCAAACATTATACTAACTGTTATAAATTGATAAACTGATGAACACACTTGTCCTATTCCTGTACAAAATGGTGTTTTTAATAACGAAATAAACATTCTAAGTATTGATGCTATTATCTTATTTGATGTAATTTTAAAAGCTGAATATTCCAATTGTAAATAACAAGTTTTAATTCTATATATTGGATAAATTAAAAAATTAACTATTTCAAATGAAAAATATAGCATTGTAATTTTAAAATCTAAATCATAAAATCCATATAATAATACAAACATAATTAAGCTTGTCCCAAATAATATTCCTAATAATTTGTAAGCATTATTTCTATGTTCTATATAATTAAATTTTCTTTTACTAATATCTATTGTTGCTGCCTCTTTTATAGCATCAAAAGTATCCCACTGTGTATCTGTTATTAATGCTATAAAAGTTAAAGCAGTTGCATACATTTCTCCATATTCTAAGGCATTAGATAATCCAAACAAGAATATTAAAAAGAATGCAATATTATTGAACAATTCAACTGAATCGTATTTTATACATTTTAATATATTAATATTAAATTTAAAATTATTACTATTTTTAATATAAATATACAAAGTATATATCGCTAATGGAATCAATGTTGTTGCAATTATAATAATTTGATTTTTTGTTATTAAAGATGTTCCAATCAATAATATAAAATTTAACAAATTAAATACTAAAGAATACTTATTTGCTAATTTATTTTTTTCTTCATAATATAGTTTATCTTGCATCATCGCAAATTCTAAACAAATGAATAGTTGTAATATTGAATATATAGTAAAGTTTTTATATGTACTTATATCCATATTCATAAAACTAATATAATTATCCACATTTAATAGAATTATAGTAAAAATAATTATAGAAACAATTGTTCCTAATACTAAACCTGACATTACTGCATTTTCGTTTTTATCTTTTTCTTTACTTATATTAGCTCCAGTAGAAAATATAGATTTAATTATATAATATATAAATTGTAACGGATAAGTTAGTGTAAATATATTAATTAAATTCTTATCAACTATTATTCCAAGTAAAAACCAAGATATTATTGGTATAAATGATAATAATGATAAATCAAAACTAATTCTTAGTAATCTTTTCATTTTTGAACCATTTTATTTATTTTACTATATATGTCATACCAACTATAACATCTAATAATATTATCACCAATACAATTTTTGTTATATCCTGCATGAAAACATATAACTGGAATTCTAGATGATATTTTATTTATGTTATCAACTTTATCTTCTATCATTACATCAATATTATTTTCTATACATATACTAAGTTTATCTTCTGGACTAAATATTATTTTGTCATACTCAATTTCATTTTTTCTAAGCCACTCTAAAACAATATTTTTATTTTCTTCAAAAAGCATTACATTTGCAGAATGTGATAAAAAACTACCTCTTGCGGTAATAATATAAATTTCATTACCATCCTGTTTTAGTTTTTTAATTACCTCGCTAGCCAATTTTCTAACATCAACATTTATCGAATAATCTTTGAAATATTCAGTCCAAAACTCATCATCTAATTTACTATCAACTTTAAATATATCAGTTGTTTCATAGCCTTCATTATCTAATATTTGTTTATTATATTTTTCAAAATAAAACTTACTTCCATAATCTAACTGCCATTGTTCTATGTCGGTTAATACGCCATCTATATCTATTCCTATTCGCATAACATCACCTACAAATTTTCTTTTATCTCAGAAAACAAATCATATAAATTGTATCCTAATAAATTATCAAAATATTCCTTCAATTTAATAGTTTCTTCTATATGATAATGTGTTTTAGCATAGACACCATGTCTATATAACAAATCTATCATTCTTTTATCCACTGTTAAAACTTTTGTAGTACACATTAAATCGCAAAGATTTATAATTTTTTCATATATGGAATATTCTTTACTTATATACTGTTTTACAAAATCATAATTTTCATTACTTTTATCTGTTTCATCACGATCGTTTGAAATACAATCTATATCATTATTTAAAAATGAATGTTTAATACAAATTCCTGCATAATCCTCGTCATATCCTAATGATTTAATATATTTATATCCCTTCATTGCATGTGGAAATACACCTTTTTCATCATACTTAAATTTTTTGCCAATATCATGAATATATCCTAAGGTTTTTGCATAATCTATATTCAAATTTAATGCTTCTGCTATTTTACCTGCAGCATTACCAACACAAATAGAATGATTTATCCATCGTTCATTTGATGTTTCATTTCTTTCTTTTTCAATTAGTTTTAATGCTTCATCGCTTGTTAATTTCATAATTCATACTCCTAACTTTCTAAATAAATCTTCATATATTCTATCTCTATCTAATTTAGTTACAAAAGTTATACTATGTCTATTATCAGTTAATTCATAAGAACTATCTTCCTTGATATTGGGACAACTAATTTTTTCTGTTTCAAACCAATTTTTATTTATCATATATGCTATTACTGATATATCCCATATTACTCTTGTTTCTTGTATTCCATGATATCCATCATTATAAAATCTCTCAATTAAATATTTATTTAATTCTTTCCTATTATCTAATTTACTTTTTAATTCAGCTATATCTATTCTTAAATCTGATACTACATTTTTGCAAGGTAGTATAGTCATTTTCACTGTAGAATCAAACACTATTTTTACAGCCTCTATATCTTGTTTGAAATTATATTCTAAATTATCTTTATATTCTATTTCATTTCCACCTAACCAAATGATTTCTATTCTATCAATTATCTTAGGTTCTTTTTTTATAGCTAAAGCAATATTAGTTATAGCTCCAATTCCTAATATATAGGTTTTATCGTTTTTAAGCGCCACTTCAATTATTTTATTTACTGCATCATTATTTTCATCATATCCATTTTGAATATAGTCCATTGATCCTTTAAATACTTTATCAATGGTATCAAAATTTAACCAATTACATATTTTTAAAATTTCATTATAACTCAACTCTTGTCCATCTATTACTTTTACATCTCTTTTTGTATGAGAATATGGTGCTACTGTAATTGCCTCAATATTAAACATATCTTGTGACTTAATTAAATAGGCTAATGCAAATTGGTCATCACATTCATTATAAGTATCTGTATCAAGTATCACATTAATTTTTTTATTAGATAATTTGTTATAAATTTCTTTCCATGAATTAACTCTTTCAAATTCATTTGTATCTCTATTATATAGTGTATCCATAAGTAATGTTCTAATACCATTATCCTTTATGTCCTTACACATTCTTTTAGAATCATCTATCATTACATCAATATTGTATTCTAAACATATTTCTGTTTTTGAATGACTATTATAAGCATCTACTAAAAATAATTTATCATAAACAATATCATATTTTTTTAACCAATCAATGGTCATTTTATATGGGTTAGAATATTCACCATTATCTCGACCACTAATGATATAAATTGTATTTCCTTCTTCTTTTAATAATTTTACATATTTAGAACATTCTTCAATCGGTTCAAATAGGCTTGCAAAATACTCAATATTTTCTTTGTAAAAATTTTTTTCATATTCTTTATCCCAATTAAACATATTTCTAATATATAAATCTTGATGAACTATACCTTTGCCATTTATTGCATTATCATGTTTCTTATATTCGTTTAATAATACATCATTAAAATTAGATAGAACATTATCTATATCTATTCCTATTCGCATTGCAACACCTCTTAACTAATCTTTCTTTGGTAATTTTTTATAATCATACTTATCCATAATTGGATTAAGTAATTCTTGTGCTTTATTTAATTCTTCTATTGCTTGTTCTAAAGTGTATTTACTTTTACCATCTTTAAGTAAAGTCAAGTGTTCTGCTACTTCAAAAATTATAAATGATGCTTTTCTAGCATTTTCTCTTTTAGTAAAATCAAATTGTAATAAATCCGTTTCTGATTCTTTATATTGTTCAATTAATTCTTTTAAATCTTTACTAGACTTATCAGCATATTTATCCTTATTTTTATGAGCATGAAAATATAAAGACATTTCATCATAACCAGAAGCTTTTAATAGCTTTTGTAATGACATATCTAAAGTTTCTGCAATTTTACGTAGATCATCAATATCTACTTTTTTTATTTTTCCATTAATTAAATCATTTAAAGTACTTCTACTAATACCTGTTAATTTAGCTAGTTCTCTTTGTGAAATACCTTTAACCTCTCTTGCTGATTCAATTAAATTTTTAAGTTCTTCTGAGTTCATAATAACACTTCTTTCTCCCCTTTTTTCTCTCAATAATTTGATTTTACCACATTTTTGTTTAAATGTCTAGATTTTCGGTCAAATTGTATTGACAATATTATCGGACAGTGTTATATTTGAATTGTCCTTAATGTCGGACACCAATGAGAAAGGAGGATGTGAATATGAGATTATTTAAAAAGGATAATATTGATAACTATATAATTCCTAAAGATTTATCTATCGGAGCAACTAGTATGCTTAATTCTCTATTAGTTAGAACTAATGAGGAACTTGAAAATACTGACCTCTACTCTCTTAGTAATGATAGTAGAAAAGATGTTGCACTAGCATTTAGAGAATTAAGAAAGAAAAAATATATTATCTATAATTCACTTGATGATACGTATTACATTTATGTATCACCACAAAAAGATTAAAGGAAAGGAGATAAAAATATGACTGCAGAAGAAACATTAAATTTAGTAGCTAAGCAATGGTGCACTCTAGAAGATATTATGAAACTTGGACATCTTGGTAGGAATTCTGCACTAAAGGCTAAAAAGAAAATAAAAGAAAAGCTTGAAAAACAAGGCTATCTTATTCCAAAGTCTGTTGTACCAACTAAAGAAGTTGTAGCATTCTTTGATATTGATATACCTTATTTAGAATCTAGAGTTTCTAGTAAAGAATTAATTAAAAATATGTAAGAAAGGAGATACAACTTGAAACAGATAAATGAATTAAACAAAAGCATAAAAAAAGATATCATCGTCGAAAACCTAATGATATCAAATGGAGTTTATCTACTTGTATCTCATCCTAAGGTTGGCAAGTCAATGTTTGCTCAGCAACTTGCCTTCTCTCTTACTACTGGAGAAGATTTTTTAGGATTCAAAGTAAATCCCTCTCATGTCCTATATATTACCACAGAGGGCGATATAAATCAATTACAAGAGCGATTTAAATTAATGAATTTGAAACCTAATGTAGATAAATTACACATTATAGATATAGATGATATTCCAGATTTTTATATCAGAGATATTGAAAGAGATATTCATGAATTAACCTTTGATAAAGAACCCTTATTCGTAATAATTGATATGTTTAAAGACATTAAATTTGATAGTAACTATAATCAAAACGATTATCAGGAAATAAATAATGTTGTATTTAAAAAGTTTAAAGAAATATGTAGAAAATATAACTGTACATTATTTGTTACACATCACTTAAATAAAAGTAATGGAATTATGGGTAGTGTCGGACTAACTGCTGATGCATCTGGAATTATGAAATTAAAAGAATCAAAAAGTAATTGTAATAAACTAACTTTAGATTATAAAGGTAGAGATTTTAGTAGATTAGAATTGAATTTAAAAAGAAATGAAAATCAAACATTTAGTGTTATAGATGAAAACACTGACGATGAAACTGATTATAATCTACTACTATTTATAAAATATGCAGTTGCTAAGAAAGATTTTGATTACACTATATCAGATATCTTATCTAAAACAAATATTTTATTAACACCAACACAACTTGGAGGTTTAATTCAAAGAAACCTAAGTTTGTTGGAGAAAGAAGGTCTTCATATAACAAGTAAAAGAACTGCTAATGAGAGATTATGGCATTGTTCTTATGAAGAACCTTCTGAAAATAATGAATGAACGAGGCACGTTCTGACCTGTAAGGTTGGAAGTGGCGATAGTGAATTCATTATCCATTAATTAAATGATATAGTATATCGTTTAATTAATCTTGTGATAGCGAATGCCTTTACCTATTTATTACGTATTGGCTCTAGCTATTACAAGCATAAAGGATTCTAAGGAATATTCCTTAGCTCACGGTTGGGCATATATTATGCCCTAGTGAGATAGAGTATTATTTTAAAACAAGCATTGAAAGGAGGTCAAAATAAATGTACTCAGGAAAACAAGCACTACGATTAGAAAAATTTAAAGCATCAGATATTGGTGGATTAGATAAAGAATTAAAGGAAAGAAAAGGTTCTGGTAAATATGATAACAATAGAACTCCTTATAATATAGAATTAATAAATTATGATGGCCCTACTCTAGCTAGTTCAACTTTTGATTATCTTTATTCAAACAATATAAACTATAATCCAAATAAGAAAAGTACAAAAGTATTGAATGGTTTAATAATAACAAGTGGTCAAGAATTCTTCGAACACTATGGAATGGAATTTAAAGATACTGGAGAATTTTATAAAACTGGCGATAAAGCAGGTCAACCTATTAGACATGTAGTCATAGATGAAAATCATAATTTACCAACTGAAATAAAAAAGTTCTTTGATGAAAGTTTAAACTTTATTAAAGAATATGTAGATAGTGAAAATATAAGATATGCAGCAATACATCTTGATGAATCTACACCACATATGCATATATATTTCACTCCAGTAGTGAATGTTGTTAAGAGAAAAGTATTTGAGTTAGATGAAAATGGTCATCAATTAAAACACGAAATAACTAATAAAAAAGGAGAAAAAAAATTAGTACCTATTCAAAAGAAAGATAAGAATGGTAAAAATATTTATGAAACTGTTAAAGGTAAATTTCTAAATTCAGATCAATTTTGGAAACAAAAAGGTGGTAATGTATCTTATACTCTACTCCAAGATGATTACAATGAATTTATCAAATCTAAAGGATTCAATCTATTTAGAGGAGAAATTGGTGGAGATAAAACTCATTTAACTAATGCTATGAAACAACAAATTGAGTTAAATGCTTTAAATCGAGAAATCAAAAATGAAAACGAACTATTAAAAGAGGCAAATAAAGCCGAAAACAAGTTTATTGATAAAGTTGATATAGAAACATCTAAAGATATCTTAAATCCCGTAAAAAAAGGTATTATAAAGCAATATAAAGATGATGATATAGACAAGTTATCACTCTATTCAAAAGAACTTGCTGAAGATAATATTAAAAAGGATTTAGAAATTAAAACTTTAACTCAAGAAGTTAATAACTTTAAATCAGGAGAAACTTATATTAATCAAAAGAAAATTATTGATAGTCAAAAAGAAATTATTGAAAATAAAAATAAAGAAATAGGATTTTGGAAAAATAAATTTCAAGAATTAACTGAAGAATTTAATAATTTTAAAATTACGATTCAAAACAAAATATACTCTTTAACTACAAAATTATTAGATGTACTTCATATTCCATATAATTGGCATCAAGCTAATGATCCTGACTTTGCTATCGATAAAGCAAAACAACATTTAAATAAAAATAAATCACGTGATGATTTTGAGAGATGATTATAAATATTCGTAGTTTGTATGATAAAATATAATCGTTACGAACTGGTATATTTATAAATCCCAACAAAAAAGGAGGAATGAAATATGGGAATATATAAATTACCTAAGAATCAATGGACTAAAGATGGTCGTAAATATAAATATTATTGGAATGAAAAAGATAAAAACGGAAAATGGAAAAAAAGTTTTTCTAAAGCATATAAAACTAAATTAGATGCTATGAATGCTGAAAGAGAGTTTTTAAATAGTAAAGTAGAATTTGGTGGAGATATGGATATGACATTTGGTACTCTAACCGACCAATATATCGAATCTCAAAAAAATAAAGTTAGAAGAAGAACAATGGAAACATATTTAAAAAGAAGAAGATATTTTGCTGATTTTGAGAATGTTAAACTAAAAGATATGGATGGGAATCTATATCATAAGTTCCAACAAGACTTATGGAATAAACCTATTAAATGTTCTACTAGAAATGATGTTCAAAAATTTCTTAAGATTATTCTTAATTGGGGAATGAAAATGTATGATATCAATCTAATGAAATTTTATAAAAAAATAGAGTTCTTTAAAGACCCTAATGAAATGAAAGTGGAAAAAGATGTTTACACATTTGAGGAATTCCAAAAATATATCACAGGAACTACCAATCTAAATGATAAAGCAATGTTTGAAATGTTATATTATTGTGGATTACGTAGAGGCGAAGCAAGAGGTCTCCAATGGTCTGATATAGATTGGAATAATAAGTTAGTATCTATTACTAAACAAGCTAATAGCGTTAAAGATAGCCAAAAATATTATGAATTAACTCCACCTAAAACTTCTAAAAGTATTAGAACATTACCTCTTACCGATGTCTTATACAATGATTTAGTAAATCTTTATAATGATAAAAAGAAATACTACGGATTTAATGAAAAATGGTTTATCTTTGGAGAATTAGATCCATTAACATTTGGTATGATGCATAGAATAAATAAACGAATTGCTGAAAGTGCAGATATTAGAAGAATACCACTACACTCTTTTAGACATAGTTGTGCATCATTATTAATTAATACTGGTCAACCAGTAACAACTGTATCTAAGTATTTAGGACATGCTAGTACTAAAGAAACATTAGATACTTATGCTCACATGTTTCCAAATAATCTTACTAATGTAAAAAATACCATAGATAATTTAAATCTAGGTATTTAAATAAACTTAAATAAAAAATAAATTTGGTATCTGAAAAAAGTTTTTTGGTATCTGGCTTGGTATCTAGAAAAAATTAAAAACCTCAGAAACCCTTATAAAACAAAAAGTGTTCCCTCTCTCGAGGGAACTTCAGGGGGTTTTGGTTGTGTACTATCACATTAAATCGTAATAGTACGGGCATGGAGTAACATGCCATTATTAGTGTAACTCAATTAATAAAATAAGTCAATATACATTTCTATGACTTTACACTATCAGTCACTATATAATCAAGACATATTCATTGATTTTTCAAGCATATTTTTAAGTTTTAAATATTTTTCATCTTTGACAAATTCTTTACTACTTAACACTTCTTGACAGTCCTCTTTAGCACGTAATAAAATATTAAAATCTCTCTTAATGTCAGCTAATTTGAAATGCATATCTCCACTTTGCCTTGTACCAAACAAGTCTCCACTACCTCTTAATTTAAAATCTTCTTCACTTACTTTAAAACCATCAATTGTTTTAGTCAAAACATTAAGTCTTTCAGCTTCTTGGTCGCTTATCAATACACAATAACTCTGTAATTCATTTCTTCCTACTCTACCTCTTAATTGATGTAATTGTGATAAACCAAAGCGATAACTATCAAAGATAACTATCATTGTAGCATTTTTTACATCAACCCCTACTTCAATAACAGTCGTACTTATTAGAATACTTATCTCATTATTTTTATACTTCTCCATTACTTCATCTTTTTCTTGAGAAGTCATTTTACCATGTAATATAGCACTATTACATATTTTACCAAACGCTCGATCAATCTTATTTTTTAATTCATATACATTTTCTGTATTAGAACTTTCTGATTCTTCTATTAATGGAGCAATTACATATATCTGATGTTTCTTTTTTAATTCTTGATACATTAAATCTAATACATCTTTAATCTCTTTATTTTTCTTTAACAAGGTTATTATTTCTTTTCTTCCATTAGGTCTAGTATGAATACTAGATATATCCATATCACCATATAAACTTATTGCATAAGTTCTAGGAATTGGAGTAGCACTCAAATATAAAATATCTGGAGTTATACCCTTATTTTTTAAACTACTTCTCTGATTAACACCAAATCTATGTTGTTCGTCTGTAATGACTAATCCTAAATTATTATATATTACATCATCACTAAATAAACTATGTGTACCTATTATAATATCTATTTCATTATTAATTAATCTCTTACATATTTTTTTCTTTTCACTTTGCTTTAATTTACCCGTCAACAATTCAACTTTAATATCAGTACCCTTATATAAATCTAATAAATTATTATAGTGTTGTATAGCTAATATTTCAGTAGGTGCCATCAATGCTCCTTGATAATTGCTTAAATAATTAATATATAGTGCGATAACAGCTACTATTGTCTTTCCACTACCTACATCTCCTTGTAATAATCGATTCATTCGTTTATTACTTATTAAATCATCATATATACTTTTTACACTCTTTAATTGATCATCAGTTAGTTTAAATGGTAAATTATTAATAAAACTAATTACCTTTTCTTTAGAAATATTTCTTTCAAGGCCTGGTAATTTATTTTGTATGTTCTTTAAATGATGCATCTTTATCATAAATAAAAATAGTTCTTCATATTTTAAGTAGTTTAAAGCTTTAGATAACATTTGTTTATTAGATGGATTATGTATTTGTAAAATACTATCTTTTTTATTAATTAATTTATATCTATCGATTAAGTATTCTGGTATATATTCTTCTATATCTATATTATTATCTAAATTATTTATTATTATTTTATTTAATTCTTTACTACTTATACCACTGCATACATGATATATGGGTTCTATTATTAATTTATTTGGTAGTAATGATAGTTTTATATCAGTTGCTATAATAGTTCCATGTTTTTTATCATATTTTCCAATAACACTTACTTGTGTTCCAATATACATATTTTTTTTTAGAAAAGCTCTATTAAAGATATATACGGGATAAATATTATTACCAGTATTAAGTCTAAATGTCATCTTATTCAATTTCTTATTATAAAAGAAAATAGTAGGTATATTTTCTACTATTCCATCAATCACTACCCGATCATCTTGGTTTAATAAAGCAATATTTGTTTTTTCTATAATTTCAAAACGATACGGATAATAAGTTAGTAAATCTTCTTTATTATAAATACCTAGTTGGTTTAATATTTTAATTGTTTTAGGTCCAATACCTTTTAAACTATCTAAATTCATATTAACCTGCAATAAATTCAAATACTCCAAAGGATAAAGCCATCATTATTAATCCAGCGCATAATACACCTGTCATAACTGCAATTATGGTTTTTTTAAAATCAAGATCTAGAAAACTAGCAGCTAATGTTCCAGTCCAAGCCCCAGTACCTGGTAATGGAATAGCAACAAAAGCAAATAATGCCCAATATAAGCCTTTTCCTGCTTTTGATTCTAATTTTTTACCACCTTTTTCTCCTTTTTGTAAGCACCAAGTAAAAAATTTACCAATAACTTTTTTATCTTTTCCCCATATAAGAACTTTACGTGCAAATAAATATATAATAGGTACTGGTAACATATTACCAATAATACAAATAATAAATGAGATTAATTTAGGTAAGTCCATACCTACTGCAACTGGAATAGCACCTCTTAATTCTACTAATGGTAACATCGAAATTAGAAATACAATAATATATTTTTTTAGCATAATAATCAACCCTTCATAAATATTTAGACTATGTATCTAGTATATCATATTTTAATTATAAAAAGAACTCTAATACATATCTAACAAAAAAAAGATTGAAAAATCATTCAATCTTTTAACTATTTTACTTCTACAATTTCTAATTTTTTGTCATTATGAACAATCGTTAAAGAAACACTTTTTTGATATCCCAAATCTTTTTCATAAGTTAAATTAATATCAATAGTATATGCGTTATCATCATTTATTTTATCATATTTAAATGATGTGTTTTTTAATGATACAACTTCAGCATTCACAACTACTGGTAATTCTTGTTTTCTCTCTCCATAAAGATCACTTTTAACATAATAGTATATACCATTAATATCATTAGCTGTTTTTATAAAAACATCTTTATAATCTTCAGCAATAAATTGTGTCCCCCCAACATCGCTTTTACTTAATTTAGAATTTAAATCATAAAAATCTACTGTAAATAATTGAGCAACTAATTTAGCATACTTTTCTTCATCAACAGGATTTTCAGCTAAAGTTTGTTTTAACTCTTCATATAATTCGTTATAATATTTTGTATTATGATCTGTTAAATAATAACCATAATCGTCCATTTTATCAACTATCTGTGTTTCTTGGACATTTCCTTCTTCTTTCTTTAAAATTCCTTTTGCCATAAACACTAGACTAATAATTAATGCTACTAAAACAATTACTAAAATAAGAATAAAAATGTTATCTTTTTTAATTTTTCGATTATTTTTTCTTTTGCGCATTACTATCTCCAACCTCTTCTATTAATTCATTATTTGGATTTTCTCCGACCTTTTTTATTAAATCATAAGTAATTATATTATTTGATATCTCAATCATTTTTTCAGAATATTGTTTGTAATAATTAATGTAATCTAATGTTACTTCACTACTCAAATCAATTTGACGATATGCTTCTTTAGCACTATTATAATAAATTTTATCAGTTAACCAGTTTCCTGAAGGGAAAACAACAACGTTATTATCAATATTAAATATATCATGACCTAATGCATATTTATTATTGAATCCAAACATATTACCTAATGTTGGTTGAACATCGACCATTCCCATTACTTTCTTTATCTCTTTATTATATTTTGTTCCTTTCATATCTTTTGTCCATATAATAAATGGTACACTACGATTTAATTCATAAAAGTAATCATCTACATTAATATATTTTGGATCATCTTCTGATAATATATCATCTGTCTTATAATCATAATTATAATATCTATTATATACTGCTTTCTTTAATTTATTGTCATGATCACCATAGATTATTAAAACTGTATCATCTAATAGTCCTTCTTTATCCAATCCTTCGATAAATTCACCAATACTTGCATCAGCATAATGAGCACTTTTAATATAATTACCTAATGTTGTATCTTCCATATATGGAGCACTTACAGTGATTTTCTTACCCGTAGTTTCATCAACTTGCTCATATTTATAATCAACGTCAAATACTTTATTATTTTCTTGTTCCCATCTTGTAATATCACTAAATGGTGTGTGATTAGTAAGCATAATTAATAATGAATACCATTTATCGTTATTAGCATCTATTTCTTTTAAATGTTGAATAGATTGTCTAAAGAATGAAGAATCACTAAGCCCTAATCCTATTTCTTCATCTATTTCATAAGCATCAGTATAAAAATATAACTTATCATATCCAAGTTTTGGATGAACAGTTTGTCTATTCCATGCGCTACTTCTATTAGCATGCATACTAGATGTAGAATAACCTAATTCTTTAAATAGTTTTGGAGTTGTTATATACTCACGATCAAAATAATTCATAAACACTGTACCTGAGTTTGCAGGTAATAAGGAACTATTAAATGTAAATTCCGTATCACTACTTGTTCCAGCACTTTCTTCTGAATAAAAATTAGAAAAATATAAACCTTCACTAGCTAAACGATTCAAATTAGGTGTTACTTCCTTACCATTAAATTTAGCTGGTTCTCCATTGCGATAATCATCAGATATTAAGAAATTTTGAATACTTTCAGCATGTATAACAATAACATTCTTACCTTGAAAAATATTAGTATACATATTTTTATGCGTTTCCTTTTCATTAGCAGCATAATACTCTCTAAAACTTTTTGCGGCTTCATCATAACCAAACATACTATTAACCTTAGTACGAATATAACTAATTAAATCATTAGCTTGATAAGTATAAATTCCAAATTCCTGGACTACATATTCACGATTCCATTGTTTTTTCATACGACTAATATCAAGTCCAGTTAACATTGACATAAAAAAGCCTAGCATAATTAGAGTAACTACAATTGTATTTAAAAATCTAATTTTACGTATTTCTATTTTTTCAACATTTTCATAATATTTCTTTTTTCTTAATTGTAAATGCACAAATATTAAGCAAAAAAACTGCCAAAGATATATAAAGTCTTGAAAAGATAAAATATTCTCTACAACTGCATCAGTATATCCTCCTAATTGAGTTAAAGTAGTTAAAAGTGAAAATGATGCAAAAGATAAATAATTCTTGTAATATACAGCATTAATAATACATACAAGTGAGAATACTACCGACCAAAAAAAGAAATATTTAAATCGATTTTTAGGCTTAAAAAAGTAAGCAAAAGAACCTATGAATATGGCAATTGTTAAATCTGCTATAACAGGTTTAATATAAAATACATTATGAACAGTCATACCTCTTAAAATAATTGAATTGATAACCGTTGTAATTACAAAAGTAAACAATAAAACATTAGTTGTCGCTATCGTTTTAAATTTTAGGAAACCTGTTTTTAAAGTTTCTTTTATATTTTTCATATGACACCTCAATCCATGAATAATTATAGCACTATCACACATAAATATCAAATAAACGTTTTGTTTATGAACTATCATTTGATTAAACAACCATTCATTAAATATATTATTGCAATATTAAAAATATCAGTTGTAAGTAATTCTTTTTCATAATTAAGAATCATTAATTCTGTAAATTTATTTAGTACTACTTCTCTATATTATTCTTTACTTCATTATTTGCATAAATCTTTATATGTATTTTATCAACATTTGAATAGTTAAAAATATATCCTTTTTTCATATCCTTAATAATATTGTTAATTTTAGAAGAAAGATCTACCTTATCATCTTTAGTTGTTCTAAAAACTAAATAATTAGTATCATTAACCTTTTCTTGATGATATAAAACATCAACATAATCATCATAATAACTAACTTCTACTCTTATTTCATTATTAGTTAAATTATCATCAGTAATTACTTCATAATTTCCTTTAGATAGTATTATATTAGTATTTATATCATCTAAAGTTATCTTTTTCTCTTCAGTTATTTTTACTAATGAACTTTGATCCAATCCATTAGGATATTTAAATTCATTAAAATTATATATTGTAATGCCTATTCCTAGTAAAAAAATAATTATAGATATAATAATCATTGATAAGAAAGAACGACTTTTATTATTCAAACTATCTTTAATTGTTATAAATAATGTATAAATTAAACCTAATAAACCTATTAATAAAATAACAATACCAAATATCTTAATTCCAGATATAACTAAGTAAATAGAAAGAATTAATCCTAATAAGGTATTTAAACCTAAAATACATAATGGAATAAGTATAATTAAATAAATAATAATCCTTATAATAAATTCTAGCCAATTATACTCTTTATCAGTTTGTTTAACTTCTTCTTTTAGTATTTTTTCTTCTTTTTTATATGTACCAAATACTTTTATAATTAATATAACACATCCAATTAAATATATAAAAGAAATAAGAATATTTAAAATAGTATCAAAACTGGTATTATATGGATAAAATAATAGTTTATTAACAGAATTTCCAAAGCTTTCTAATAATATACATGGTAATTTTAAGAATGCAAATAATACTATTAAAGCTATTAACTTAATGCATACTTCTAAAAAAGATTCTAATGTATGGGTATAAGTATATTTTTTTATAATTTTAATAATATCTCTAATAAAGTTGGCTATTATTTTAGTTAAATTTAAAACATCAGTATCAAATTTATTTCTTCGAATATAATACTTATAATTTAAATTATACTCACTACAAATCTTTTTAACAACTACATCAACACTACCTATTTCTTTAACAATATCTTTATATGTTTTTCCATATACTATTTTTTTATATCTCTCTAATACTTTTTGGCGTTCTTGTTCATCTAAAAAATATAATTCATCATTTAATTTATCTAAATACTTTTCCATATTATTCACCTACTTTAATTATAAAAAAAAAAACTATAAAAGTAAATATTCTTTTATAGTCTACTATGTTCTTTATATGATAATCTTTTATGTTCAAATATATCACATAATGTGGGATTAATTTGTCTTAATAAGATAAACATTTCTTGTAAATCCTCAGCTATTTCTTCTTCTTTAGTTTCTCCTTCATATAGTTGTTCAAGATAGATATTCATATAACTACTTAACGTTTCTGTATCAAATTCATACATTTTGTTTACAAAATTAATTGTTGCACTATCGCTTTGAAAATAATTCTCCTTAAGCATATTAAACAAAATATTAGCTGTTGCAGTTTCCTTTTCTACAACAATTATTTTTTCTAATAACGCTATTATATTACTATCTTTATCATCACAAGTACCTTGAAGAAAATTATTAATAGTTTTATCTAATCTTTCTAAACAAAGTTCTTTACTATCTTCATTCATCATATCAGCTCCTTAAATATGATTATATCATAATTCATATTTTTTCCAACTAATTTTTTTATTTAATATAAATTATATATATTTTTCAATTACTTTAACTAAATCATTATGAATTTCTTCTATAGTTTTAATCCTATTTTTATTTCCACACTTAATTGTTTCAAAATTATATAACTGTGCTATTTCTTTATAAGCTTTTTCAGCATTTTTTAAATGTTTAGCATTTGATTCTAGTTGATCTAGTTTTTCTTCTCTATGTTGTTTTAAAATATAACTACATTCATAAGGCATATGTAAAAATATTTTAATATCTGGTTCTAATAATCTTAATAAATCTATTTCTAGTTTTTCAAACCATTTATACATTTCATATCTTTTCTCTTTATTAGATACTTTTCCACCTTGATGAGCTAATGTTGAATAGAAATATCTATCTAATATTATCCATTTACCGCTATCTAAAGCTTTATTCATATCTGGTAAATGATATAGGAAATCTGCTGCATAATATAATGATGATACTTTAGGATCAACATTAGAAGCTCCTTCAGGAAACCAACCATCACATATATAACTTTTGCCTAAATATGGTCCTCCTACAATTTTACCAGTTGGTGATTCATAATCAGGGAATGCAAATTTTACAGCATCTATCCCTTTATTCTTTAAGTAATCTATTAGCAAATTTGCTTGTGTTTCTTTTCCTGAACAATCTGTTCCTTCAATTAGTATTAATTTTCCGCGCATTTTTATACTCCTTTTATATTACTTTTTTAATTTATAAACTTTACCACAACACTCTTTTCCTTCAGGACATGTGCCAAATACATCGCAAGTAGCACCTAAATATTTTCCAAAATTCGGCGCATGCACTTTAGCTTGACTAACCATATCATTAAGAACCTTTCTTATTTCCCATTGTGCTTTATTACAGCATCTCATTCTACTAATCCACATTAGTGAACGAGCATTTACATTAGTTGTAACATTAACCATATTACCACTTAAATAGAAATAAACTAAATCTTTAGAATCTACCTTATTATCAACAAATTCTTGATAAACTGATACATTTTTTCTATATATTTCTTCATAAATATCAAGACATTTATTTTTTATTGATGGTGGTACAATATGATTATTTAAATTCCATATTGGTATAAAATCAGGTACTAATAATGATTGCATTCTATGTCTAGTAAAATGTGTTAAATTAGCTAAAGAGATTGGTATTTGATATTTAAATGTTACTTGTTCTAATTCTCTTTGTTCTGGACTAGTACAAAGTACATCTAATATCTTCTTTTTCTCATTATCTGTTAAGTCTAGAATTATATTTTGTGCCTCTTCATAAGATATCTGATATCTATTCATTAACATACTAATTATAATAGAATTTTCAACATTTAAAATGTCTGAACTTTCATCATATGAAACATCTATTAAGCGCGTTTTTTCTAATATTTCATAGCTATTATTTGATACTTTATCATTTAGGAAAGATAATTTATCTTCTTTATAATCTTTAACATTATCTAATTTATCAGTTAAATATGGAACATATTCATTAACTATTTCTTTTAATTTAGTTCCTAATTCATAAACTTCAGGTAAAGCACTCATTTTACTATGCAAACAATAATTAATTAATTTTTCTAATGTACGTCCATCAAGCCCCATAACCATATTACTATGATAACAATATGGTAAAACAAATCTAGCATCTTCTTTAAGTATACCTAAATCTATCATTTTAGAATATTCTCCAAATAAATAGTCCATATGCTCTTTATATTTATCTTTTATTTCTTCACCATTATCTAAATAACTAAAATCAGGTGTATAATATCCTACTTTACTAAAATCAACTTCTCTTCTTGATTTAACTGTAAAAGATGCTAAACGTTGACCAATTAATATCTGTTCAATTATTGGTGAAACATCTTTAAGTCCAAAAACTAAATAATCATGTTCAATAATTGTTTCATGACCATAACCAATAATTTTCTTTGCTATATTTAAATTTTTCTCATAATTATCACGACTAGCATATAAATCAAAAACATCACCTTTAGTTCTTGATAATAAACCAGCAGTTGCAACTATTCTAACTCTTTCTTGTATATTACTTCCATTTAATAATTCTACTCTCATACCTCATCTTCCTTCTATGTACAAATACATTATAATGTGTTTTGTATACACTTGTCAATATAGATGATGATCTTTATGCAAAGAAAAAAGTGTAATACAGCAATTACACTTAAATCTCTTGAGATAATAAGAAGTCTAATACATTTACATGTATGATACCCTCTCTTGAAAAGTCTTCCTTATCATAAGATATAACATATTTAGGATAATTATCATTAATATATTTATAATCATTAAAAACTTTATTACGTAGTTTATCATCTTGTAAATTAGGATATACCTGAAAATATAATATTTTTTTATCCTTTGTAGCAATAAAATCAATATCCTTATTACTAATATTACATAAATTTACTTTATATCCACGACTTACTAATTCATTAAAAATAAGATTTTCTAATAATCCTTTATCATCATTAGTAGTTCTAAATATATTACCACTACTAAAATCAGTTAAATAATATTTATATTTACCTGCTATAGTTCTTTTAGTTACTAAATCATATCGTTCAGCTTTAGTAACAAGAGATGTTTTTGAAATATATTCTAAATAATTATACATTGTATCTAAAGATACTTTACGAGTATAATCATCTAAATATCTAGCCATATCATTAACAGCAAATGGTTTAGCTATATTAGAAAAGATATAATTAACTATACGATTTAAGAGTGCTACATCTTTAACATTAAAACGTTTAACTATATCATTAACTACTATAGAGTTATATATATCTATAATACTAGTTTGTTTCGCATGTTCATTAGATACTTCTAGTAATTGTGGCATACCACCCCATTTTAAATATTCACTTATAAAATTAAAACAATCATCCGGATTAGTTATATTTTTTAATGAACATATTTCTTTAAAACTCAAAGGATAAATATTAAAACTTATATATTTATTTATAAAAGATGTATATTCACTAGATACTAAATCACAATTAGAACCAGTTACAAAAATAGAAACATTTTGTGTTGAATTAAATGAGTTAATAACTTTTTCCCATCCGATAACATTTTGTATTTCATCAAAAAATATATAATATTTTTTGTCATCCTTAATTAAAGATTCAATATATGTTGTTAATTTTGAAGTATTAGTATAAATATTGTTTTCATATAAATCAAAATCAATTATATAAATATGATCATCATCAATATTACTTTCCTTTAATTCTAGAATTATTTGATGAATTAAAGTTGATTTACCTGATCTTCTTACTCCCATTAAAACCTTAATATTATTTTCATGATAGAATTCTCTAATCTGTGCTAAATAATTTTCTCTAATAATCATAATATCCCCCTTTTGGAGATGTATTATAATATTAATTATTTATTATGTCAAATTTATTTCAGTTTATCGTAATAATTAAAACTATATTTAATAATAATTGTTTTATGGAATAAAAAATATTATAATAATAATTGTTTTATGGAATAAAAAATATTATAATAATATAGGAGTATAAGTATGAAAAAGAGAATTGTTATTATATCTAGTATATTAGTTATAACTATTAGTATAGTATTAATATATTGTTATTATAGTATAAAACCAACTATATATTTAAATGGAGAAGATAATATAACTATTAATTATAATGATAATTATAATGATATGGGTGCTAAAAGTTATATATTAGGAAAAGACTACTCTAGTCGTATTAAAATAGATGGAGAAGTAAATACTAATAAAGTTGGAACATATGAAATAAAATATATAATTAAAGTTAATTATTTAAAAAGAAGTAATTATGTAACTAGAAAAATTACTGTTGTTGATAAAGAAGCACCTATAATTAATTTAAAGGGTGAAAAAGAAATAAATATTAAATTAGGAAGTAATTATGAGGAAAACGGATTTAGTGCCGAAGATAATGTAGATGGTAATATTACTGATAAAGTAAAAATTACAAATAATATAGATAAAAATAAAGTTGGTAAATATGAAGTTATTTATACTGTAACGGATTCATCAAATAACACATCAAATATAGTAAGGTATGTTAATGTTATTGAGAAAAAAAGTATTAAACTTGATAAATATATTAATAATAATATTAAACAAACTAATGTTAAAACACAAAATGGAACTGGTCATGGTATTCCTATTTTAATGTATCATTACTTTTATGATAAGAATAAAGGTGAAAAAGGTAAAGATAATAATTGGATGGAAATACATAAGTTTGAAGAACAATTAAAATATTTAGTTCAAAATAATTACTACTTCCCTACTTGGGATGAGGTTAAAGATTTTGTTGAAGGTAAAAAGGATTTACCTAGTAAAAGTGTAGTTATTACTATTGATGATGGGCATGCTTCGTTATTTGATTTAGCTATTCCAATTATTAATAAATATAAAGTTAAAGCTACTGCTTTTATAATTACAAGTAAAAGTGCTGGTACTAAGTATAAAGAATATAAGTCAGATTATATAAATTTTCAATCACATACACATAATATGCATAAAGCTGGATGTACTGGTGGTCGTGGTGGTTTATTTAGATGTATTAGTTATTCTAATGGAATTAATGATTTGAAAGAATCTATATCTATATTAGATAGTAGTGATGCTATTGCATATCCTTTTGGTGACATTACAGATAATAGTTTAAAAATAACTAAAGATGTTGGTTTTAAAGTTGGTGTTACTATAAAATATGGAAGAGCAAAAAAAGGTATGGATCCATTACAATTACCAAGAGTTAGAATGTTAAAAGATGTAAGCTTAGATGGATTTATCGGGCTAGTAAAATAAAAAACTACTTCAGGTAGTTTTTATTTTAATCAATAATATTATGATTATCAAATTCAACATTAATAAATTTTTTACTTGCTAAATCATCACACATATGAACAAATTTTTGCATAGCTGTTTTTGGTAAAGGTAGTACAACTTTACTATAATTACTAGTATTAAATACTCCCATATGAGATGCTATCAAAGAAGATAATAAAGTAACCTCTTCTTCATTTAGTCCTACTTCAATACCATGTTCTTTAATAAATTCTGCAGAAATAATAGGATGATCAAATCTAACATAACGTTCTTCTGTTAAACCATGTTTAAATCCATCATGCATAATAAGTGCTAAAAATATTAAGTCTTTATCATGCTGTGAAAAGTTATTAAATAGCATTGCATTATCCATCAGTTCTTTAGCAAATCTAACAGCTATTTTAGTATGATTAACTAATCCTCCTTCAACATTAGAACATTTTGGGTGATATTTACCAGTACTAGATGCTGGAACTCTAAAGAAATATTCTGGTAACATATCAACTAACTTATGTGCTGCCTCTTTTATCCTTTCATCACTTATATACCCTATTTCTACATCAAATATATTTTTCATAATTCACTCCCATAAACTCTATTAAAATATCATTACTAGTATATATATAATCTTCATTAATTTTAATAAAATTATTTTTATATATTAATTTATTTTTATTAATTAAATTACTAATAATATCTATTTTTATTAGATCTATTTTATATTTATCATAAAATATTCTAATATCTATACCATCTATTTTTCTTAGTCCTAATATTAAAGCATTTTCAATTATTTCATTAAATGATAATTTGTCTTCAATATATATATAATTACCTTCTAAATAATGATTAATGCTTTTAGTATTAGTATATCTTATTTTATCTATATAACCACTAGCACCCATTCCAAAGCCATAATATTCATTATTATTCCAATAAACTAAATTATGTTTTGATTCATATCCTGGTTTACTAAAATTACTAATTTCATAATGATGATAATTATTCTTTTTTAAAGTATTACAAATTAATTTATACATATTATAATCTAATTCATCATCAATAGGTTTTATTTTCATATTAGCTAAAATAGTATTATCTTCAATAATTAAAGAGTATGTAGATATATGATTAATATCTAATTTTAAGAATAGTTCTAAATCTAGTGCTAATTCATCTAATGTTTCACCACTTATAGCGTATATTAAATCAATATTTATATTATCTATATAATTTTTAATCATTGATATTTTTTGAAATACTTCATCTTTAGTATGTTTTCTATTTAAAAAGGATAAATAGTCATAATTAAATGTTTGTACACCAATACTTATTCTATTAACTCCATATTTAGTAAGTAGTTTTATTTTATCTTCATCAATATTTTCTATATTACATTCAAAAGTAAATTCTAAATTTTCTACATTAAATATTTTAGTTATATCTAATAGTTTTTTTATTTGATTTAAAGATAACGAACTAGGTGTACCTCCACCTATATAAATAGTTTTAATTATTTCTCCATTGTATTTATTTATTATTTCTTGTTTAAGTGCTACTAAATACTTATCAACTAAATCACTATTATAATAGTATTTACAAAAATCACAATAACTACATATATCTTCACAAAAAGGTATATGTATATAAACTGAACTGACATTATTATCCATAATTATTTTTTCTTATGTCCTACACTTACATTAGATTCATCAGGGCTTTGTAAGTTAATTCCTTGAGATTTCAAATATTCTGTTGTTGTTATTTCCTTTTTATTTGCTGAATTTATATTAACTAATAAATTAATTATATTTTTCTCTAAAAATCCACTATTTAACATTTCTGTTAATGTAGAGTTAGTAATTCCATAACTTTTAATAGCTTCTTCAAATGTCTGATTACCAAATATCATAGCCTGTGATATATTATCAACCTGCTCTTTAGTCCATTTATGACGTAATACAAATTTTCCTTTAGAGTCTCTAGCTTGATTAATAGCATCCATATTAGGGCCATTTACTCCTTGATTATTTAACATATCTAGTCTATTTTCTGTTAATCTTTTTTTAACATCATTTAATATAGCTTGATTAGTCTCAACTTTATTTAATCGTACTGTTAAATCATAATATATGATATCAAAAGTAACTTTATTATCATCTTCTCTTTTTCCATTTAATTCTTCAACAATTTGAGGAATATTTAATCCTTTAAGAAGTAATTCTACTGCTTCATACATTCTTTGTAATACTTCAACATCTTTAATAGATTTTGGAGTATTTTTTTCTATCATAGGTTTTACTAACTTATAACGAATAGGATCAAGTTTTGGTAACCTTTGACTTAAATAAACGCATACTGTACAATTACTAACTTTAAAAGTTGGTACACCTTTTTTAGGTTCTTTACCAGCTTGTTTATCGTTAAAAGCTTTAGTTAAGTCTGCTGCTATAGTTCTTGTAGATGGATTATTTCCTTCATTCATTTGTTCTATAGCATAATCAGCTACTTCTATTACTTTTTTTTCCATTAATTTTTGTTGTTCTTCTTTTGTCATTATACACCTCTTTAATTTTCATTCATACTTAATACTGATAAGAATGCTTCTTGTGGTACTTCTACACTACCTACCATTTTCATTCTTTTTTTACCTTCTTTTTGTTTTTCTAATAATTTTCTTTTACGTGATACATCTCCACCATAACATTTAGCTAATACATTTTTACGTACTGCTTTTATATCTGCACGTGCTATTGCTTTTGTACCAATAACAGCTTGTATAGGTATTTCAAATTGTTGTCTAGGTATTAATTTACGTAGATTTTCTACAATTGCTTTACCACGATTATATGCAAAGTCTTTATGAACAATTAAGCTTAAAGCATCTACTATTTCACCATTTAATAAAATATCCATCTTTACTAAGTTACTTTCTTTATAACCTATTACTTCATAATCAAAAGATGCATATCCTTTTGTATAACTTTTTAATTTATCAAAAAAATCATATACAATTTCTGATAATGGTATTTCATAATGGATATTAACTCTTGTACTATCTATGTATTCCATAGATACATAATTACCTCGTTTATTTTGACATAATTCCATAATAGAGCCAATATAATCACTAGGTACAAAGATATTAGTTCTAATATATGGTTCTTTAACACTTGCTATTTTTTGTCTTTCTGGCATTTTAGCTGGACTATCTACCATAATAATATTATGATCAGTTAATTCTACTTCATAAATAACTGAAGGACTAGTAGCAATTAATTCAATGTTAAATTCTCTTTCAATACGTTCTTCAATTATTTCCATATGTAATAAGCCTAAAAAACCACATCTAAAACCAAATCCTAATGCTTGACTAGTTTCTGGTTCAAATTCTAATGATGCATCATTTAATTTTAGTTTTTCTAAAGCTTCACGAAGTTCAGGAAATTTACTAGATTCAACAGGAAATAAACCACAAAATACCATAGGTTTCATAGGTTTATAACCTGCTAAAGGTTCTTTACAAGGAGATTCACTCAATGTAATAGTATCTCCTACTTTAACATCTTCAATACTTTTAATGCTAGCACATAAATAACCTACTTCACCAGTAACTAATTCATTAACTTTTACCTCATGAGGATTATTAATACCTAACTCTACAACATCATATGTAGCACTAGTTGCTAACATCTTTATTTTATCTCCTACTTTAACTTTACCATTAACTACTCTAAGTAAAGTAACAATTCCTCTATAAGAGTCAAAATAGCTATCAAATATTAAAGCTTGTAATTTATCATCAGGATTACCCTTTGGTGCTGGAATTCGCTCAATAATAGCTTCAACTAATTCTTTAATACCAACACCTGTTTTAGCACTTACTAATAATATCTCATCTTCATCAAATCCTACAGTATTAACTAATTCTTGCTTTACTTTTTCAATATCAGCATTAGGTAAATCAATCTTATTAATAACAGGTATGATAGTTAAATTATTATCTAAAGCTTGATATAAATTAGCTAAGGTTTGTGCTTCAATACCTTGTGCTGCATCAACAACAAGTAATGCTCCTTCACATGCTGCTAAAGAACGAGATACTTCATAAGTAAAATCAACATGTCCTGGAGTATCTATTAAATGTAATATATAATCTTCATCCTTATAATGATAATTAAGTTGAACAGCATTCAACTTAATAGTAATACCACGTTCTCTTTCAATATCCATACTATCTAATAATTGCTCTTTTTTTTCTCTATCAGTAATAGCATTAGTCTCTTCTAAAATACGATCAGCTAAAGTACTCTTACCATGATCTATATGAGCAATAATAGAAAAATTTCTAATATTTTGTTGTTTCACAAAAATCACCTAAAATTATTATATCATAAAATACATAACTAACAATTATAAATTATCTTTAAATATAAGACTTGATAAATCATATTAAACATATATTATATTATGAAGAATGAAGAAATAAAATACATTGACTATCAAATATATTTACTATTAATATCTATAGTAACTACTATAGTAGCAATAATAATTACATATAATAAAAAACTAGGTCTACAAAAAAAGCAAAAATTATTTGATCCTGAAACATCACTAAAAATAACTAAATATAATCGTATTATAATACTAATTACAGGTATTTTATTTCTTTATATCAATTATAGATTATATAAAATATCCGAAGAAGAAGGAGAAGACTTAAAAGCATATAAACTACAAATATTAGCATCAATACTAGTTGTTATATCTGAATTAATAGCTTTATATGTTATAACATTATCATCAACAGAAACTATATCTGATGTAGAAAACCCTAATATATAGAAAAAGAATGACATAAGTCATCCCTATTATTCTTCATTCCACCATTCTTGGTGACAGCCTATTATATGATTCCTACCATCCATACAACTCGTCTTTAGAGCGCCTTCTCTAACTAACCAATTAAGAAATGCACTCATAGCTGAATTCGTTTCTCTATCAAATAGATATCCTCTATATCCATTCTCTTTCGAAGCTCTTAAACCAGTTCCACCAAAAGCGGCTCCACTTTCATAAGTCATATCTGTATATGGATCTCCATCTGCTCTTATCTTAGCATTAGCTTCACGTATCTTCTTTATTAAGGATACATCAAGTGTAATACGATACATAGGTTCTCTATTTTCATCATCATATATAGAACTACTTAAAATATTAAATACTTGCTTTGCACCATCTTCAGCACTATATACTTTATCCCAATTGGCACCCATCTTTCGATTTCCACCAGTTAAACCAGTACCACTCATTCCTGGAAATGCTCTATCTAATTCTTCTTTTGTATTACTATCCATTAAATCTATTGTCCTAAATACTACATCTAAACCTTTTGGATCTCCATTACCCTCACAGCTACCACAATAGGCTGGTGCATTTGGAATAATTTCACCTTCTTTTGTACAACATTCGTTTCCGAAAGATTCATTATGTATTTTAAAAGAACAAGAATAATTATATCCATTACTTTGACCTAATATCTTTTCCACATATTTATCAAATCTATCATTCGTACCTATGTTTTTAATTATAACATCTAAATTTTCCTCATATAATCCATCAGAAGTTGCGAAAGAGGTAGGAAGTCCATATCCTATAAAAACATAATTAAGGCTATCATTAACATCATCAAGTGTTAATTTATTTTTTGATTCATAATTATCAGATTTATCAGAATACCATTTAAATTCTAAATTATAATCAAATTTATAAGTGGCTGATATAGTAAAATTATCTGTTTTTCTTATTATTTTTCCTTCACTATTCATATAATTCTCATCATATTGTATACTATCTAAAATAGGTGATAAATATTTATTCTCATCTGTTACATATTTACCAGTTGGATCAGTATACTTAATAGAAATTTTTGTATTAATATTATTGTTGTTTTCAAAATTGAAAATTTTTCCTTCACTTATTTTATTTTTAACATCACTTGTATAACAAGTTTGTTTAATAGTCATAGTACCAAATGTTTTTACATCATCAGCACTACCATTATTTGTAGATGTTTCAATATTAGTTCCCCATTGAAATACTCGCCCAGCTTTAACTATAGAACTATCTTCAGTAGGCAAGTTAAATGTTACTTTTTCACTACAAAAAATCTCTGGTCCTGCTATTGTAGAGTAACGCGAATTTTTGCTTGGTTGTAAATTACTCTGGTTATCATCATAATAAGCTACCCCTCCTCTAATACATTTTTCATTTTCTGAATCTTTAAAAACTAAATTACCATTAGAACAATTACCATCAGAACTAGCATAACAATTAGGTGGCAAAGTCCCGCATTTTGGTTCTGTTTCTAAAGCTTCATAAACTTCTTCTTTTAGTAATGGAAAGTTTGGAAATAGGTTAGCTAATTTTTTTACTTTATTTCTATCTGTTTTAATATTTAAAAGTAAAGCATCACAGCTAGTCGTTTCACATAACTTTGTTCTATCAGTACTTAAATTTTCTCTATAAACAAATATATTATATACTTCTCCATCTTTATATTTATTCTTATCACTAGTATCTCCAAGAATACCACTATAAATGGTATTTTTCAATTTACTAAATAAATCATCATATATTTCACTAATTACATTAGTTGTTCCTCGTTTATTATCAGATATTTTTTGTGCTACACCATTACACGTAAAATTACAACTAGTAATATCATCAGAATTTATTATACCATAATTAGCATAGTTTTTTAACACGTTTTTGCAAGTATTTTTATCACCATCGGTTAATGTATTACATGCATTATCGATTGCTCTATTATATGCAGCGGTTGTTCCACCAGATTGATAAGCCTTTAATGCTGTTTTTGCTTGAGCCTCACATGATGGTGATACATCACCAATACTAATAGTAAAAGCCCCTGCACATCCTCCGTTAGATAAACTTGCTACAGTATTATTAGGATTAGAATTACATCCTCTCAACCCTGCACGTTCTTCTGTATTATAAACTACTGGATTTATATACATAAAATTATTATAAACATAAGGAACAGAAAATGCTGAATATCCTAGTTTATATAAATCATAAACAGTTCCGACATAAATATAGCTACCATTCCAATCATAAATAGCAGTTAATGGTTCAACTATTAAATATTTATCATTTACATTCATTATTCTACTATTATTATCATCTCCACTCACTCCGCAATCATTTAAAATTGAACCAAAAACACTAATAGCTTCACTTTTATCTTCTCTTCTCATTATTTCATTCATAACAAATAATGCATATTTAGAAAAATTATTTCCAATTCTAGTATCACCACCGACACTACAACCCCCAGAAGTCAATTTTTCAGAATTGAATCCATAAAGTTCAGTTCCATTACAAGTAAATTTTGCTTTTGTATGAAATTCAGTTTTTACATTATCGGCATATCTTTCGGATACCAAAGTTTCTTTTTTATTCTTTGTATTAAAAGAATAATTTTTATCTTTATTTGCATTTGAACTTCCCACAGTTTTAGGACCCTGATTCTTGTAATAGAAAAAAGCTGATTTGCCAGAGTTCCTAAAAATACGATCAACAGAATCTTTATTAGATAAATAACTATACCCGTAAGAACCCCAGTCCGACCAATAGTCCATTGAATTAGTACCAGATACAACATTTCCTCTAGAATCTACAACTGAAATTCTATATCCATATGCAACTGGTTGTCTTCCACCAGAACCATCACTACCACATGTTACATTCGACGGACAATAACTTGAACCAACTGGAGTAGGAATAGCATATCCACCAGTTACTGATCCAGAAACTGCATTTACACAACTTATACTAACACTAAAGCATCCAACCATGCTTAAAAACATTAAGATTACACTTAATTTCTTATATATATTATTCATAATCAACACTCCCATATGTTTATTATTTTTACTATATACATAATAACACAAAAAAAAATTATATGCTAGATATAATTTTAAATTAATGGCAAAAAGGATAAGTTTTAGCTTATCTTTTGGTTGTATTATAAATAGTGTTGGTGAAAATTTTACCAATGCTATTTTTATTTAATAAA
>CAVDCT010000007.1:0-87751 GCA_963607615.1 Roseburia sp. AF12-17LB
AAAAATAGCATTGGTAAAATTTTCACCAACACTATTTATAATACACCCAAAATTTTAAACAGATTTCACATGTTTTTATTGGTGATGTAGTTGAAGATAAAGGATATCTAAGCTTAACTGATATAGAAATATCTACTGGTGGTAGGTTATTATGGGAAACACCAGAAAGAGCATTAGCTCTAATAACTGATTGTTATAATAAAATAACTGCTGATGAGTTTTCTATTTATATAACTAAGTTTGTAGTATTAAGAGATAGAAAGATATTAGAATATTATATTAATAATTATTTAAATAAAAATACAATGAATTTTAAAAAGTAACATGTCTTATTATAGTATGTTGCTTTTTTTCAAGGTGTTTAAAATTTGTATTAAATTCTAAATTATGTTATAAGAATAACCACATTATGAATGTTTATGTATTAGATATTTTTAAATGTAATAATATATACAATTGAAAGGTTGGCTACTATTATGAGGATAAAGCGAAATAAACAAGCTTATATCAAATTCAAAAAGATTAATTCAGAATCTAATGATATAAGTATTAATAATAATTCGATGGTAAAAGAAATAATGAATTTAGATAATCAAATAATGGATACATTTAAGGATCAATTACTAATAGATGAAGAACCGAGTTTATGTTATCCACAATATTTTTTATATCATTGTCTTCGTTATCAAGATTGGTTAGATAATTTGAAAGGAATACTTGAAAAAGGAAAAATATTAGCAGGAAAATATATAGATGGTTATATTAATTATAGTGATAATTGTAATGATGGTAAGTATGTTTCATTAGCTAGATATGAATATACACCTGAATTTAGACAATTCGTTGGCTGTAGAGTATGTTTAATTATTGTAGAAGCATATCAAACTATTTATCTTTTGATGAATGGCTTAATATAAAAAAATCAAATATTTCTTTAAAAAATAGATATAGCTATATGCTTAATGAATATCAAGTAAAGGATTGGATTAATCTTGATATGGTAAGAGCTATAGGAATACCTTATTCTCAATTTATAAGAGAAAAGGGGATAGAGGAAACGGAAGAAATAATTCAACATATTATTGAGTTAATGGATAATTATAATATTTTATTACCAATTGTAAATACAGATAGCTGTAATAAAGTACTATATAATAAGGATACTGACAAAGTAAAACATTTATAGTTTAAATATGTATAGTTGAAATTCATATAATAACTAAAAAATTTAGTTAAATAAAAGCTGAGTCTCTCTAATTTTTATAATTAATAATTTAAAGAGATTTTTATTTTAGTGTTTAAATTTAATTTTATATTATATATATTGAATGTTGATAATAGATTAATATTGTTGATAATGATATAATAAATTAAATGTATATATGGCGATAAAGTAAATGGTAGAAAGAATTTATTAAAATATGCTGGACCTGCTGCAGATATTTTATATAATAATTTAGATTTTATTAATAATGCATATTGTGTAGGTGATTTTGATGATTTAGCTTATGAGTTTGAGCGTTATCTTGCTTTAAATTTAGGTAATGTTAACTGGTATGATCCATATGAAGACCATGAAAACACAATAGAGTTTAGAAGCCCAAATGCTACAACAGAAGCTACTATAGTTCAAAACAATATAAACGCTATATCTAAATTATGCATTATGGCTAGAGATAAAATTATAGATGAAGAGTTTCTAGATTATAAAATAAAACATGATTTTCGTCCATATGCAGGAAATGAGTATTTATATAGTATTGTTAATTTGAAAAATGTATTGGAATTTGTAGATCTGATATTTGATAATAATTTAGATAAAACTTATTTTTTGAGACAATATTTAAAAGATTTTGAAGAAACATATAAAAGTTCTGATTTACAGAAAGCAAAAAGATTTGTAAGGTAGGTAGATTTATGTTTAAAAATTATTATTTAGCATATGGAAGTAATTTAAATCTTAATCAAATAAGTCGTAGATGTTATGATGTTAAACCTATTGGAAGCATTGAATTAAATGATTATAGATTAGTATATAAAGGTAGAAGTGATAATTTTGCTTATTTAACAATAGAACCATATCAAGGGCCTATTGTTCCTATTGGTGTATTTGAGGTATCTTCTTTAGATATAAATTGCTTAGATATATATGAAGGATATCCAACAACTTATTCGAAATGTTATATTCCAATTAAAATTGGTAAAAAAATAAAAAATGCATTAATATACGTTATGAATGAACAATTTAGCTATCATCTTCCCTCTATTAATTACATAAAAACATGGATGAGAGGATATAAAGATTTTGGATTTGATATGTCTATTCTTGATAAAGCACTTGAAGATACATTGATAGTGAATCAAAAGAAAAAATTTATAAAAAACGTTAATTTTTAATATTTTGTTTAAAGTATATATTATTAAATAAAATTTATAATTAAGGAGTGATTAAAGCAAACATAACTGAATTAGAACTGAGAAATAAAATTATAGAATTAGCATTATTACAACACCATAAAGAATATGTTCATGGTGCTCATGGACCAGATACTTTTGATTGTGCAGGGTTAGTCTGGTATATATATAAAGAAATTTTAGATATTGATATATATGAAAATGGATATGGATTATCTACTACTACTAAAATAATGACTAGTAATTATGGTAAATTGACATTGTTTGATGAAGGCAATTTAAATAGAAATTTTGCCTTAATTAAGTTTGGTGATATTGTGTTATTTCATCGTCAATCACTTAACGATACAATGCCTAAAGAAAATAATAAATATCCTGGACATTGTGGTATATACATAGGAAATAATAGATTTATTCATTGTTCTAGATCAAAAGGAAGAGTTGTTATCAATGATTTTTTGAAAAATGGTTACTGGAATAGGGTATTAGTTGCAAGTAAAAATGTATTTGATGAAAATTATTTGTCGTATACAAAGAGATATAATAAGTGACTATAATTAATTTTATAATATAACTTGTATTTTTTATAATTTAAGTAATACTGAAGCATTATCTTTAAAAGTATCTAATAGATATGGTAATTGATAGTGCTTTATATATATATATTGTATTTAAGAGGTGAAAGATTAAATTATTAAATTTGAATGTAAGTATAAAGTTAGACAATAATGAAAAGGTGGTCTCACTATTAAAAAATATCGATAGTGATATTATTACATTACAGGAAGTGACACGTGCTATAGGTGATAATGTTTCTGATAGATATAACAATAGTAAGCTAATAAAAGATCAATAAAAAAAATATCAATATAGTTTCTTTGGAGCACTATGGTGTGCTGAAAGACATATAAAGAATGGAGTTGTGTCTAAAGAATTTGGTGGAATGATTGAGCAAGGAAATGAGGTAATTTCTAAATATCCAATCATTGAGGCTGAAAACATTTTCTTTTATAAAAATTATGCTATTTTTGAAGATGTTACAAATTTTAGGAAAATAGACTATCCTAGGGCTTTAGAGAAAATAATATTGGATATTGATAATAGTCAAGTTCAAATAATAAATATTCATGGTATATGGAATGAGGGTAAAACTGGTAATGAGCAGACTATTATACAATGTCAATCCGTATTAGAAGAGGCATTAAAGAGGAATATGCCTACAATTATTACAGGAGACTTTAATTTAAATTTATCGTCCGAAAGTATTAAAATTATTAATGAAAAATTTATAAATTTAATAGATGTATATGGAATAAAGACAACTATACCGATTGTAAATGATGGGCTTGATGCTGGAAATAATGTAGATGATTATATTTTTGTAAATGATTATGATTAAAATTAATAATTTTATGATACTTGAAACTGATGTATCAGATCATTATCCTTTAATATTAGATTTTGATATTAATAATAATGTCAATAAACAATAAAAGGTAAATGGCATTCTCTTTTAGCATTTATAACTAATATTAATTGGTTTATAATGTTGTATAGAATATGGAGTTAAAGTATGAAAGAAGAAATAAAGATTTTATATGACGAAAATAAAGTAATATTATCTGAAAAAATTATAGCCAAAATTAGATATTTAATTAGTGCAGATATATTTTCACTAACAAAAGAATCGTTACTTTCTACTGAGATGTCTATTAAGGATTTTTATAATGTAATAGAAAACAATATATATAAAAGTGCTATTAGTATTGAAATTCTCCCAAAGAAAGATAATGAAATTGGCTATGATACTGAAGTAATATATACTTTGTATGAAAGATATAATAAATTATTTCCAGAAGAAAATAGAAAATATGATTGGCTATATATGGATGAAAATTCTTTGCAAGAGCTAATTGATATTGTATACCAACTTAATTTAGAAATTAAAAAATTTTATTATATGCGTGATTTAATTAACGCTTTAGAAGATTGTTTAGAAAATATGAAGTATTTTGTAGATACCACTATTATATCTCAATTTAAATTTGAATATGAGCAAGCAATTCAAAATAAAAATATAAAAAATATGGAAGATATGCTAAATCTTGTTCAGCAAGCAATATTAAAAGAATGGAAAAAATATATTAGTAATATAGATTCCATGACTGATGAGAATTTTGCGTTTATTGGACATAGTACGAGTTCTACTAAATTTGTTAAAGATTTTTATAGTAAGTATGTTTCTTGTTCATTATTTAATCAGGATTTGACAGATACTTATAGAAATGCTTATGGATTTATATTTGCCCCTAAAAATATTATAGGAGCAAATAGTCGTGATATGTATGTTAATAATTATGTTCAAGATGAAAATATGTTGATTGATTATAGTACAATAAAAAGAATTGATCATCCTCAAAGATTAATTGATGAATGTTTAAAGCAAAAAGAAATAAATATCCAAAATGGTAGTGATAAAATCGTTTATAGTGAAGTTATAATTGATGGTTTTGAGCCAATTGGAATATTTTGTTTTACAGATGGTTCAAAAAATTTAAATTATAATTACCAATCTGCAAAAAAATTACAAGAGTATTTTCCTCATTTAAACATCTATTCTTTTGATATTATGAAAAGAAAAAAGGGAACAGAATTAAATTTAATTAAGCTATCTTTACTAAATCATCTCCAAGAAAAATTTACTAATCACAATTTTAAAATTGATAAGGATATGCTTTCAAGATATGATTATTTTTTTGAGGAATATACAAAACTTAAACAGGAATCACAATATACCGAATTTGATATAGAAACATTATTTAAGCATAATGATCAATTATTATCATATTTTATTGATCCTGAAAAGTTGTTTAGTGGGTCTTATCTTGATAAAGAGATAAGGTATATATTAGGTAAGAATGTTAGATATAATATTGATTATATTTTAAGTGGAAAATCGAGAGCATTTGCACTTAATAATTTAAAAATATTATTTCCATATAAAGATAAATTAAATGTTATGTATGATGGCTTAGGTGAATTAGTTGATTTAGTTTCTAGATTTGATATTACTGATGAAGTGATGGTTGAAATAAATAATATCGAATCAATAAGTTTTTATACGATAATAAAGACTATTGCTTCTAATATTATGAATGAAATGAATAATAAAGAAGTACAGATAAATAAAAATTTAAATAGTTTACAACTCCAACATAACGAGTTATTAAAAGAAATGCAAGAAAGAACAAGGGTTGAAGAACAATATAACTATTATTTATCTATTTATAATAATAGATTCTACTTGAAAATGATAAAAGATGATTATGATAATATTATTAATCAAATTAATAATAACGAATCTAAAAAGCATAAATTAGATAGTAAGTTAAAACAGGTAATAAAACAGCTAGCTGCTATAAACAAAAAATTAGAATCATTAGAACAGTCTAAATATAGTGATAGTTCAAATTATATAGATTTAAATTATCAGATCGAAGAAGCAAAATTAAAGTTATCCATGCTTAATAAGCATCCTTTATTAAATCATAAAAAAATAAAAGAAGAACAAAATAGATTGAAAGTAATAGAAATTGAAAATACAACATTACAAATAGAATTTGAAACAAATAAATCTGATATTATGGAAAGATTAAATTCGAAAAGATATGAGTTAGAATCTAAAAAATATGATATTGAAATGCATTTAAAATTTATTCAATCAGATAGGAAAAATTTATTAGAACAATTAGCGAACTTAACAATAAAAATTAATGAGTATTTTAAAGTAGATTCTATAGATAAAATAGAATTAGCTATATTAGAAGCAGAAAAATTTATTAATCAGTATGATAATATGAATAAGTATTATTTAACTCAATTAGATATAAAGATTAAAGAGATTGTCAATATGATATTAAAACAAGAAAGTGGAAAACAAGCTATTATAAGTGATAGCAAATTTTTAGCAAATATTATATAATAATTAAAAATATTAATAATTTTAATGGAGAAATAAAGATGGAAAAATATTTAATTAGTGTTATTGTAACTGTATATAATAAGGAATCAACTTTAAAAAGGTGTCTAAATAGTATTTTATAAATCGCCAATATAATAATAGTATTAATTGCCATTATACGACAAATGTAAAACAAAAGAAGATAATTAGAATAAAGGAGGTTTTTGGTAAATGCAAATAGAAAAGTTAAAAGATTTAATTTTATATCAAAGTGAAAATACAAATAAATCTATTGAGGTACTTTATGATGATGAGAATTTTTGGTTAACTCAAAAAACTATGGCTGAACTTTTTAATGTCAAAGTTAATACTATTAATTATCACTTAAAGGAAATATTTAATAGTGCCGAATTAAGTGAAAAAGCAGTTATTCGAATTTTTCGAATAACTGCTAGAGATGGCAAAGAATATAATACCAACTTTTATAGTTTAGATGCCATTATTGCTGTTGGTTATCGTGTTAATTCAAAGGAAGCAACTGATTTTAGAATATGGACGACGAATACTTTAAAAGAATATATTAAGAAAGGATTTGTTTTAAATACTGAGTTATTAAAAAATGGGCCTAAGTTTGGTAAAGATTACTTTGATGAATTACTAGTTAAGATTAAGGAAATTAGAGCTAGTGAAAGAAGATTTTATCAAAAGATTACTGATATTTATAAAGAATGTAGCTATGATTATGATAAAAATAGTGAAACAACCAAAGAATTCTATAAAAATGTTCAAAACAAACTTCACTTCGCTATCACAGGAATGACAGTACCAGAGATTATATATAACAGAGTTGATTCGAAAAAGGATTATATGGGCCTTCAAACTTGGAAGAATGCTCCTGATGGTAAAATACTTGAGACAGATGTTGTAATTGCTAAAAATTATTTATCAGAGGATGAAATACGAGAACTTAATAATTTGGTATCAATGTATTTAGATTTTGCTGAAAGACAAGTGAAATTAGGACATATTATCTCTATGAAAGAGTGGAAAGAAAAATTGGAAATGTTTTTAAATTTAAATTTTTACAAGTATTTAAGTGTAGAGTTTAGGTTTTAAAGATAATGACAGTAATTACTTTTTTATAGGTTAAAACGATAAAATTATGTAGTAATTTTACTATTTAATTATGTTTAATGTTATTTAGTATTATTTCGTCTAGAAAATGAAATTTGTGACTTTCATTCGTCCCCAAGACAAAAGTTGCATATTAACCACTTAATTTAATCATTCGAGGACGAATTTGGGGACTAATAATTTGGTTAATAGTAAACAAAATAATAATGAATGGAGGTCACAAAAATGTTTGAATTAGTATCGAAGTATAAACCAAGTGGAGATCAACCACAAGCTATTGAGAAATTAGTTAGTGGCATTGAAAATGGGGCAAAACACCAGGTTTTACTGGGGGCAACTGGTACAGGTAAGACTTTTACAATTGCTAATGTAATTGCTAAAGTAAATAAACCTACACTTATACTTGCTCATAATAAAACCTTAGCTGGACAACTTTATGCAGAATTTAAAGAATTATTTCCTAATAATGCAGTAGAATATTTTGTATCTTACTATGATTATTATCAACCTGAGGCATATGTTGCTAAAACAGATACTTATATTGAAAAGGATGCATCTATTAATGATGAAATAGATGAATTGCGTCATGCTGCTACAGGTGCGTTACTAAAACGCAAAGATGTTATAGTAGTAGCTAGTGTATCATGTATATATGGTATAGGAGATAAAGAAGATTATGCTGATAAGATGTTGGTATTAAGATGTGGAGAAACAGTAGAACGTGATAGTGTTATTGAAAAACTAATAACTATGTTATATGAACGAAATAATATTGATTTTAAAAGGGGTACTTTTCGTGCTAAAGGTGATGTTTTAGAAGTAATACCAGTAAACCAACATAATAAAGGGATTAGAATAGAGTTCTTTGGTGATGAAATAGATAGAATTAGTGAATTTGATGTAGTAACAGGAGCAATTTTATCTAATAAAGAAACAATTAGTATTTTTCCTGCTAGTCATTTTGTTACATCAGAAGATAAGTTAGAAAAAGCTATAGTAAATATAGAAGTTGAATTAGAAGAACAATTAGCTAAATTTAAAAGCGAAAATAAATTGTTAGAATATCAAAGACTTGAAGAGAGAACTAAATATGATATGGAAATGTTAAAAGAAACTGGTTTTTGTCGTGGAGTTGAAAACTATTCACGTCATTTAGCACTTAAGGCTCCAGGAGAAGCACCATCTACACTTATAGACTTCTTTGGTGATGATTTTCTTTTAGTTATTGATGAATCACATGTAACAGTTCCACAAATTAGAGGAATGTATAATGGGGATAGAGCTAGAAAGGAAATATTAGTAGATTATGGATTTAGACTACCTAGCGCACTAGATAACAGACCATTACGTTTTCCTGAATTTGAACAAAAGGTAAGACAGGCTATATATATTTCTGCAACACCAGGAGATTATGAATTGGAGAAAACACATCATGAGGTAGTAGAACAGATTATTAGACCAACGGGATTATTAGATCCTAAAATTAGTATTCATCCAACTAAAAATCAGATAGATGATTTAATAGAAAATATAAATACTTGTATTAAAACAAATGCTCGTGTATTAGTTACAACGCTTACAATTAGAATGGCAGAAGAATTAACCAATTATTTAAAGAAGCTAGATATTAAAGTAGCATACCTACATTCTGAAGTTAAAACTTTAGAGCGTCTTGAAATAATTAGAGATCTTAGAATGGGTAAATATGATGTATTAGTAGGTATTAATTTACTAAGAGAAGGTCTTGATATACCAGAGGTTGAATTAGTAGCAATCATGGATGCTGATAAGCAAGGATTTTTACGTAGTGAACGTAGTTTAATTCAAACTATAGGTCGTGCTGCTAGAAATGCTAATGGACATGTTATTATGTATGCTGATGAAGTTAGTCATTCAATGGATGTTGCTATTAAAGAAACTAATCGTAGAAGGGCTATTCAAGAGGAATATAATAAAGAACATAATATAGTACCTACAACAATTAATAAAGAAATAAGAGAAGTAATTAGTAATAATAAAAATGTAACTAAAAAGAAACATGATAAAATAACTAAAGAAGATAAAACAAAATTAATGGAGCAAATAGAACAAGAAATGCATGAAGCTGCTAGAAATCTTGATTTTGAAAGAGCTATGGAACTTAGAGATGCTTTATTCGAGTTAAAAAGCGAATAACAAGGATTATAATTATCCTTGTTATTTTTTTTGTTATCTTGCTAAAATAAAAATAGAAAGTAGTGAAAATATGGATATAGAATTAATTAATAAACTAAATAATTTGATAAATATTAATCATTCAAAAGAAACTTTAATATCAAATATAGAATTATTTAAGCAATTTTATGATAATTATTATGCAATTAAGTACCATAGTTCTATGGTATTACCTAAAGTATTTAATATCGTTAATTATTTACTTGTATATGAAGAAGGTGAATTAAATCCATATTTTCGTTCTAATATTATTTCATATTTTATTGATATAGTAGGAAGAAGATGTAATGATTTATATCTAAAAGATAAAGATACTAATGAGGAAGTATTAAATACATTGGTAGAGTTAGGTAATGAGTGCTATCAGTTAAGAAATATTTTTTCTGATGAATATATAAGTAAATTGAATGATATAGATAAAAGTGATATAAAACATATTTTTGATGTAGACATTGATCGGTATTTTATGTCGGCTTTTATTCAGTTATTGAATAAAGGTTACTTTGAATTAAATGTAGATAATATTAAGATAGTATTAAGTTATCTTGAAAATAATGATTTTATTAATAAAATTATTAATGAGGAAATAGTAATTACACCTTAATTAGAGATTTTATTTACCAATATGTTGATAAATACTTAAAAATTAGAGATTTCAGCTTGAATACTAATTTTAAAGATAATAATTTATTAAATGCTTTATTAACAGGAGAAATAAAGGATAATAAATTAATAAACCTAGTTATAGATACATTAGATATAGATATTTTATTAGGTGTATATAATAACGATCTTGAGAAGTTTGTTTTGTTTATAGATAGTCTTAGTATGGATGAAGCTAATAAGTTAGAATTATTTAAAAAAATAACATTTAAAGATTTATCAGATCCTATAGTAGCACTCTCTTTTACTAAATATTATATAAAAAATCCTAATAGTAAGTATTTTAAATATTGTTTTTTGAATATAGATATTTCATTATTGTTTAAACATAGTTTAGATTATGATATTAGTTTATTAGATAAAGATTATATAGAATATATTATAGATAATGGTCTATATCAATATAATGCTACATTCTTGCTAAATATATATAAATATTATGAAAAAGATAGTAGTATAATTCCAACTAGTGTAAGGGATAAATTTAAGAATCTTATTAGTAGATATAATTTAGATATGCAAATTGATGTTGATATTGAATGTGCTAAAGGTTATTTAAGAGATTATATAGTTAATAATAAAAAGTTAAATCCTTATAAAATAATGTCTATAGCAGTATCATTTACTAGATATATTACTTGTGTTTCTGATTATCCTGTTTATTTTAATATGAGCAATACAAGTTATGGTATATATAATGATGATGGTAATAATATTAAATATAATTTTTTAACTATCAATAAGTTATTAAATTCTACAAATATTGAAGAGCGTTATAGATTAATGTTTAAATTTCTAAATACTATTTGCCATGAGAGTACTCATGCATGCCAATATCATAATATACATAATAATAAAAGTGATAATGATACTTTAGATTTTCTTAAGGAAGAACTTATAATGAATAACTATCCAGATTATTATAAGAATAATTATTTAGATATAAATGTTGAACAGGATGCTAGAAAGAAAGCAATTGATTTGTTTATAAATATAATAAATAGTTCTTGTCCAGAAGTTATAGATTAAGCTAAAAAGTATTATATGGAGAATATGGCTAAGGAAAAGGAAGATTTTGAACATAATAAAAAGATATTTGGGTGTAGTGAGAAAGTATCCTATGATATTATATTTGATAGATTAATACAATTAAAACCAGAACTTATAGCTAGTTATCCTATACTCCAAGAAAAATATAATATAGATGGTAAACCAAAAATAGATGGTATTAAGCATAACTAGCAATAGTTATGTCTTTTGTTATATTTGAATAAACTTATAAAAGGTGCTATAATTATGTAAGGAGATTTGTATGAAAAAGAAAGAAAATAATATTGATAAGAAATGGAATAAAAGACAAAGTATAAGCAAATGGTTAGATATATTAATTCATTTAGTAGGATATACTTTAGTACTTATAACTGTATCAATTATATTTAAGGATATTGTTTATATATCAAGCTTTTGGAGTGGATTTTTAGCAGTATTAATAGTTTTTATTTTAAATAGAACAGTTAAGCCTCTATTAACATGGTTAACTATTCCTTTAACTGCAATGACTTTAGGCTTATTTTATCCTTTAATTAATGCTTTTATATTGAAATTATCAGATTGGATATTAGGGCCACATTTTGATGTTAATGGAATTTTGTGGTTACTTATAGTATCGATTGTTATTTCAATTATGAACGCTATAATGGATAATTGGATTATAGACGGTATTATAAAAGGGGGTAAAAGAAAATGAATCCAGTAGCATTTACTATAGGCTCTTTTTCTGTTTATTGGTATTCTTTATGTATTTTATTAGCTTTTGTTTTAGGTTTTGTATTGGTCAAAAGAGAAATAAAAAGACATGCCAAAATATCATTAGATTTTCTATATGATTACTTTTTTTATTTAATACCAATTGTTATTATTGGAGCTAGAGCTTACTATGTTATTTTTGAATGGAAGATATATAGTCAAAATCCTATTGAGATATTTAAAGTCTGGAATGGTGGTTTAGCAATTCATGGTGGTATTATAGCAGGTTTAATATATACTTGTATATATACAAAAAAACATAATATAAATCCATTTAGATTTATTGATATAGCAGTACCTTCTTTAGTATTAGGTCAGGCTATTGGTAGATGGGGAAATTTCTTTAACCAAGAAGCTTATGGACCTGTTGTTAGCTTAGAAAAATTAGAAAGTTTTCATTTGCCACAATTTATTATAGATGGAATGAATATAAATGGATTATATCATTCTCCAACATTTTTCTATGAATCAATGACTTGTTTATTATGTTTTATAATTTTGATTTGTTTACGAAAATATTATAAGAATTTAAAAGTTGGAACGTTATGTGGCATATATTTTATTATATATGGGATTGAACGTTTTCTTGTTGAGGGATTAAGACAAGATAGTTTAATGATAGGTCCAATTAAAATGGCTCAATTAGTATCAATTATTATGCTAATTGCTGGTATTGTTTTTATTATAGTGTCTAATATTAAAAAGATTCCTTATATAGAACCAATTGAACTTTCAAAAACAAAGAAAAAGAAAGGAAAATAATATGAATAAAAAAGTTGTAGTACTAGGTGGTGGAACTGGTAGTTCTGCTCTACTTAGAGGACTAAAACAGTTTCCAATAGATTTAACAGCAATTGTATCTGTTTGTGATGATGGTAAAAGTACAGGTATATTACGTGAAGAATTTAATATTCCAGCAGTAGGTGATATTAGACGGGTATTAATTGCTTTATCTGAAACAGAACCTTTAGTAAAAGATTTATTTAATTATCGATTTAATACAACTAGTGATTTAGATGGTCATACAGCAGGAAATTTATTATTGACTGCTATGGCAGAAATTACAGGTAATTTATCTGATGGAATTGAAGCATTAAGCAAAGTATTGAATTTAAAGGGGAAAGTGGTTCCTCTTACAGAGGATAATGTTGTATTAATGGGTGAGATGTCAGATGGTACTATTGTTGAAGGAGAACACAATATTACTATGGCGAAAAAAGAAATAAAAAGAGTATACTATAAAGATAATCCTATACCTACAAAAGAGGCTATTAATGCGATTAAAGAAGCTGATTTAGTTATATTAAGTATGGGAAGTTTATTTACTAGTATTATTCCTAATTTAATATGTGATGATATAATTAAAGCATTAGATGATAGTAAAGCTAATATTATGTATGCTTGTAATATTATGACCCAACCAGGAGAAACAGATGATTTTAAAGTATCAGATCATGTAAAATTATTAAATGAATATTTAGGTAAACATAAAATAGATGTAGTGGTTGCTAATTCAGGAGTTATCAGTAGTGATATAGCTAATAAGTATGAATCGTTAGAACAAAAAGATCCTGTCATTTTTGATGAAGAAGAAGTGAACAAATTAGATTGTGATATTTTAAGTGATAATTTTGTTACAATAACTAATAATTTAATACGTCATGATGTTTTAAAACTAAGTTTGAAAATATTCTCTTATTTATTAGAATATTAATAAGTTATTATGTCCTTTACAAGTAATGTAAAAAACGAAGTTAGTAAATTAAACCATGAACGTATAGAAACGATTGCAGAGTTATCAGTAATATTAAGAAATAGTGCTTCTATAACCGATAATATAAAAATAACAACAGAAAATGCTAGTGTAGCTAGATATGTTTTTTCAGCTATTAAGGAATTATATGGAATTTCTTCAAAAATTACAGTTCGTAATGGATATAATTATACTAAGAATTATATATATATTCTTGAAATAAGTAAGAAGGTAGATGTAATAATAAAAGATTTAAGTCTTGAATATAATATTCCTAAATCGTTTATTATAGATGATGATTTATCAAAAAGAGCTTACTTAAGAGGATTATTTTTAGCTTGCGGTAGTATTAATGATCCTAAAAAATCACGTTATCATTTAGAATTTTTTGTTAGTAATGAAGAATATGCAAAATTTATAAATAATTTATTAAATGAATATTATTTAAATAGTAAAATATTAAAACGTGAGAATAAATATATGATTTATATTAAAGAAGCTGAGAAAATTGGGGACTTTTTAAGAATGATGAACGCTATAAATGCTTTATTTTATTATGAAGATATTCGAATATATAGAGATCATAAAAATATGACTAATAGACTTAATAACTGTGAACAAGCAAATGTTGATAAGATAATTGAAACTGCCAATAATCAAGTTAAGGATATAGAATTAATTAAAGAAAATGGCGGTTTAGAGCTTTTAAGTGATAAGGAACAGGTAGCTGCTATATATAGGTTAAAATATAAGGAAGCATCCTTAGTAGAATTAAGTGAAATAATAAGTTTAGAAACTGGTACTAAGTTAACTAAATCAGGTTTGTATCATCGTTTTAATAAAATTAAAGAATTGGCTACTAAAATTAGAGATATAAGTAATTAATATTAAGAAATTCGATTTATCGGATTTTTTTGTTATAAATTATATTTATAATAATTTGATTTTGCATAAATAGTGTGCTATACTAAACATCCGAAAAGAGGGGTTTTATGTCAAATTCAAAAGAAAGAAAAGATAATACTATATTAGGTTCTAAGTTAGTAATTTATGAATCTGCATTAAATTTAATTGGTTCAAAATTGGTTTTATTAAAAAGTTCATTTGATATGTTACCTTATTCTGCATCAAAAACTGAACATTGTAGATTGGGAGATATAAAAGAAATACTTAGTAGAATTAAAACTGATGAAAGTATTAAAGGAAAATTGAGAAAAAATAAAAAAGCTTTAAACTATGAAAATGCTAAAGATATTGTTAAAGATATAGTAGGTTATAGACTTATATGTATGTATGAAAAAGACATATTTACTTTAGTAGAGTTAATTAGAAATATGGGATTAAATGTTATTAGAGAAAAAGATTATATAACTCATCCAAAAGAAAGTGGATATAGAAGTTATCATATGAATTTAGAAGTACCTATATATTTACCAGATGATACTATTGAGAATGTTTTAGTAGAAATACAAATAAGAACAGATTTTATGGATTTATGGGCATCAAGAGAACATGAAATGAAATATAAGTCACAATTGTCAAAGGAAGAATTAGCTACTATTAGTCAGGCATTGATTGATTTATCTGGCGCTATTCATTTATCACAAGAAGCAATGGAACATGCTAGAATTCAACAATTATGTTTAATAGAAGGTAAAAAAAGTGAAGATGGGGAAGTTTTAACTTTAAAACAACAACATAAACATTAAAGTAAAAAACGTAAAAATATATTAAAATTTAATTTTATATATTGTTTATATTATAATCATTATCGATAAAGGGGGATTTTCAGTATGATTAATAATATTAAGATTAATAAAATTGTTTGGACAGCTTTTGTACTTCGTAACGGAAATGATATTTCTTGTGTATTTGTTAAAAAGAATATTTTTGGAGGTTATACTTTAATAACTTCTGATAATGTTAAAAGAAAGGTTGATAATTTAGATTTTTTCTCTACTAGTAGTGTTTTAAGTTCTAGTCATCATATTGTGGTTTCTAAAACATTAATTAATAATATTAATGCAGGATTTGCCTTAAAAAATGATATGCATAAAAGAAGTGTTGTTAAGTTAAATAAAAAACATTTAGAAATTGAATCTTTAAATGTTGAACATGATAGTGCTATTCAAAAGATGAAGGAAGAGCATGATGATGAAAAGAAAACTCAAGATTCTTCTAGAATAGCTATTTTGAAAAATGGCTTATCAACATTAGGTGAATATACGTCTAAAATATATGGATTTAAATATGTTCCTAAAATTCCTAATGAGTTAGAAAAAAAATATGGTATTGGCGGTGGATGTGTACGCGAAGATTTTTCAAAAACTGACAAAATTTCTTGGAAATTTTCTGAATTTTTAGAATATTTGATTTCTGCAATTGAATCTACTGATGGATTTGTTTTAGATACTAATGAAAAACAAGAATTTAAAACTATTGTTGTAAGGTTGCAAAAGATATATAGTAATTTAATGAAAAATATTAATGATTTAAGTAGTAATTATAGTGATTTACTTTATGTACAAACAATTATGCAAAAATCAACTTTTACAAATGCTTTTAAAGATTTTATTTTATTCTGGCGTGCTAGTAAAGGTTCTAAAGATTTAAATTACTATCATACTACTCAATCGATTGTTTGGGAAGATGAATATAATTATGTTTATTCTTCTTCTGATTTAATTAAACAAGCTGAAAAAGCATGCGCCGATTTAATTTTTTCTCTTTATGGTGAAGAAGAGCGCAATAAGTTTTTGAATACTGTTAGTGATTTTATTTCTTCTTATGAAAATAATAAAAGTTCTAAAGGTAAATTGTTATAGAATTCATTAATTGGAAAGCTTTAAGCTTTCTTTTTTTGATAAAGTTAAAATATATTTTATAAAAATGTATTTAGAGTATTTATTACAATTCTTATTTATATATGTTTGTTATAATAATAAATAAATCAAAATTCGAATAGTGAAATCTTTATGTTTATAATTATACATGATATAATTATAATAGGTGATATGATGGAAAATTTATTTGATAGAGTAATACAATTAGCACAAAATTATGGCAAAGTAATATTGATGGGACATCATCACCCTGATATGGATTCATATGGTTCTTGTTTAGGATTGAGTTGTATATTTGATACTTTAAATATAGAAAATTATATATTTTTAGATACTAATGATGAAGAAAATATTAAATCTATAAAACCAGCTATTCAGTTAATTACTAATAAAGAGTATTTAAATAAAGATAATTATAAAAATATAATTACCGATAATACTCTACTTATAATATGTGATACTCATTTAAAAGAGAGATTAGAATATCCACAAATATTGGATAGTGTAAAAAATGTAATAGTATTGGATCATCATATAAAGATGCCTAATTATATAAAAGATACAGAACTATTTTATATAGATTCATCATTATCTTGTGTTGTAGAATTAATTGGTTATTTTGCTAAATATATGAAAGTAGATATACCTAGTATAATTGCTACTATAATGTTAGCAGGTATGGAAATAGATACTAATGGTTTTAATATTAAAATAACTGAAAAAGCATTTATATGTGCTGGATACTTAATTAGTGAAGGTGCAGATCCTATTCTTAAACAACAATTATTACAAGAAGAGAAAACTAATTTTTTACGAAGAGCGGATTTTATTAAAAGTAGTTATATATATAAAAAGAAATATGCTATATGTTTATTAGCAAGCACAAAAACTACTCAAATGGAATTAGCAGAGGTATCTGATGAATTATTAAAATTTGAAGGAGTAGTAGCTAGTTTTACTATAGGTCAATTAGAAAAAAAGATAATAGGTATAAGTGCTAGAAGTTTAGGTAATGTAGATGTTTGTGATTTAATGAAACAATTAGGTGGTGGAGGGCATGCTACTGATGCTGCTACTCAAGTGAATAATACTACAATTAAGGCATTAGAAGCTAGATTAAAACGTATAATAGATAAAGAGTAATAAATTAGAGAACAAAAATATTAGTGCCCTGATTCAAATTTATATTGAATTAGGGTTTTATAATTTAAAGCATAACAAGGTCTTTTACTTTTTATAAGAAATTAATTTAAATTTATAGTATAATATATTATGAATGAGAGGACGTGTATTAAATATGAAGATAATATTATTAAATGATATTAGGAAACAGGGAAAGAAAGGTGATATAATAAATGTCGCTGATGGATATGGTAATTTCTTGATTAAGAATAAAGATGCAGTTCTTGCTACTACTACAGGAGTAGATAGATTAAATAAAGAAAATGCGAAAAGAAAAAAAGAAGAAGAAGAATTAATTAAAGAATGTACTAAATTAAAAGAAAAACTTGAAAAGGATACTTTTAAATTTCAAGTTAAAACAGGTAAAGAAGATCGTGTTTTTGGTAGTGTAAGTGCTAAACAAATTGCGATGAGTTTACATGATAAGAATTATGATATTGATAAGAAACAGATTAAGATTAACGATCCATTATCTTCCTTAGGATATCATAATGTAGATATTGAATTACATAAAAAAGTAGTAGCAACCATAAAAGTAGAATTAGTTAGTTAGAGGTGATTTTATGCCAGATAAAACAATCCCACATAATATAGATGCTGAACAATCTGTATTAGGTTCAATGTTTTTGACAAAGAAGGCACTTCAAAAAGCGCTTGAGGGACTTAGTAGCGAAGATTTTTATTTAGATTCTCATAGTAAGATTTTTGAATGTATAAAAGCTATAGATGATAAGAAAATACCAGTTGATTTAACTACAGTAACTGAGGAGTTAAATAATCGCAATTGGTTAGAACAAGTAGGTAATGTTGATTATATAGCTGAAATGGTTAATAATGTACCTACTACTGCTAATATAGATGAATATATAAAAATTGTATCAGAAAAAGCATTACTTAGAAAATTAATTGATGAAGCAACGGCTATAGTAAAAGCAAGTTATACAGTAGGTAGTGATTTAGGAGATTTTTTATATAGTGCTCAAAAGAAGATTGCTGATGTATCACAGGGTTTAAAAACTTCAGAATTTAAAACTATACAGGATGTTCTTGTTAAAACTCAATCTGATTTAGAAGCTTTAGCATCTAATAAAAGCGATATTACGGGTATTCCTACTGGTTTTTATGATTTAGATAAAATAACTAGTGGATTTCAACCTCATCAACTACTCATAATAGCAGCTCGTCCAGGTATGGGAAAGACAGCATTTGCCCTTAATATGGCTACTAATATAGCAATTCAATCTAAAAAGAGTGTAGCTATATTTAACATGGAGATGGGTGCAGAACAGTTAGCAACTCGTATGTTATCTAGTGTTGGTCAAATAGAGGGAAGTAAGCTTAAGACAGGTAATTTAGAACATAATGATTGGAAGAAAATTAATGAAGCTATTAGTAGATTATCTAATACAAGATTATTTATTGATGATAATGCTGGACAAACAGTAGCAGATATTCGTGCCAAATGTCGTAGATTAAAGAATTCTCCAACTGGCTTGGATATAGTTATTATTGATTACTTGACATTAATAACTAGTGCTGGTAGAAGTGGTGTATCTGGACAAAATAGGCAGCAAGAGGTATCAGATATTTCACGAGCTTTAAAGACAATGGCAATGGAACTAGAAATACCTGTTATAGCATTATCTCAGTTATCACGTGGTATTGAACAAAGAAAAGATAAGCCAGTACTTAGTGATTTACGTGAATCTGGTGCTATCGAGCAGGACGCTGATATGGTAGCGTTTATTCATTGTTCAGAAGAAGAAAAGTCAAAAGAAGATAGATTGACTGAATTAGTTATTCGTAAACATCGTAATGGTCCACTTAAAGATATACCATTAATATTCCAAACAGCTACTAGTACATTTGTAAATGTAGCTAATACTGATATGGAAGAGATGTAGGTGTTATATGAAGAAATATTTAATATATATAATTGTACTTTTTATAGGAATAGGTGTTTTTTTTCTACAGTTTGGCTATGGTAAAAAATATCAACCTTATACTCTATATCAAGTATATTTAGATGATGATAGAATTGGAATTATAGAATCAAAAGAAGAACTAGAAGAATATATTAGTTCACAGGGTAATATAATAAGAGAACAAGTAGAAAAATATACAATAGATGTTGATCGATATAAAACAGTTCAAGATATTTTAAAAAAAGTAATTGATAAAGATAATAAATATTATAATGATTATAAAAGTATTGTTAATATAGAAAATATATATAATAAGATTTTTGAATTAGTTGATTCTGATGGTAAGTTAAAAGGTGATTATGATACTTTAAAATTAATATATGAAAATTTATCAGTTGAATATAAAAATGATTCTCCATTAACTCAGAGTGGAATTCAGAATTACAATAAGTTTAAAGATAAAATTAATAATAGTATAAATTTAAAAAAGATAAATATTATAAATAATTTATATGCTAGTCGTGATAGTTTAAAACTTACTAGTAGTGAATATAGTAGTTTAGAATATTTTATTGATAATAAACTTATTGATATTGGTTATACAAAGTATATGGAGATGAAAAAGTTTATTGAAGATAATAATATATATTTATATTCTGATAATATATATGAACCATTAGGAATTAATATCAAGAAAGTTTTGATTTATAATAATGAATCTATGCCCGTTAAAGAAGTATATGATTCAATAATTGATAAAAAACCTTGTACTATTGAAGGTTACCAATTTAGGATAAAGAAAACAAATGGAGTTCATTTAGATAATAATGCAATGATAGGTGCTTTATCACATACAGATTATAATTTGGTTAAAACTAATGCTACTGAAGATATTATTGTTTATGTTACTGATCCAGATATATTTAATGCAGCTATTGAGGAAATAACAACAGTATTTGTTGGTAGTGATGAATATGAAGCTTATAAAAATAATACTCAAAAAGAAATTGTAGATACAGGTACTAAGATAGAGAATATTTATTTAAAAGAAGAAATAACAGTTAAAGAAACTAATATTTCTGTTAAAGAAAAAATATATAATGATTCATCAGATTTAGCTAGTTATCTTCTTTATGGAGATAGTATACAAACTAGTACTGTTTATGCATCTTCTAATGATTCAATAAATGATTTAGCTTATAAAAATGGAATAAGTATTGAAGAATTCTTTTTATCTAATCCATCGTTTACAAGTATTAATAATATTTTTTATGATGGGCAACCAATTACAATTACTAAGCTTAATCCAAATATAAGTTTAGTTGTTGAAGAATCACAAGTAGAAGATAAAAGTATTGATTATAAAACAGTCGAAAAATATGATAATACAATGATATTAGGTTCTGAAAAAGTAGAACAAGAGGGCGCAAAAGGTTTAATGCGTGTTTCTCAAAAGGTACGAAAAGTAAATGGTTCTATATCATTTGTTAATTTAGTAAGTAATGAAACAATAAAAAATTCAAAAGATAAAATTGTTTTAGTAGGTACAAAAGAGATTCCAAATGTTGGTAGTTTATCAAGTTGGGGATGGCCTACAAATAGTGGATATACTTTAACTTCATATTTTGGTTGGCGTGCATATCCATTTAGTCCTAGTCGTAAAGAATTACATGCAGGACTTGATATAGCCGGAACAGGTTATGGTTCACCAATATATGCAAGTAATAATGGTACGATTGAGTCAATTAAATCTGAAAGTTGGAATTATGGTAATTCAATTATTATCAATCATAATAATGGTTATTGGACAAATTATGGTCATATGAGTAGATTTGCTCCAGGATTAAAAGTAGGTGATACAGTGGCACGTGGACAAGTAATTGGTTATATGGGACATAGTGGAGCTGCGACCGGAACACATCTTCATTTTGAAATAAGAGTTGGAAGTAATAGATATTCTAGTGTTACAAATCCGTTACCATATTTGAAAAAATGATAGTAGTAGTATTAGCAAGTGGAAGTAAAGGTAATTGTACCTATGTGGCAACTAAACAACATAAAGTATTAATTGATATAGGTACTTCATCTTTACAAATCGAGAAAAAATTAAGATCTATTAATGTAGATCCTAAAAATATTGATAGTATATTTGTAACACATGCTCATAAAGATCATACAGCAGGAATAAATGTTTTTTATAAAAAATATCATCCAACTGTTTATATGACCGAAAAAATATATAAAGAAGCCAACTTAAGTATTGATAATTTTACTAATTTAATAAACGAAACACAATTAGGGGACCTAAAAGTAATACCTATTCCAACATCTCATGATGCACAGGATTCTCGTGGTTATATCCTAGAATCTGAAAATAAATCAATGGTCTATATGACTGATACAGGATATATTAACGAAAAATATGATGATTTATTAAAAAATAGAAATATATATGTAATGGAAAGCAATCATGATATAGAGTTATTAATGAATAATGAACATTATCCCCATTATTTAAAAATGCGTATATTAGGTGATGAAGGTCATTTATCTAATGAAGATTCAGCACGATGTTTAGCTAAATATATTGGTAGAAAAACAGAAAAAATATTTTTAGCACATTTAAGTGAAGAAAATAATAGTCCAGAATTAGCACTATCTAACTTAAGAAATACATTAAAGAAAAAAGGTATAACTTTTGACAATATTGAGGTAGCTAGTCAAAAAGAAATAAGCGAAATGGTGGTATTATGATTAAAATATTATGTGTTGGAAAAATAAAAGAAAAATTTTATCGTGACGCTATTGAAGAATATATTAAACGTCTTAAGAAATATACTAAAATAGAAGTTATTGAATGTCGTGATTTTTCTGATATTCCTATCGATGATATTCTTTTAAAAGAGAAGCAAGAACTTGAAAGATATATTCAAGATAGAGACTATGTTATTTCACTTGATATAAATGGTGTCGAAATGGATTCTATATCTTTAGCTAACAAGATAGATAGTATCTATTTAAATTATTCTAATATTACTTTTATTATAGGTGGATCATATGGTATACATGAAGAATTAAAGAGTAGAAGTGATTTTAGATTATCTTTTTCTAAAATGACATTCCCACATCAACTATTTAGAGTAATATTATTAGAACAAATATATAGAAGTTTTAAAATAAATAATAATGAAAGTTATCATAAATAGGATTATAGTTTTAATATATAATCCTTTTTCTTTACATATAAATTAAAAAAATATAAAAAAACATTAAAATTATTTAGAAAATGTGATATTATGTATTTAGAATCAAGAATGGAGAAGCAATATGAAAAGATGTAATATGTGTGGAAGTCAATTACCTGACTCTTCTAATTTTTGTTCGGTTTGTGGTAGTTCAAACTTAATAGTTGAACAATATAATTCAACTATACAAAAAAAAGGTAATTTTGGATGGGCAGTATTAGGATTTTTTGTTCCAATTGCTGGTTTAGTATTATATTTAGTTTGGAAAAATGAAAACCCAGGTGATGCTAAAATGGCGGGAATGGGTGCGTTAGTTTCAGCAATTCTTGAGGCTATATTTGTTATTATTTATATTATGTTTTTTATATATATGATAATGCGAGTAGGTTATTAGTTAAGTTATAGGAGGTTAACAATGAAAAAATGTAATATGTGTGGAAGTCAATTACCTGACTCTTACAATGCTTGCCCAAATTGTGGTAATCAAAACTTAATGGCTGATCAATCTGTACAAAATCAGCAAATGGGAGGAATGCAACAACCATATGGTCAACCAATGCCAGGACCTGTTGTTCAACCAATAGATAATTCTAAAGGTAATTTTGGATGGGCAGTATTAGGATTTCTTATCCCAATTGTAGGTTGGGTACTATATTTCTGTTGGAAAAATACAAAACCAGGTAATGCTAAAATGGCCGGTATCGGTGGCATAGCGGGATTTTGTTTTAATTTAATTGTACAATTTATTTTATAATTTGTGTATAAAAGAATAGAATATTTTTCATTATAGTGTAGGAGATGATACTATTGAAAAATATTCTTTTTGTTTTAGGAGCAGTTGTAGCGTTAGTAATGATATCCAATTACGTTACTAAAGAAAATATTATACCAGAAGATGCTATTAGGGTAAGAGTAATAGCTAATTCTAACAAAGAAGAAGATCAAGAACTAAAGTTAGAAATTAAACAAGAATTAGAAACTTATTTATATGATAAATTAAAATCAGTAAGAAATGTAGAAGATGCTGATTGTGTTATTAAAGAATGTATTCCAGAAGTGAAGAAAATTATAAGTAAATATACTAAAGATTATAAGGTTAACTATGGTTTAAACTATTTTCCTGAAAAAGAATATAAAAGTGTAAAATATGATGAAGGAGAATACCAATCACTAGTTGTTACATTAGGTAATGGCTTAGGAGATAATTGGTGGTGTGTATTATTTCCACCATTATGTCTATTAGAGGCAGAAGAAAGTACTGATGTTGAATATCATTCATATGTTGTTGATATGATTAATAAATATACAAAATAGAAACACTATGTGTTAAAATTACACTAATATTCTTATTTATGTTGACAACTAATAATAAAATATGCTATTATTAAATAATTTGATTTAGGAGGGATAATGTGGAAAGAGCTGAAACAATATTGACTAATAATAATGACACATATAAGTTATCTAATAAATTAATTATTGATTTTTTAGTTAGAAAAGGTATGAATCTAGATAATCGAATTATTAATAATGTTTATTTTCAATATAAATTATTTAACATTTTTAAACCATTATTAAATGAAAATATTGTATCTATAAATTATAGTGAAAATATGATAAATATTGATTCTAATATAGATACTTATAATATTACTGAGAATAGTGAAGGTGGACTTACATTAACAAAATTTAATAATAGTAATGATGGAGATAGTTTTTTTGTTAATATGGCTGATGTTTATCAAATTCTTCCATATAACGATGGTATAGTTATAGTTGAACATAAAAAGGTATCAATTGGTAATATAGCTATCGTAGCTAGTGAAAATGAAGAAATTTTAGAATTAGATTTTGTTGATAGTGATGGATTTATTCAATCTGAACAAATAGTTAAACTAAAAAATAGTTCTGATAACTTTTTATTGAATCAAAATATAGATATTTCACCCTTATTATTTAATGAGTATTTAGTATTATTTAATCAAATTCGCAATAATGAAAATAGTATATATCAATTAAGAAAAAGAGATATAAATAATATATTCAAAATACATGAGGAGTATAATTCTAAAGATTTTAGTAATAGTGCTGTTAAATACTTTAAAAGTAATGATTTATTAGATATATTAGATATAGAGAAATATTGTAATTCTAATAATGTTTCTGAATTCAATATTTATCAAAATTTCATTAATTATCAATCTAAAACTGTTGATGAAATTATTGGAAATATAATTAAAGTAATATGTGATAAATGTGGGTATATTTTAGATATTAATATTAGTGATTATATTAATCAGTTTGAGGTTAATACAATAAATAATTTATTAGATAAACCTAAAACTTATAATGTATAGATAGTGTCCATACAAAATTAATTTTCCCATATTTATTGACTTTTAAAAGTATAAATAATATGATTTAGTTAGGTGATGGTATGCTAGTTAATATGATTGATATATTAAATAAGGCTAAAGAAGGAAAATATGCAGTAGCACAATTTAATATTAATAACCTAGAATGGACTAGATTCATCTTAGAAGAAAGTAATTTATTAAAAGTTCCTGTAATTCTTGGAGTTAGTGAAGGTGCTACTAAATATATGGGTGGTTATGTAACAGTTGTCAATCTTATTAATAATTTGGTAGAATATTTAAATATTAGTGTTCCTGTTGTAATTCATTTAGATCATGGCAGTAGTTTTGAATCATGTAAAAAAGCTATTGATGCTGGTTTTACTTCAGTAATGATTGATGCGTCTGATAAAGATTTAGAAGAAAATATTAAAATTACAAAATTGGTAGTCGATTATGCTCATTCAAATAATGTATCAGTCGAAGCCGAGATAGGACATGTTGGTGGTGGAACAACTGGTATTTTGTATGCTGAAGTAGAAGATTGTATTAAATTTTGTGAGGAAACAAATATTGATTGTTTAGCACCTGCTTTAGGAAGTGTTCATGGACCATATCATGGCAAACCTGTATTAGCATTTGATCGTATGAAAGAAATAAGTGCAAAAGTTGATATACCTTTGGTATTACATGGTGGTAGTGGTATATATGATGAACAAATAAAAAAAGCTATTTCTTGTGGGATATGTAAAATAAATATTAATACAGAATTACAACAGGTATGGGCTAAAGGTGTAAGAGATAGTTTAAAACAGGATAAAGAAGTTTATGATCCAAGAAAAATTATTAAATTCGGTGAAAATCCATTAAAGAAAATGATAAAGGATAAAGTCGATTTATTTGAAACTAAACATTGTGGATAGGCACAAGTAATACTTTGTAACATATAGTATTAATGGAGGTATGTATGAAAAGAATTAAGATAGTAGGTGGTCACACCTTATCTGGTACAATAAATATAAGTGGTGCTAAAAATAGTGCAGTAGCATTAATTCCAGCTGCTATTTTATCAGATGAACAAGTAGAAATTGATAATATTCCTGACATTTCTGATATTGCCGCTTTAGAAGAAATTTTAAATTATTTAAATGCTAATGTTAAAAGAGATGGTAGTAAAATAATAATTGATTCATCTAAAATTATTAATAGGGAAGTACCAGAAGATATATCTAAAAAATTAAGAGCTTCTTACTATTTTATGTCATCACTTCTTGGAAAATATAAATTTGTAGAAATGTATTTTCCAGGAGGCTGTTCTATTGGTGCTCGTCCAATTGATCAAACATTAAAAGGTTACCGAGCTTTAGGTGCAAAAGTTATAGAAGAAGGAAATAAATTTACTATTTCTGCTGATAAATTAATAGGTAATAAAATATATTTAGATATGCCAAGTGTTGGTGCTACAGTTAATATTATGTTAGTGGCTGTTAAAGCTACAGGAGAAACGATTATTGAAAATGCAGCTAAAGAACCTGAAATTGTAAATCTTGCTACTTTTTTAAATAATATGGGCGCTAAAATAACTGGTGCTGGAACTAGCACTATAAATATTGAAGGAGTATCTTATCTAGGTAAAGCTTTTACAGAAGTTATTCCAGATCGCATTGAAGCAGGAACCTATATTATTGCAGGAGCTTTAATGGGACATGATTTAAAGATAAATAATATTATTCCAGCACATGTAGCATCCCTAATAGAAAAATTATCAGAAATGGGCTGTGATATGATAATTGATGATAATTCGGTAACAATATCAAAAATTAATACGGGTAAATCAATTAATGTAAAGACATTAGGATATCCTGGATTTCCGACAGATTTACAACAACCGCTTTCCACTTTGTTAACACAACTTAATGGTACATCTATACTTGAAGAAACAATTTATGAAAATCGTTTTCAAAACGTTAAATATTTAGTAGATATGGGAGCTTCAATTATTATAGAAAATAAGAAAATATATGTAACGGGACCGACAGATTTAGTAGGAAAAACAGTAACTGCTACAGATCTTCGCGCAGGAGCATGTCTTGTATTAGCAGGTTTAAAAGCAAAAGGTGAAACAATTGTTGAAAATATTGAACATGTACTACGTGGATATGAAAATATTATTGGAAAATTATCAAATGTTGGTGCAGAAATAGAATTAGAAGAATATAATTAAGTAGCTTAGGCTACTTTTTTTGAGGTGTAAATGAAAAAAATATTATTTTGTATAACTATTTTAATTTTGGTAATAGTTATTAGTTTGAAAGTTAATTATAAATCTCATATTATTTTTTCTTTGGGAAATAATATAAATAGTGATTATATATATAATTATAATGATACAAGAATAGAAGATATAATTGACGATATTGATAATAACATTTTGATAAATAATCGTCATATTCAAAATTTATTAGTTAAGGCTGATTTTATTTATATTGATTTAAATGAACTTACATTAAATAGTCAAAGCATTATTAATATAGAAACATTATTGGAAAAGATAAGGAGTTATACTAAGGAACAATTAATTGTTATATTGCGAAAAGAAGAATCCTCTATTGATAAATCAATAAATAAATGGATTTTTAAATTAACAGATAAATATGATATAATGATAGAGAGGTGAAGAAAATGGTTACAAATACACAACAATTATTTTCAAAAATATTTTTGTGGTTATGTTTAGGATTATTGATAACATTTGGAGTAGGTTATTTAGTACAAAATAATGAACCAATACTTAACAATATATTTAGTGGTGGAAATTACATTTTTATTTGGATAGCTGAAATAGTGATTGCTATAGTATTATCACTTAGGATACACAAGATGAATCCAGTAGTTGCTACTATTTTATATTTAGCTTATACAGCACTTACTGGATTAACTTTCTCAACAATATTTATTGTATATAAATTAACATCTATTATATATATATTTGGAATAACAGCTATTGTTTTATTTATATTTGGTATATTTGGTTATAAGACAAAATTAGATTTAACTAAGCTTAGTACAATTCTGATGATGGGGTTATTAGCAATTATATTATTATCTGTTGTTAGTATATTCGTTGAATCAGTAGCTTTAAATTTAGGAATTACTATTATTAGCTTAATAATCTTTATGATTTATATAGCTTATGATATTCATGTAATTAAAAGAAATTTATATTATTCAGATAATATAGAATCTTTAGCTATTTATGGAGCTTTCCAATTATATTTAGATTTTATTAATATATTCTTAGATTTATTGCAATTATTTGGTAAAGAGAAATAATAATTTGATACAGAAGTAATCTGTATCTTTTTTATATACGATAATTTATAAAAGGTAATATAATACTAAATTAATACATAATATGTACATTATTCGTCAATAATTGAAATGTATTATATATTACAAATCTATTTTTTATGTTATTATATTTTTAGAAAGTTGGTATCAATTATAAATTGAATAAAAAGTATTTAGATAGATTATCTTATAATATATTTGAAATAGTATTTACGTATTTTATAGATAATAATATTAGTTATATAGATAGTAATGGTATGTTAATTAGTGATTTTTATATGAGTAATAAGGACTTTGAAAATAAGTATGGTATAAGTTATCAAGATTTAATTAGTAGAGAGAAAAGGATGTAATATATGTTTTTAGAAAATTATTTAGATGAGTTTTATTATAATCAACTGATAGATAATTATGATTATAATTATTTATGTAGTTTAGATTATAACAACTTTAAGTTAATATATGATATATTAGTTAAATACAACTTTGATTATATAAACGATATTATACTTAATTATATAGAATTATTTGAATTAGAGCCTAAATATGTAGAAGATTGTATCAAAGAATTAATTAATAAATTAGGTAATAATTATGTACGTATTATAGGAAGTGATATGAGATATTTTACTCTTATAATAGATAATGAAAATATAACTATATAATTAAATTGAGACTTGCTTTTATAGAAAATATTTGTTACAATATGAAAGAATTAATTTTCTATGACTAAATATAGTCATGGCGGAAGGAGAGAGAAAAATGAAAAAGGGAATTCATCCACAATATGTTGAAACAAATGTCATTTGTGCTTGTGGTAATACTTTTAAAGTAATGTCAAACAAGGAAGAATTACATATTGAAACATGTGATAAATGTCATCCTTTCTACAATGGAACTAAAGATAGTTTAAAATCTAAAACAGGACGTGTAGAAAAGTTTAATCGTAAATATGGTTTCGATAAAGAAAATTAAGATAGTATAAGCTATCTTTTTTTGTATTTTTTTTTCTAAATGATACATACTAATATTGGTGATAAATATGGATTTTGGAAGTATAGGTGCAGTAACATTTCGTGCTTTAATATCTTTATTTACTTTATTTATTGTTACTAAATTATTAGGTAAAAAACAAGTATCAGAATTAAGTTTATTTGATTATGTAATTGGTATATCAATTGGTAATTTTGCAGCAGAGATGACTATTAATATTGATTCTCCAGAAATTAATGGTATTTGGGCTGTTATAATCTTTGGTATTATTGCTTATTTAGTATCTTGGGTAACAATGAAAAGTATTGTTTTAAGGCGCCTATTTATAGGTGTACCAACTGTTATTATACAAGATGGGAAAATACTTAAGAATAATATGAAAAAAGTTCATTTAGATGTAAATGATTTGTTACAGGAGTGTCGAATAAAGGGTTATTTTGATATATCTCAAATATCATATGCAGTTATGGAAGTTAATGGAGAAATTAGTATTTTACCCCGAGCTGTATATAAACCTTTAACCCCTAAGGATATGGAACTTAAAGTTTCTAAAGAAATGTTTTTAGGTAATGTAATTATTGATGGTAAAATTATGCATAAGAATTTACGTATTTTGCATAAAGATGAAGAATGGTTATTAAAAGAATTAAAGATTAAAGGGTATAAAGATATTAGTAAGATTTTATTATGTACTTTAGATGAAGAACAAAAGGTAACAATTTATGAAAAAAATGAGAATATTGAAATACTTGACATATTAGAATAGACAGAAATTATATATATTGCTATAATGATAATGGTGATAATATGACAAGACATTTTTGTGCTTCTGTATTTATTATTAATCCATTAAATAAAAAAATATTATTAATTATGCATAGAAAAAATCATAAGTGGACTCAACCAGGTGGACACATTGAAGATAATGAAACACCAGAAGAATGTGCAATGAGAGAAGCTTATGAAGAAACAGGTATAAAAGTTACTCTTTTAGGAGAGAGATTTCCCCGTGAAGAAGATTTTATTCGACCTTTAGGTATTCAAAAGAATCGTCATAGTGATGGTAATATGCATGTTGATATTATATATGTTGGCATACCTAATGGTAATATTGAGCCAGTTATAAATATAGAAGAAGAATCGGCTGTTAAATGGTTTTCTAGGGAAGAATTAGATTATATTGATTGTTTCCCAGATATAAAAATAACTATGGATTATATATTAAGAGAAATTATAAAATAATAAGCCTATCTGTTGATAGACTTTTTATGATGTAAAATTGACTTACGAACAAGTGTATGTTATTATATGATTCATATTAGATATTTATTGAATAACTATATATAAAATAAATAATGTTAAGGAGAATTATGCAAGGAAAATTAAATAATTATGATAATGTAACTGAAGAATATTTACTCAATCATCCAGAAGTATGTAAATCAGCAGATTTTATGAAACCAGTTATTAAAAAGAATCCGTCATTTATTAAATATTTTATTTTTGGAGAAGAAGATTTAGGGTATAATTGTATAGCTAATGCTTTATTTAAATATAAACTAACAGAAGAAGATATTGAAAATAATCCATCATTAACAACTAATTTCTATGTTATGGAATTTAGCCTACATTTAGAAAAATACTCATCATTTATATATAAGGGTACTAAAAAGAAATACGTTAAAGAAGTTATTACAAGTTACAATTTTGAAAAAATTAGAGAATTACCTTTTTATAGGGAAAAATTCGGTTCAACAATAAATGTTGATGATATATTAAAACTTATTAATCTATTATATATTAATATTAACGAAAATGATTTAGATGAACAAGAAAATTATTTAATGGTATTAGATAGATTAATTGATGGAATTATTAATATAAGATATAATCAAGATAAAACTAATTTTTTATATAGAGATATTGTTTCTATTAATGATGAAATACAAAATGTTTTTAGTAAATGTACTAAAGAAGATGATTTAATACAATTAGTAGTTAAGTTTTCACAGTTTACAAATGATTTATTGGATAAAAATTTATTAAAAGATATATTAATTAAACTTTATATAAAATATAAAGAATTAGGATTTATAAGTCTTAATGACACTAATAAATTATGTAATCAAATATTAAATTACCATCGTAATTATTATTTTAGTAAGATGAAACAAGATATTAAATCGAGTATAATTCCTTTATTAGATATAACAGATAAAAAGAAGAATAGTATTAAACGTAATCGATTATTATCTGAAATACAACGTTTAATGGTATTGCACTTTTATGATGGATTAAATATATCTGATAGTGATTTTATAAATATGGTTAAAGGTGTACGTACTAAATTACAGGAATATAAAGAGATAAAAGAGTTAAACATATCAGCATCTAAATATCAAAAGTTAGAAAAACAGTTTTTAGCAACAGGAATGTTAACTCCAAAAGATGTTGAAGAAATAATAAATTGTTCTAATTATAAAATTACAAGATTTATTTCTCAAAAATATGAACGAATTAAAATGAATTTTATAAAAGATATGCCTTTTTATGAAGAGGATAATTTATTATCTAGTGATAAATTAAAATTATCTTTTAATCATACAAACTTTGTATTAGCAAGCAAAAAAAATTATATAGATGTATTAGCTAATTTAATTGTTAATTTAAATCAAGATAGTTTAGATAAAATACTAGAAAATGAAAAATATATTTCTGAGATCAAATTTTTATTACCGTTAGTTAATTTAATACCAGAATTTGATGATGAGGTATTATTTAATATTTTAATGAATTATCAAAGAGTTAGAGATAAACTTATTTCTACAAATCACTATTCTAATAATGATATTAAACCTTTGTTATTATCTAATTTTTCTGGATTAATAACACTTGCTAATGGGTATAGTTCAATAGATGATACTATTTTAGGAGTATTAGGTAATGATATAATATCATACGTTGGTGAACAATATAGTATAGACTATTTGAACTTATATTTACGAATGTTAGAAAGACAATACAGTTTAATTCCACCTATACAATTAAAGTATAATAGTCATACGTTTACTTCTGGAGTATATGCTGATTTAGAAAGATTGTTAATAGGTGCTAAATTTCAAAATAGTTGTATTGATTTAAGAAATCCAGCTGGGGAACCAACATTTAAAGAATGTCTTGTTAAAGAGACTGGCGATGTTATTATGGAAAGAAATGAATTTAATGAGTTTGTATCTAGAATTCTAATTTTCAGAAGAGGAAATTGTGTTCAGTTAGTATTGAGAAGTTCATTTGATTATCCACAGGAATTGTTTGAACAATTAGCAAGTAGTATATTAAGTCAAGCTATTGAGCATGATGATAATATTGATTATGTCTTTTTAAATAAATGTCATACTAATAATCTTAATTTTGAATTAATTACTGATGAACGTTTTGAAACTATGTTTCCTCATTGTGATCGTATAAATAAAGCTTGGCTTTTGAATACTAAAAAACGTATGCAGGGATTAGAAGAAGAAAAAATGGATTTGAATTTTTTGATGTTACCTAGAGTATTTTATAGTAAAGTAAGAAAAGATATTTCTTATAATGCTAGTGAAAAAGAAATAACTAGATTAAGAGCATTAAGAATATATTATGAAAAAGATATAGAAAAAAGAGAATTATTAGCTCGTAATTTTGAACCATTTTATTATGGTGATTACTTATTTGCTATTTGTGGTGAAGATTGGTATATTGCTTTAAAAAAAGATGGATTATATGAAGAGATGGTATTACCTACTAATTGTTCTGATACTATTAATGAGTTCAAAGAAGTTCAAAAATTGATGTTACAAAAAAAGAATAGGTATTTTCATAAATAAATTATGTTACTAAAAAAGAAACTATTCATAAACTGTCCAACTTTTGGGGTTCAGTTCATTTAAAGTTTCTTTTTTATTTCCTTTTTTAGAGTTTTTATTGTTTTTTGTCTAAAACTAGTACTGATAATACAAAGAATAATAATTAAAATGACAAAAATTATTACTAAATAATTTAGTTTACCATCTTTTGTATATAAAATAGAATTAATTAAATTATCATAATTATTAATATTATCTATTTCTTTTTTCTCTTCTTCTGAAGAAGATACTACCTTATTATCATCACTCCAAATACCTAACTTTTTATCAATAGCTGTTTTTTCTATTTCTTGTAATTCTTTAGTATATTTGTAATTACCATATAGATAAGCTACTTTAGCATATCCTTTACTAATTAATTCTTTTTGTAACAATTTATTATCAACCCATACCCAAGCTAAATGACGATTATATTTATCAACTTCATCACTATTGTCATCGTATTCTAAAACAATCTTATTAGCATTTTTAATCTTATTACATGTATAGTCACTTGCTTCTTTACCCCATGCTTCTACTGGTTTGGTTGGATGTTTAGTTTCTGGGGTATCAATAGCAAGAAATCTAGTAGTGATAATTTCATTTTTATATAAAAATTTTGCAGTATCACCATCAACACAGTTATCAAACTTTACAGTTATTTTTTTCGCATCTACTACTAAAGTAGATACAAATAAACAAATTATAAATGTTAGTATTTTCTTCATTCTACCACCTAGTATAATTATAGATGAAAAGGAGATAAAAGAAAACTAAAAACAATTATATTGTAAAAAATTGTCAAATTGCAATTTAATATACTTTAGTATAATATTACTTTATTTGATTTAAATATAAGATGCTTTAAATGCTTTGATTATTGAATATTATAATTTTAACACAATTTGACAAATTATATATTTTGTTATATATTAACCTCACCAAGTGAGTTTGTATAAGATTTTAATCGAGCTACAAAGGGGTAAAACTTACACGTTGTTGAAAACACGGAGTCACTATTTAATAGTATTCTGTGTTTTTTCTTTTCTAAGATACTATTAAAATGGTTAGAAGGAGGTGGTATTATGACAAATTTATTTGAAACTGAAGAATATAAAAGGGATAAAAATAAATTTTTCTTTGTTGAGAGAAATCGAAAGTTAGCTAGTGCTAAAGTATATACTGATAATCAAACTTATGTTGCATGTCAAGGTGATACTAATTTACCAGTATGGGTATGGACTTTAGAAAATTTATCTTTAAATAATCTTAAAGATTTAAAAGAAGTATTAACTAACTATTTAGATAATTGTGAAGTACATGTAACTAGTCGTAGAGAGGTTTATGATTATTTAGTTAATACTAATTATCAATATTTGGAGCAATCTAGTTATTTTGAAATGGGATTTTTAGAATGTAATAAAGTATTAGAACCTACTAAGTGTGAAGGATATTTAGATAAAGCAAGATTAGATGAAGTAGATTTACTTAGTGAGTATGTATATTTAGATCGGGAAGAGTTGCAGTTAGATGTACTTACTAGAAAAGAAGCTTATAATAAAGCTGTTAATTTATTAAATGATGATAATTTTTATGTATGGAGAAATAATAATGGAAAATTAGTTGCTTATTTAAATTATTACGTAGTAGATAATCAAGCTAAACTAGGTAATGTATATACAGTAAAAGAAGAGAGAAGAAAAGGATATTGTGCTAATTTAGTATATAATGTAACTAAAAACTTATTAGAACAAAGATATACACCATTTTTATATACTGATTATAATTATCCAAATAGTAATGGTGCTTATAAAAAAGTAGGTTATGAAGATTTAGGATATTTAGTAAATTATACATTGAAAAAAAATAAAAATATATAGTAAAGAGGTGATAATATGGAGAAGCTATATTTAGTAAAACCAAGCTTAGAATATGAAAAACAGGCTATCCAATATATTCAAGAATTTCGTGAATATAATTCGGAGATTAATGGTAGTGGTGGTTTGGATAGATACTTAGATAATTATAAAGGTTGGTTAGATAAGTTAGAAGAAGATTATATTAGAATACCCAATGAAGAAAAAGTACCTGCAGAGACATATTTTTTAGTAAGAAAAATTGATAATAAAATTATTGGTATGATAAATATTAGATTAGAACTAAATAAAAAATTAAGAGAGCTAGGTGGTAATATAGGCTATAGTATACGCCCAACAGAAAGAAGAAAAGGATATAATAAAATTAATTTATATTTAGGATTACTATGTTGTCAAAGACATGGAATTAAAGAAGTATTATTAGATTGTGATAAAGATAATTTAGGTTCGTCTAAAACTATGGTAGCATTAGGTGGAGTATTAGTTAATGAACGCTATAATGATAATTACAATTGTATTGTTGAAGATTATATTATAGATGTTGATTTAGCAATTGATAAGTATAAGGATACATATGATCCTTATGTATATAGGAGGTAATAATTATGAAATATTTTAATAAGATAGATGCTAGTGATATATATTTATCACCAGTTTGCATAGATGATGCAGAAAAATATATAGAGTGGTTATCTAATCCAGATATTAGTGATAAAGTACACAATACATGTAAGGTGTTTAATATTGAATCTGAAAAAGAGTTTTTACTAGATACTTTAAAAGGAGGAAATTATACATTTAGTATTGTTAGAAAAAGTGATAATACTCTTATTGGAAATTGTGGATTAAAGAATATTAATCATATAGATAAAACTGCAACAGTAGGTATATTTATAGGTGATAGTGATAATCAAAATAAAGGATATGGTACTTTAGCTTTAAAGGCTCTTGTAAACTATGGATTTAGTGTTTTAAATTTAAATAATATTAATTTAAGTGTATTTGATTTTAATGAGCGTGCTATTAAGTGTTACAAAAAAGTAGGATTTAAAGAGTATGGTAGAAGACATCAAGCATATTATGTTAATAATGAATATCATGATGTTATCTATATGGAAATATTAAAAGATAGTTTTTATAATAATATGAATGGTTAAGATACAAATTGTATCTTTTCTTTTATTAATAAAGTATTTAAGTTTGGTATTATAGGATATTTATATATTATAAATATATTTTTTATGTTATTATATTTTTAGAAAGTTGGTATCAATGATGAGTAACGAATTAAAACTATATAAACATAATTTAGATGGTTATGAAAAGGTAAAGAATGCTTACGATTCAGGAGAAGATATAGTAGGTATAGTGCATGCTACTGGAACAGGTAAGATTTTTATATCATTACAATTATGTTTAGATAATCTAGATAAAAAGACTCTATTTGTTGCGCCTAGTAATGCTATTATATAACATGTACTTGAGGTAATTGAAGAGTGTGGATTATCTAAAGAAAAAGACTTTCCTAATTTAGAGTTTTCTACTTATCAATCTTTAACTACTAAAAGTGATGAAGAATTAGCTAAATTAGATATAGATTTACTTATATTAGATGAATTTCATCATATAGGTGCTCCAGTATGGGGAGAAAAAATAGATACTATAGTAAATACACATAAAGATATGAAAATATTTGGTATGACTGCATATACAGTAAGAGATAGAGGTACTGTATATGAAAGAGATATGGCATTAGAGGGTGGAGATGAATTATTCTCAGATAAAATAGTAAGTAGATATGATTTAGTAGATGCTATGTGTGATGGAGTACTTCCAATACTTAATTATAAAAGTGCTTATCTTACATTGATGCAAGAAGCATTAGAATTAGAACAAGAAATATTAAATAGTAAAAGAATTACTAAAGAGGATAAAAATCAAATATTAAAAACTATAAAAAGTTGCAAAGAGCAAATAGATAAAGCTCCAAAAGCAAAAGATTTAATAAGAAATAGCCTTCAACCAGGAGATAAATGTATATATTTTTGTCCAATAGGTGATGGAGTAATATTAAGAGATGATGAAATACTAGGTACAAATGATGTACAATCTATTAGAAGAAGAGTTGGCAATTTAGCTTTAGATACATGCAAAAATATTATTTTATATGAAACAACATCAGATATTGGAGAATCCGGAAAACTAAATAGAGATCATTTTTTAGAAATGAAGATGTAAGTAATATATTACGTATAATGTTTGCTAAAAACCAATATGATGAAGGGGTACATACGCCAGGAGTAACAAAAGTATTTCTATCAAGAACAACAAATTCAGATATAGTATTTTTTGAACAAATAGGAAGAGCTTTATCAACTAAAGGTAATATTGTAAAATTAACACAAGAGTATGAACATATGACTATACAAGAATTAAAAGAGATAGCTAATAGTCAAGGAATAAATATATTATCATGTAAAACAAAAGAAGAAATAATAGAAAGATTACTAGCTCCAACAATAATAGATTTAGTAGGAAATATCGAGTTTATAAAAGAGTTAAAAGATAATTTAATAGGACGAATAAAGGAACGTCAAAAAAGAGGAATACCTACTAAAATAACAAAAGAATTAATTGAAGTATCTTTTGATATAGAAATAGAAAATGAAGATTTATATGAAATACTTCAAAATATTAAAGATAAGGTAAGCAATTTAACATGGAAAGAATGGTATGAACAAGCAAAAGCATACTATGAAAAAAAATGGAGATTTGCAAGTTTCTCAAAATTATGTAACAGAAGAAGGCCTAAATTTGGACAAATGGATAGGCAGACAAAGACAGTTATATAAATCTAGCGAATTAGAATTAGATAAGATATCAAAATTGGAATCTATAGGAATGGTATGGAATATTAAGAACAATAAAGAGAATATAGTGATATTATGTAATGAATATGGTATTAATTATAAATTGAATAAAAAGTATTTAGATAGACTATCTTATAGTATATTTAAAATAGTACTTACGTATTTTATATATAATAATATTAGATATATAGATAGTAATGGCATGTTAATTAGTGATTTTTATATGAGTAGTAAAGATTTTGAAAATAAGTATGGTATAAGTTATCAAGATTTAATTAGTAAAGAAAAAAGAATGTAATATATGTTTTTAGAAAATTATTTAGATGAATTTTATTATAATTAATTGATGGATAATTATTTACGTATTATGGGAAGTGATATGAGATATTTTACTTTTATAATAGATAGTGAAGATGTTACTTATTAGCATCTTTTTTGTAGCCAATAAATTATTGTGATATAATCAATATATAAGTATAAAATAGGTGATAGTGATGAATTTAAGTAAAAACATATTAGATATAACTTTAAATGAAATATTAGCAGATGAAGTTGTAACGCAAGAAACAAAAGATAGATTAAAAGAATTAGTAGATTCTAATAATACTAAAGAAATTGAAAGATTAATATTAAATAATTTAGTATTTTTTGCTAAATATTCAGTTATAAAAGAGATATATAATAATCCAACTTATATTAATTCATGCTTATCTTTCATGAAAACTAGTAATTTTAATACTACAGCGCAATTATTATCTAGATTAAGTGAGACAATTGATTTAGAAAAGTTTTTGAATCAAGAAGTATTTATTGATGAATTTTTAAAAGATACTGAATTATTGAGTATCTTAGGGCGTATTCATGGTTTTTTTGATAATTTCTATAACCCAGTTAGAGGTAAACTTATAAATAGTTTTTTACAAAAAGAAGAACTAAATATTTTTATTTTACAAATATTACCCCATGATGTAGTTGAGGAGTTATTAAAAGATGATATGTATAAAGAACTAATATATCATGTTATTCTGTCAAAAATAGTAGAGGGTTTTTTATCAATTACTGATAGTTATTTGGAAGAAAAAGTATGGGAAACTTATCAAGAGCGAATTGCTTTGCTTTCACTAAAAAATAAAATTGATTATTTTAAAAATATATCTAATGAGAGTTTAAAAAATAGAGTATTTGAAACATTAAAATTAGATGAAAATATTGATAATGTTTTTTCATATGATTTAAAATATTTTCTACCTTATTTGGATCAAGATATGTTATTTGATAAATGTAATACTAATAATACTAAAATTATAGATAAATTTTTAGAGTATTTAGATACAGAACATCAAATAAAGATAATCTATGAATTAGATAAATTAGGTATTAAATTATATCAATATTGGTATAATCTTAATAGTGATACTAAAACATACATTTTTGATAATCATAGACAGAGTCTAGATAACAATCAAATTTATAGTCTATATCAGTCTACAAAAAATATAAGTTGCTTGGAAGAACTAAAAAATCGTTTTATAGAATCAGATGATTTGATGGTTAATGTTTTGTATGAAGATGATTTTGTTGAATTATTAACAGAAGAAGAAAAGAAAATATTTGAATCCAAGATACCAGTAGAAGGATATATTAAACCCCCACATGATACAGTAAAACTTAATAATTATTTTTTTGATATTGTTAAAGCTAAAAACATAGATTATTTGCGTAAAAATCTTGATACTAAAGTATTTACAAGTATTGATGATTTAATCAAATATTTTACAATATCAGAGCAAATAGAAATTATTAAGCATAAAGATTTAAATTGGTTAAATGAAATTTTATTTGATGACGAGAAATTCAATTTCTTTGTTAATATTTTACATCATAATCCAAATTTTCTTAATGGCAAAGATTTAAGTAACCTGAAAATTGGATATGCTAATGATAAACTTATAAATAGACTTGATGAAATATTGCCATATTTTTCTGAAGAACAACTATGCCTTTTTTTCAATTACAATATTATTAATAATAATTCCAAAATAATGGGATTATTTAAGACTACTATTCCAAATAATCCTAATTTACTTCCATCACTAAGTTTATTAGAGTATTTTGATCTAGAAAAACGAAAAGAATTATTAAAAAATATGAGTATTGAACATTTAAATAATATTATGCATGGTGATTATTTGCAAAAAAATAATTATATTATAGATATTTTATATGAAAGATTTAATGAATATATTGATTATGTAAATAAGCCAAAAATTGCGGTTTATACTGATGTAAACAATGTATATTTATTATTAGAAGATACAAAAAGAAAAGAATTAGTATCAAAAATAACTAATATAACAACATTAGAACGTTTATTATTTGAACTTCAAAAAAAACAATTATACAGCGATTGCAAGCAAGTATTAGATAGTATTATATCTAATTATGAGGGTATGACTAATATTAATTTTGATAAAGAATTATATTTACATTATTATGATAGTAATGATACGAAGTATTTTATTAATAATTCTACTTTATCAAGTATTATATATACAACTACTTATTATAATAATAAGGATATAGTTAATGAGATAATGAAGCGTATTAAAAACGATAGTACATTATTAATTGATGAAGAATTGTTATCACACTTTAATAATTTTATGTTTAAACTTGATCAAGACAATAAAGATTATATTAGTAATGAAATTAATAAGTTAATTAATAATAATTCGTTATATAATAGTGAATATAAAGATAAATTACCAAATATTTCATGTGCAGAAAAATTAAGATTTTTGTGTTTATATAATCAAGGTATTTTACAAGGAAATAAAAAGGATATTTTTGATAGATTATTAGAAAAGAATCCATTTATACTTAATTCTATAAATAGTATTGTATTTGATGATAATATACTAAGTCTTGGTGAAGCTTTCGTAGAAAAGTTATCAAAATATCCAAATATGGAACGTCAAATAAAAAAATTGAATAGTATTAATCCAGCGATAGTAAAATTTCTTAGTCAAGCCGGTAATTACTTATTGAGTAATAATATTAGCCAATTATCTTTTGATAAAGAAATATCAATGATTATAGAGTATTTATCATCACCTAAAAGTAAATTAAAAGATTATGATTTTGGTATAGTTAATGAACAATCTATAGAAGATGTAGTTAATTATATATTATATGAATATGAAAATCTTATAGTAGTTTATAATCCATCTTATACATTATATCCAACAATAAATGAATTATATAATTTGAGTATAGATGATTTTACAAACGAGAGATTAAAAAAATGTGATGAAAAATTCAATAATAGTATTAATATTGAAGATAAAAAGAATATGTATTTTAATAAATATTTATCTATGTCATTATCAGATGCAAGAAATTTTTATAAATCATATGTAGTAAATTATAGTAAAGTAATGAAGTATGCTGAAAGCGATTTACCAATTAAGTTTATTGAGCTAATTAGTAAAATTATAGATATAGAAGATTCTATTAATATAGAAGAATTATATAATACAACAACAATAAGTTATAGTATGAGTGATAGATTCACAATAGAAGAAATTATGCAGAAGGCTTACTTTGAATCATTAACTCATGATTATATTGATAAGCAAAAAGGAACACAAGTTACTAAACAATTTAAAGATAAAGAAGGTAATTTAGTGTCACTTCCTATGACAGAATTAATAGATAACTTTGGTATTATAGTCCATAGTACATGTGCTTATGGAGAAATGACTTTATTAGATAATGATTATTTTACTTCATGGAATAATAATCCTAATACAGAAAATCATGGTATATGTTGTAGTTATATTACTAATTCTAGTTATGGTACAGCGGCAGTAACTGGTACTGGTGTAATGTTTGGTTTTAATAAATTGAATAATACTTCAGTATCTACTTATTCTCCATATGATTTAGCTAGCAGAAATTATGGATTTAATATTAATTGCACTCATATACCATACTATACAACGTTAGATGATATCCCAGATTATACAAGACATACTCATAATGAAGTTAATTTAGAAAGACGTAATTATTCTATTGATCCTAGATTTGCTAGTGTTCAACCAAATTGTATTATTATATTTGAAGATATGGATGATAATATTAAAGCAAATAGTATTAAAGCATATCAAGATTTTAAAAAACATGGCATAGAGTTAGAACTTATATATATTGATAGAGTTAAAGTAGCGCGTAATGAATCATGTAAATTAGATGATATGACAAAAGAATATTTATCTACTTATGATTTGAATATTTTAAAAGATATAATTAATAAGTATGAATCTAATATATGTGGTTGTGATTTTATTGGAATGGGTAAACAACAATCGCTTAATTTATTTAATCAAAATGAATTATTTAAAACGGATAGTATAAAAAAATTAATTTTTGATACTATTGAATATATTAAAAATATAGGTGATGTAAGTGAAAGAAATAATAAAATAACTACTTTTATAAATATAATAGATGAAGAGCAATATAAATTTGATTTATTAGATGATTTTAATAAGGATAGAGCTCATAAATTTGAACTTAATGACGAAAATTTAAAAAGACAATTAGATGTTTTACGTTCAATGATAGATGATACTAATTTAACTGATAAAAAGGTATTATAGGAGGTAATATGAATATTAATAATGAATTAGAACAAAAATTAATTAGTAGTAATAATCATATAGATAGTGTATTAAATAGTAGTGTTAATGTTAAATTTATATGTAAGATTAATGATAGATATTTACTTAATAAAGAAACAATGTCTTTACCTAGTATAAAGGTTGCTAAAGGGTTATTAAATAATAATTATATATTAAGTTTAATTAATGAAGAATTAAATATATCTGTTACTAGTATTGAGGCTATTCCTTTTAGTTATTATAATAATTATGATGAAAGGTATTATATTATTAATATTGATATTAATGATTTGATTAATATCAATTCTAAATACATATATGATGGATTATCAGCTATTACTGATAAAAGAGAATATAATATATTAATAGAGAGTAATATATAAATAAAAAACATTAGATTTGACTAATGTTTTTTTGTTTATTTTAATAAACTAAATTCATTAAATGTATATGTACCATTACTATTTTTAGTGAATGTATATTTATACTTACTAAAATCTTTGTAGTTTGATTCATCTATAGTAAAGTTTTTATTGACATTACCTGTATATTTTTTATTCATAGTATAATCAGTGTATGCAAGGTATTGACCTTTTTCATTTTGACCAGTAACTCCATAAGCAATATATACATAAACATTATTATTATCTTCAGTAATATCATAAATATATGTTTTTTGAATAGCTACAGGTCCTCCTGTACCACATCCGTTAGCAAACATTACAAAAGCATTAGCTTTTTTATCATACATATAGTCTTCGCAGTCAACTTCAACATTTTTAGTACTTATATTTTCAAAACCAAATAATGTTTTATAATCTTCAATAAAGTCATCTACTGAAACATGTTCGAAAATGTCAGAATTTTCTCCTAATTGTTTTAATGTAGATGATTCTAATGATTCATTAGCGCCATAGCTTCTTTTTGTTTCAGATGCTCCAACTATTGCCGTAGTAGCATTATCCATTGTAATATCTTTTTTCTCCAGTTTATCTAATGCATAAATTTGATGATTCATGAAATAATAAATTCCAGCTGAATCTGATACTTTAACTGAACTAGTATCTAAACTTAAATATTCAAGAATATTGATATATTTTTTTAGATAATCAATTTTAACTTTGTCAGTAATTTTTGTTTCTTTATTTTCTGAATCATTATTAGTTATATTACTATCAACATTACTATTAACTTCTTCTTTACTATTATTGGTATCAGGATTAATTGCTTTATTTAATCTTTCACCAATTAAAATATTCATATACATAATAAAAGTAATACCTATTATAACAATTATCTAATATAATGGTCCATGACCTTTTTTCTTTTTCTTTGGTTCATTGTTTACTTCTTGATTAATATTATATTGATTATTATCCATATACAATCCTCCTCTTTATTATAAATATAGCATTATTTTTAAATAATGGAATATTAAAACTTTACTTATTTTAAAGGATGTGCTACAATCTGTAAAGTGTAAAAAAAAGGAGTTAGTTTATGAAAAAAAGAAATATAGCAATTATTGCTCACGTTGATCATGGTAAGACAACTTTGGTTGACAAATTATTACAAGCTTCAGGAACTTTCCGTGATAATGAAAATGTTCAAGAAAGAGTTATGGATTCTAATGATATCGAAAGAGAAAGAGGTATTACTATTTTAGCTAAAACAACGGCTATTAATTATAAGGATACTCGTATTAATATATTAGATACACCAGGACATGCTGATTTTGGTGGAGAAGTAGAACGTATTATGAATATGGTTGATGGTGTATTACTTGTTGTAGATGCTTATGAAGGTACTATGCCTCAAACTAGATTTGTATTAAAAAAAGCTATGGAAGCTGGAGTAAAGCCTATTGTTGTTGTTAATAAAATAGATAAGCCTGCTGCTAGACCTAAAGAAGTGGTAGATGAAGTAATGGATTTATTTATTGAATTAGGTGCAGATATAGAAGATTTAGATTTTCCTGTAGTTTACTGTTCGGCTATTAATGGTACTTCATCATTATCACCAGAAGCAAGTGATCAAGAGCCAGGTATGGAAAGAATTCTTGATATGATTTTAGAATACATGCCTGAACCTAAAGTAGAATTAGATGCTCCATTACAATTTCAACCAGCATTACTTGACTATAATGATTTTGTTGGACGTATTGGTATTGGTTTAGTAAAAAGAGGAATTATAAAATTAAATGAAATGGTATCATGCGTACGTGTAGATGGTTCTATTAAACAATTTAGAGTAGCTAAAATATATGGCTTTATAGGATTAAAGAGAATTGAGGTAGATAGTGCTGAGGCTGGAGATATTATTGCAATCGCAGGATTACCTGATATTTCAGTAGGTGAAACTGTATGTACGATAGGTCAAGAGGAAGCATTACCTTTACTTAGAATAGATGAACCTACTTTACAAATGACATTTGGTGTTAACACTAGTCCATTTTGTGGAAGAGAAGGTAAGATAGTTACGGCTCGTAAGATTGAAGAAAGACTTATCAAAGAGACTGAACGTGACGTATCTTTAAAGATTACACCTAATGATTCTGAATCATTTATTGTATCTGGTCGTGGAGAATTACACTTATCAATATTAATTGAAAATATGCGTCGAGAAGGTTTCGAATTACAAGTATCTAAACCAAAAATTATTGAAAAAGAAATAGATGGTGTTACTTGTGAACCATATGAGGAAGTTCAAATTGATGTTCCAGAAGAATATGTTGGAGCTGTTATTGAAGCTTTAGGTAATCGTGAAGGTACAATGGAGAATATGAGTAGTTCTGAAAATCAAGTTAGATTACAATATATTATTCCAACAAGAGGTTTAATTGGTTTTATGACAGAGTTTATGACAATGACTAAAGGTTATGGAATTATTAATCATACATTTAAAGATTATCGTGCTAAAGCAAGTAATTTAGTAGGAACTAGAAAAAATGGTGTTTTAGTATCAATGGAAAATGGTCAAGCAACAGCATACGCCCTAGGTGGTTTGGAAGATCGTGGTGTAATGTTTATTGAGCCAGGAACAGATGTTTATGAAGGTATGATTGTTGGAGAGAATAATCATGAAAATGATTTAGCTGTTAATGTTGTTAAAGGTAAACAATTAACTAATACTAGAAGTGCAGGAAAAGATCATACCGTTGTTTTAAAACGTCCTAAGAAGATGAGTCTTGAAGTTTGCTTGGATTATATTAATGATGATGAATTGGTTGAAGTAACACCAGTAAATTATCGTATGCGTAAAGCTATTCTTAATACAAATGAAAGAAAAAAATATGATAGTCGCAAATAATTGACTATCTTTTTTATGTAATTTGGTATATAATACCCCCAAAGACAAATAATACGATATGATTTTGTCTTTGCTTATGATAACAAGATTATAAATTAACTATTGGTGGTGATAATTATGGATGAACAAATGTGGAATATGGATTTTCTTGATGATATTTTAGATTTTTCGATTGATGTTATTGAGTTTTTTAAAAATGATTATTTATCGATTAAATTATTTTTAGTACAAGATGGTGTTTGGGATAGAAATTTAATGTTAAAGCTATCTTTATCTAGCGATGAATTATTGGCTAATAAAAAACAAATGCTAAAAAATATTGTAATGTCTTATTATAGTATGCTTCAGCAAAAAGTTATACAAGAGGAAGTAGAAATTGATAAAGTTGATTATCCTTTTATGAATTTATTAAATAGAAAAATTAATCCAGTAGATATATTTATTAATGATAATTTTTGTTCAGAACAAATGTTACGTAACTACATTACATTGCTTCAAGATAGAAGCAATATTAGAATTGATACATATAATTGTTTTCAGACAAATATAATGGATTTTATATCTATTTATGCTAATAATTATAGAATATTTGGATTGGATAAGGTATCAGAAAAAGTTGATGCTTTAGATGATAAAGAAACACAAGACAGATATATAAATTTTTATAGAAAGATAGTAAAGGATGTAAAGGATTATATACCAAATCATTTTCGTAATTGTGAAGAGGAAAGTGCATTTATTGATTATGTTTTTAGTCTTTATTATACAGATTTATTTATGAGACATGAAAATAATGAAGAATTAGAATCTGACGAGCTGGATGTACTTAATATAGTCGAAAGTGATAAGGATTTAGTTGAAGTATTTGATTTTAATTCGTCAATTGTAATTTTAATATTAGAATATTTATATAACACTTATCAAAAAAATGGCTTAGAGTATGATTTGAGAAAACAAGTACAAGATAAAAATACTAAGGATTGTTTGCGCGCATTAGATGAACATTTTGATACAAAGTTTGAACCTGATATTATTTTCAGTGATTATACATTAGACAAAAAACTATCTATTATATTAAATGATTTTGATAAATCAGGTCTATCTAGTACAGAAATATATCAATTATTGTTAGATCATACTTCAATTTATGAACCATTATATCGAGTTGGACTAGATGCTAGATATTCAGATTTTTATAAATTGTTGATGATAAGAAAAATCTTAAGTGATGTTTTTGAGTTTGAAAGTTATATAAAAGTTAAATTGAATAATAATACTTCTTTTCATTATGATTATCTAAAGAATATGACAATTAATTGGGAAAATTTACTTAATTATTTTATTGATAAAGGAACTCTTTTGATCGAATCTTATTATAATTATCAAATTCAGAATATAAATATTAAAGAAAAGGCACGTTTACATATTTATCATAGTAATGAATTGAAGATTGTTGATAAAATTAATCATTATGCAGATATTAATTATTTTGATATTATGTTAGGTAAATTAAAGAAATTGCCAAGTGTTGACTATATTAATAAAATGTTAGATGTGGTAAGAAATGGTCAACGTTTGACAATATTTGACAAAGAAACTTTGGATTCTGTTCAAAATCTAGTTCAGGCTATGTGTTTGAATGTATATGAACATTTAGTAGTGGACAATAAAAATGTTAAATATGCTAAAGAAATTTGTAATATAATTGAAAATGAATCAAATATTTTACTTTATTTAATACATCATAATGATATGTTAAATTATATAGCTATGTTATTTATTTATTATAATCCAGAATTTGTAAGTTATGATTCAGAACTTAAATTGCGCTCTCACATTAATGATGATTATCATATTAAAATTCTAAAGAAGATTAATACTTTTGATAATGATGATAAATTAAATAATTAGGCTAATATATTTTTAAAATGAAAGAAGGATATGTATGATTAATAAAATTAAAGCAAAGAAATGGCATATCATCAGTTTTGTTATGTTATGTATTATTAATATAATTATATATTTTATTAGAGTTCCATTTTTAAATAGGTTGAGTTTTCTTATTACAGGGATATATGCTACTGGAGTTTTATATTATGTAATATTATATTGTGCTCGATGTTGTCATATTAAACTTAATAAAATTGATGTAAGATTATTAATTGGTTTTATATCAGTAGCATTCGTTATTTATTCTATATTAATTTTATCACGTAATACTATTTATGTTTGGGATAGTACAGTTCATTATAATAATCTTACAACACTACTTAAAAAATTTGATCATAGTAATATAACCGGTTTTTTTCATCTTATTAAAACAGGTTTACTTTATGATTATGGAAGTTTTTTACTACTCTTTATTTATCCTTTTTATTTCTTTGTTAATAAGAATATCCAAATGTTTAATTTAACATATTTTATGGGTGCTGTTGTTCCTGTAATTATTACTTTTTATATTTTAGGTTTATATATTGTTGGCAAGTTTAGGGGTGAACTCAAAGATAATATTAAAGTTAAATGTACTCTTTTACTATCACTTATATTATTTCCTTTATTACATGTTTCAACTATTTTAGGTAGACCAGATATTATTGGACTTGTTTTTGTTGGTATTATAATCTTATTAACGATTGATTATGATTTTGAATCTAAAGATATTATGAGATGGATTATCTTGTTTATAATTACTATAACTTTAAGTATAACTCGTCGTTGGTATTTATATTTTATTGTTGGTTATTATATATCATATGCTCTTATACTAATTATTAAGTCAATAAAAAATAAAAAAACAAAAAATATTATTAACTTATTTATTTTTGGATGTTTATCTATAATTATGGTTTTAATATTACTTAAACCATTAATTCATAAGATATTATCTACTAATTACTCTAAATTATATGTAGCATGGAATAATGGTGGTATTTCATTTGAATTATTGAATCAGTTACATTATTTAGGCTTTATTATGGCTATTATTATTATAATTGGATATATATATTTAATATCTAATAAAAAAACAAGAATAACTGCTTATACTTTTATCTTAACGTATATTATAACTATGCTACTCTTTTTAAGAGTTCAAAACCTTGAAGAACATCAATCTTTAATCTTAATTCCTACATATCTTTTGGGTATCTTTGGATTTATAGCTAAAGCATATGAAAAAAGTAATCGTGTAAATTATGTAGTTCGTTATATTTTTGTAATTGTTATGTTATTATCTTTTATTAATTGTTCTTGTTTTAGTAAGTATGATAATATTACAGATAAATTATTATCTGTTGTTGATATGTATCCATATCGTAGAACTGATTTAGATTCTATTGGACAAGTTGTAGACTATATAAATGATATTATTGATGATAAAGATAAAGTAACTGTACTAGCTGCAGGGGATGATTATGATTCAGCATATTTTGTTCATTATCCAGAACCATATAAAAATTCTAAAGTTATTTATATTAATACATTTTTAGTAAATGAGGGCTTTCCCACTAATTTCTTTTCATCTAAATATTGTGTTTTGATATTGCCATTACAACAATGGTCTGGAGTAGAAAAACAAAAAATATTATATAATATAGTAGATTTATTTCTTAATGATGATTATATTAAAAATAAATTTGTTAAGAAAAAGGAAATTCAATTAAAAGAAGGAGTTACAGCCTATATCTATGAACGAATAGAGCCTGTTGATAGCCAGGAAATAGATATTTTTATATCGAGATTTCAATATATGAGTGATAAATATGATGATTTGTTTTCTCAAAAATTAGAAAAATATAAGAAACATATTAAGTAATATTGCAATAGATATTACTTTTTTTGTATACTAATTAATAAAGACTTAATTTTTGAATATGTCTTGGTATATTTATTAAAGTGTGATAAAATATATTTGTAAAAGAAGTTAGAAATAGGTGAGATAATGGGAAAAATTATAGCATTTGTCAATCAAAAAGGTGGTGTTGGAAAAACAACATCTAGTATAAACTTATCAGCTTCTTTGGGACTTTTAGGTAAAAAAACATTACTTGTTGATTTGGACCCACAAGGAAATAGTACAACAGGTGTAGGTATTAGTAAGAGTGAATTGGATAGTAGTATATATGAGTTATTAATAGATAAAGTAAGTATTAAAGATGTAGTTGTAAAAACACGTTTTAAAAATTTATATACAATCCCAGCATCGATTAATTTAGCTGGTGTTGATATGGAGTTAATGGAGATGTCTCGTGAGGATCCTGATTTTGTTGCTCAATTACAGTTGAAAAAGCATTTGGAACAAATTATAGAGATATTCGATTATATTATTTTGGATTGTCCACCATCATTAGGTTTAATTACTACTAATGCACTAGCGGCTTCTAATTCTGTTATTATTCCTGTTCAATGTGAATTTTTCGCTTTGGAAGGAATTATGCAACTACTAAATTCTATTATGATTGCTCAAAAGAAATTAAATCCAAATCTTGATATAGAAGGAGTTCTTCTAACTATGTTAGATAATAGAACTAATTTAGGCTTAGAAGTTGTAGAAGAAATAAAGAGTTATTTTAAGGAGAAAGTTTACGATACAATTATACCTAGACTAGTTAGGCTTTCTGAGGCTCCAAGTCATGGTAAACCAATACATGCTTATGATCCTAAAAGTAGGGGCACAGAAGCTTACTTAAATCTTGCTAAAGAGGTGATTGAGAGAAATGGAAAATAAAAAGAGAGCTTTAGGTCGTGGTTTAGAGCAATTATTTAATAATGAGAATATGGATTTAGATAGTTTTGAAAGATCTGTTTATGAAACTGCTACTAGAGAAGAAATAATTGATATTGATTTATCAGAGTTACGTGCTAATCCATATCAACCACGAAAAATTTTTGACGATGCTAGTTTGCAAGAATTAGCTAATTCTATTCGTGAACATGGTGTTTTTCAACCAATTATTGTAAAGAAAAGTATTAAAGGATATGAGATAATCGCAGGAGAGCGTAGAGTTAGAGCTAGTAAATTAGCAGATAAAACAACTATACCTGCTATTATACGTAATTTAGATGATAATCAAATGATGGAAATAGCTCTTTTAGAGAATTTACAACGTGAGAATTTAAGTGCTATTGAAGAAGCAGTTGCTTATAAGTCAATGATTGAAAAATTAGGTATTACTCAAGAGGAACTAAGTTCTAGAGTAGGTAAGAGTCGTAGTCATATTACTAATATTTTAGGATTACTTCGTTTACCACCCGATGTTCAACAATTAGTTAATTCTAATCAATTAAGTATGGCACATGCACGTGTACTTAGTAAATTAGAAGACAATGATAAAATTAGAGAAATGGCTAGAGATATTATTGAGAATAAGATACCAGTTAGAGAAGTTGAATATAAAGCAAAATCAGAAGATAAAAAAGTAAAAAATGAAAGACATACACATGAAATAAGACCAGATTATCTTTATGTTGAAGAACTACTTAAAGATCGTTTAGATACAAAGGTAAAAATAAAAGAAAATAAAATTGAGATTGGGTTTACTAATGTAGCTGATTTAAATCGTATATTAGATATTCTTAATATAAGAGAGTAATATGAATACTATTATTGATTTTATACTTAGTCGTAAAGTTATAGTACCTTTGTTAATTATCTTAACCTCTATTGTTACTTATTTATTTCTTAGTAAACTAATTAAAAAGTTATTATCAATAAAATTAAAGGGTGTTCGTATAAATGATAGACGTCAAAAGACTACTATGAGCCTTATTGATAATGTTTTAAAGTATTTTATTGCTATAGTAGCACTTCTTATGATTTTAGATGTTTATGGTATTGATACTAAGTCATTAGTAGCATCTTTAGGTGTTGTTAGTTTGGTAGCAGGATTAGCGTTACAAGACTTTTTAAAAGATATTATTGCAGGAATAAGTTTTATTTTTGAAGATCAATATGCTGTAGGAGATGTAGTAACTGTTGGTACTTTTAAAGGTACAGTTACCTATTTAGGAATTAAGTCAACTCGTATTACAGCATATACAGGTGAAGTATTGATTATTCCTAATAGAAATATTGATAAGGTTATTAATCATAGTTTAGAAGATAGTGTATCTCTTTTAGATATTCCAATTGCGTATGATTCTAATATTGATAAAGCTAAAGAAATTTTAAATAAAGTTTGTTCAGAATTAACAAAAGAATTAGATTTAACAAGTGCAGCTAAAGTTTGTGGCGTTCAAGAATTAGGAGATAATGCTATTGCTATTAGGATTTCTTTTTCTACTCGTTATAATAATAAATTTAGTTATGAACAGATTTTTAAAGAAAGAGTTAAGAAGGCTTTTGATGAAAATGATATAGAGATTCCATTTATGCAGGTGGTGATTCATAATGGAAAATAGTTATAAATTAGGAAGTATAGTTATAATGAAAAAAGAGCATCCTTGTAAAAGTAATGAATGGGAAATTACTAGAATGGGTGCTGATATTAAAATAAAATGTTTAAATTGTGGACGCAGTATTATGTTTCCTCGAATAGAATTTAATAAAAAGTTAAAGAAAGTTATTAAGTATTAGGAGGAATTATGCGAAAAAAAAAGTTAAAAAAATTTAATCCTGGTCCGATTACTATAATGCTGATTATTAGTGTAATTCTTATGTTTTTAAGCTTTCTATTTAATAAATTAGGAGTTAAAGGAACTCTAACAGATTCAGATACTTTAGAAACTACTATAGTAACAGTAAATAATATTTTTTCAAAGGATGGAATTAGAGATGTTATAGGTTCATCATTAAGAAATTTTAGAGCAATTGAACCTTTAGTAGCAATTATTGTGTCTTTAATTACTATTTCTATATTAGAAGTTAGTGGCTTGTTACAACATTTATTTGGTGGATTAAAAAATGTAAAAAGTAATATAATTACTTTTATTGTCTTATTTATTAGTATTATCTCAACTTTAATTGGCGATTATAGCTATGCTATTTTATTTCCATTAGTTATAGCATTGTATAAGTGTATTAATAGAGATCCGAAGGTTGGGGTAATGACGACATTTATTGGAATAACAATGGGTTATGGTACTGGAATAATTTATAATTACCAAGATATAGTTTTGGGCAGATTAACTAAAACAGCAGCACAAAATGTTATAGATAGTTATACATTTAATGCACCATCAATGTTATTTATAATGATTGCATCAACAATTCTTTTAGCAGCAGTTGGAACAATTATGATTGAAAAAGAATTTTCTAAAAAGGTACGAAGACAAAAAGAAGAGGAATTGGTAACATCGAAGATAGCACTAAGAACTTCTATGGTAGCATGTTTTATTATGGTATTGATTGTAATCTGGTCAATTATACCAAATTTACCATTATCTGGATGGATGCTTGATGATTCATCAAATTCATATATGGAAAGACTTTTAGGAGATAATGCTCCATTTAAAGATGGATTTATACTTATTGTTTTATCTATTTCTTTAGTTTGTAGTTATATATATGGAAAAATATCAAGAAATATTAAGGATAGTAGTGAATTCAATAGAGCTATTTCACGTACATTTCAAAACACAGGTTTTATCTTTGCAGGCTTGTTTTTTGCATCAATTATGTTAAGTATTCTTAATTGGACAAATTTATCAACCGTTATATCATTGAATATAATTGAATTATTAAATGCTAGTGAAATGTCTGGAGTATTTATTGTATCGTTAGCTTTATTTGTTTCTATTGTTATTACAATATTGAATCCATCAACTATTGCTAATTGGACAATGGCTTCGCCTGTATTAGTATGCAATTTAGCTCGTGCTAACATTTCTCCAGAATTTACGCAAATGATATTTAAGGCAGGAGATTCTATAGGGAAATGTTTTAGTCCATTTTATATTTTCTTTATTATTATGTTAGGCTTTTTATATAAAGCTGATAGTGAAGAAGGAAATATTAGTTTTTTTGGAACAATGAAAAAGATGATGCCAGTTATGCTAGTTATGACAATTACGTGGTTTATTATTATAATTGGTTGGAATCTAATTGGATTACCATTAGGTATTGGCTCATCTACTACAATGTAGTTATTAGGAAAGTCTTAATGATTTTCTTTTTTTATATGCTAAGAAAGTTCGTTTTCTTTATAAAACCTAGAATGATATTGGTGGCCAAACAATTAAAAGGATATGTATTTAGAATATATCCGAATCAAAATTAAAACAGTTGAACAATAAAAGTTTCAGAGTTAGTATATTTATTTATAACTACTTTCTAGAAAAAGTAAATATAAGAAAAAGCTATTGGTGTAGCAGAAAAAATTTATGTTAGATAAGGTCGTCAAAATTTGTTTTGGATTTTGTCCTAGACTTATGGTATATTTAATATAGAAATATTAAAATATAGTATTCTAGGAGTGTGATATAGTGTTTGTTGCAAGAAAAGTTCCGACTGTAGTAAATAAACTAAGATTACAAAATAAAACAAAAATTAAAACTATAAGTGATTTTGAGAACGTTACAGAAAGTAATGGAATTAATTATAATGAAGATCAAGAAATGTATAAAATTATAGAAAAAATTGAGAATAGTAATAGTTTTACTACTCATAATGCTAGTGTTGAAATGTTACAATCTTTAGCAATGAAAGTTTTAGAAATTAATCATAAAATAATACAAGAAAATAATTTAAAAAAGGAATTTGAACGTAAAATATCAAAATTAAAACCTGGTAGTGTTGAATATCGTAATACTGTATTACAATATAGAATTGATGTATCTGGTGGTTTAGGAACAAGGGGTGCAGTAGTAGCTGCTGCAACATATTTATCTGAAGAAGAAAATATTCCTTATTTTTGGGGTGGTAAATATTCCAAAGTAGGAGTTAATGGCGAATGGAATACTCAAAAACCAATCCCTTCATCTGGTTCAAACATTCAATTTGAAGGAGTTAATTGGCCATATGGATTAGATTGTAGTGGTTTTGTATCGTGGGCAATTATTAATGGTGGTTTTAAGATGGAAGTATCATATACTGGTGCTTATTTAGACTATATTAAACCTAATATTTATACTTTTAACACTCAAAATTTAAAAAGTGGAAAAATAAAAGCAGGTGATTTATTATATCGTAATGGACATATTGCAATTATAACAGATTTAGATTTATCAAAAGGAACTATTAAAGTAGCTGAAGAAAAAAACGCTGAATATGGAATGGTAGTTACAAATACTACTATTGAAGATTTTGTTAAAAAAACGAATTTCAATGATATTTATTCAATGGAGGAATATTACAACAATCAAGATAATTTGTTGAATAATTAAAGAGCATATTTATATATTTTATTTAATATTAGTATAAAAAATTATAAAATGAGTATTAATGCATTACTAAGCGTTTTCTTGCAATTTGAATGATAATATAGTACAATCAATATTATTGAGGTGAGTTTATGAGTTTAACAACAGGAATTGTTGGTTTACCAAATGTTGGAAAATCTACAATATTTAATGCTATAACAAAACAAAAAATACTATCAGCTAATTATCCGTTTGCAACTATAGAACCTAATGTTGGTGTAGTAGTTGTACCTGATGAAAGATTAGATTTTTTAAATGAATTATATAAACCAGCTAGTTTAGTACCTACTACCTTTGAATTTACGGATATAGCAGGTTTAGTTAAGGGTGCTTCAAATGGTGAAGGATTAGGAAACAAATTTTTATCGCATATACGTGAAGTGGATGCTATTGTTGAAGTGGTTAGATGTTTTGATGATAAAAATATTATTCATGTTGAAAATAATGTTGATCCAATTAGGGATATAACAACTATAGAAATAGAATTAATTCTATCTGATTTAGAAATAATTGAAAATAGACTTAATAAAATTGGCAAAAAAGCTACGATGTCTAAAGATAAGGAAATAAAAAAAGAAGCAGAGTTACTTATTAAGCTTAAGGAAAGTTTAGAGAATGATACAGCCATTCGTAAATTAGACTTAACAGAGGATGAATTAAAAATTATAAAACCATATAATTTATTAACATTAAAACCTATTATTTATATGGCAAATGTAAGTGAGGATGATTTAGCGCTTGGATCTAATAATTATGTAGAAGAAGTAAAAGAATATGCTAACAAAGAAGGCGCTAAAGTAATAGTTGTATGTGCTAAAGTAGAAGAAGAATTAAGTGAACTAGATGATGTCGATAAAAAAGAATTCTTAGAAGCTTTAGGGATTGAAGAAAGTGGCCTTGATAAATTAATAAAAGCAGCATATTCCTTATTAGGCTTAGAAACTTATTTTACAGCAGGAACAGATGAAGTACGCGCTTGGACTTTTAAAACTGGTATGAAAGCCCCTCAGTGTGCAGGTATTATTCATACAGATTTTGAAAAAGGATTTATTAAAGCAGAAGTTATGAGTTATTCTGATTTAAAAGAATGTGGAAATGAAAAAGCTGTTAAGGAAGCTGGAAAAATGCGTTTAGAAGGAAAAGACTATTTAATGCAAGATGGGGATATTTGCTATTTTAGATTTAATGTTTAAAAACACTTAAGGTATTTTCTTTTTTATAAATATATGTATAAAACTATAAATTTAATCATAATATAATAAATAAACATTTTAAATATGTTATATTAATATGATGGAGAATGTATATGAAAAAAGTAGTAAAAATATTATTAGTAAGTATTACTTTTGTTTTTATTGTTATTTTAGTTTTTTTCTATATAAATAAACAGAAAAAAGAAGTCAATATAATAAAAGTAAGTAATAGTAATCACAGTAATAAGATAGCGAATGAAACTTCAAATGCTAATAAACAAATTAAAACGTTTGATAATAAAAAAGATAATTCATATACTAATAAAATACCTATTTTAACTTTTCATAGAATTGTTCCTGATGATTTAAAAAAAGAAGTGTATGCTACTGATCAATGGGTTCAATCTGTTAATGACTTTGAGAAAATGATGAGGTATTTATATGTTAATAATTATAAAACAATAAGTGTACAAGAGTTTTATGAATGGTATGTAGGCAAAAAAGAATATGATAAAAAGACTGTAATGATAACTTTTGATGATGGTACATATGATGAGTATTATTTTGTATATCCTATCATTAAAAAGTATAATTTTAAGGTTACTTCATTTTTAATAGGAAGTACTATTAAAGATGAAATAGAACCTTATGATAAAGATAAGTATGCTTATTATGGATTAGACGCTATAAAAAAAATTCAATATGAATATCCGAATTTTGACTTCCAAAGTCATTCTTACAATATGCATTATGCAACTGATGATGGAAAATATCGTATTGAATCTATGAATATTAATGAATTAGAAGAGGATTTTGCACTTAATAAAAAATTTGGTTTTAAATTCATGGCATATCCTTTTGGATATTATAATGAAAAGGCTATTAAAGCTGCTAAAGATCAAGGATATTTAATGGCTTTTGCTTTTGCACCTTATGGTTATGCTACTAGGAATAGTAATCAATATGCGATTCCAAGAATTAAAATAAATGGACAAGCAACTATTAAAGAATTAAAAAAATGGATAGAATATTAAAAATAATTCGTAAATTTTACGAATTATTTTAGTGTTTTCTTCTTCTTTTTTTTACTTTAGGTGAAAAATCTTCTATTTCCTTTGTTAAATGTCCATTGGAATATTTTTCTAAAACCATTATGCTTGGATATTGCAAAGAAATAGAATTTGTATCAAAAATACCTTTGCCATATGCATATAAATAATTTATTATTTCAGAAAGTAATTCTTCACTTTCTTCTTCTGTATATATATTATATTCTTGTTCATAATTTTTTGTAACTATATTTATAAAAAAGCTAGCTTTTTCTAGTTTTATTTTAAGAGACATACCATCGCTTAAACTTATAAGATTGTTTTGCCATACAATAAGTTTATTATCATGATTAATTCTTTCTAAATCGATAGTTCCATCTGTAATAATTTTTTCTTGATAAATTATATTATTATGGGTACCAGAAGAAATATCCATTGTTTTCCCATTTATTTCATGCTCATGAAAAATGCAATTATGTATATCACTTGTCATCAATTTAAAATCTTTTAATGGATCATATCCACTAAATACTTGAAATTTACTCATAAAATCACCTGTGGGAAAGATTATACCAAAAAATGATTTTAAAATCAACCATATAAATGTTTACAAATTCAATTTATTCTGTTATAATTACTATCGAGTAATTAATTTACTCCTTGCTCGAAGAGAGCCAAAGACCATAAGGAGGTGTAAAAATGAGAAATTATGAGATTATGTTTATTGTTAAACCAACATTAAGTGAAGAAGATATCAAAAAGACAGCTGATAACTTTAAATCAGTTTTAGAAACTAATGGTTCTAAAGTTACAAGTGTTGATGCTTGGGGACAAAGAACTTTAGCTTATGAAATGAAAAAAGGTTCAGAAGTTTTTAAATCAGGTTATTACTTTGTTTATCAAGTAGAAGCTAACGATGATAAAGGTATTAAAGAATTTGATCGTTTAGCTGGTATTTCATCAGATATCGTTAGACATTTAATAATTAAAAAAGAAGACTAATAGAGGTGAAATATGAATAAGGTAGTTTTAGTTGGTAGATTAACTGCTAAACCAGAGTTGAGATATACTAACTCTAATACAGCTTTTTTACGTTTTACAATAGCTGTAAATAGAAATTTTACAAGTGCTGATGGTAAACGTGAAGCTGATTTTATCAATGTTGTTGCTTGGCGTAAACAAGCAGAAACTATTTCAAAATACTTTGATAAAGGTAATTTAATTGCAATAGAGGGAAGATTGCAAACAGGAAGTTATGATGATCGTGAAGGTAACAAACGTTATACAATGGATGTTGCTTTAGATAATTTTGAATTTGTTGAAGGAAAGAATAAGTCTCAATCAGACGGAGGAAGTTTTAATGAACCTAGTCCATATGATTATCAGGATAGTGTAAGTGTTGAAAATGATCCTTTTGCTGAATATGGCGATTCTGTTTCAATAGATGATAACTTCTTAGACTAAAAGGAGGATTAACATGGCAGAATTTTATAGAAAAAAGAAAAAAGTATGTCAAATGTGTGCAGGTAAGCCTGTTGATTATAAAAATGTTGATATTATAAAAAAATATATAAGTGCTGACAAAGGTAAGATTTTACCAAGAAGAATTACTGGAGCATGCGCTGAACATCAAAGATATATTGCTACACAAGTTAAGTACGCACGCTTTATGGGTTTAATTCCATTTGTTAAATAAAAAAGCTGGTGATTCACCAACTTTTTTTGTGTTTTAAAACAATTTTAATTGACCTGGAATTTCATAGTCATTTGTTATCTTTTTAGAATGCTGATTATTTATATTTGGATCTTCTTTTCTTTTTAGATAGCTTTGAATAAATATTAACAAATTATGAAATTTTAAGTCATTTATACATTTTTCTTGATTAGTATTTATTTTGTAAGATAGAATTCTTTTTTCATATATACCTTGTTTACATCCTATAACATAATATTTTTCTCTAAGAAAAAATTCTTCAATATATGCTTCCGCTAAGTTTCTGTTTTTAAAAGGCATGTCAATATTTTGAGATATTGCTTCGCTGTAATTATATATTTGATTTAACAAGAAGTAGCTTTCATTTAAATGATTTCTTTCTTTTATTAATCCTATATATAAACCTTTTATATTTGTATTACCCTTAGATATTTTTTCATCAATTTGATTAATTTGACTATTTAATATATTAATTGTTTGTAAATTGTATTCTCCATCATTTACATAATATTTATATAATGCTTGTATGAATTCAAAATCATTTAATAAATTATATAATAAAAAAATTATTTGATAATCTTCTAAAAGATATTTTTGACTTATTTTATAGATTAATTCTAATGAATTATTTTGAGATTTGTTTGTTTTTGAAAAATTATTATTTTTTGTTGGCTTTGTCTGTTGTTTTATTTCTGTAATTATAATTTTAACTTTATATAATTGATTTAGAGTAAGACATCCATTATTAATTAAAACAGCTAATAGATGTTCATGATTTCTATAATGTGAAGTAAAAAAGTCAATATTTTGTAATTTATATTTTCCTTTTTTAAAACTTTCAAACGAAGTTATTTTATCCCAGTTAATTTCAATTGCTTCATTATTTATTTGAGCTATCAGCATATATTTCTTTTTCATATTTAATCACCTATTTTTCGATAAGGAATGATAATAGTTTATCAACCGGTGTATTATTATAAATAATATCATAAATTAAGTCAATAATAGGCATTTCAACTTTTTTGTGATTTATTAATTTATAAATTGAATTTAATGTATATAATCCTTCGATAGTTGTTGTTTCAATATAATTATTAATTTCTCTTTGTGATACTTTTGCACCAATTAATTTACCAAAGGAAAAGTTTCTGCTTTTGGTGCTGGTACAAGTAAGTAATATATCTCCGAATCCAGCATAAGAAAGAATTGTATTTTTATGTCCACCTAAAGCATCAATTAATTCTTTAATATCGTTTAATGATTCAGTTATCAACATTGCTTGGGTTGATATAGAAAGTCCCATTCCATCTAACATGCCTGCTGCAATGGCAATTACATTTTTTATACTACCACATATCTCTATTCCTAATATATCATCTGTTTCTCTTAATTTAACGTGATCATTTTCTAGTGCTTGTTTTATTATATTTATTGTTTCGTTGTTAGTACTAGCTAATGATAGTCCTATAGGTACTTTATGTGCAACATCAATTGCAAAAGTTGGACCTGATATAACACCTACTTTATCACTATTTATATATTTATTTACTATATCAGAAACAAATAGACATGTATTTTGTTCAATACCTTTGCTAGCAATACATATATGTTGATTTGGTTTTATATAATTTTTTAATTCTTGTGCCACACTATCAACAACTCCTGCTGGAACAGCAATAATAATTAATTCGGTATCCTTGATACAATCTTCTAAATTAGTTGTTATATTTATTTCTTTATCAATTACAATATTTTTTAAATTTGGACTAACTCTTTTTTGATTAAGATAATTAGCCTCTTCTTCAAATTTTGTCCACATTTTTACTTCGTGGTTATTTTCATTTAAAATTAAACCTAGAGCAATTCCATATGCTCCAGTTCCTAATATACATACTTTCATTTCTATCACCATAATCATTATAACATGCTTTTCATTTATTTAGAATTTATTTAATTCTTCTCTTACTTGGTTGACAGTTTTTTTTAAGGTATTCATGCTTGGATTAATATCATTAACTATATGTGGTGAATTATTATTGTTGGTATTATTGTTTAATACCTGCTGCTGTGATGCATTAGTACATAATACTTGTCCTACCATCATAAACCAGTTTCCAACAGAATTTTGTTCTGATGGAGAAAGATCGTCTATTAAAAGAAATCCTATAACTACAGCACTTAAAGTAAAAGTTGGCGCATTTATATCTGTTAGAATGTCCTTCATAATAAATTTTATGAAATTATTGTGAAAAAAGTATATAAATATGGTAATCTATTATATATGTATCTAAAGAAAAGAGTGATATTGTGAATGAAATGTTGCAGTTTATGTTAATAATATTTGGAGAGTCTGAATATGATTGGCTTGGATTTAAAATTACTGAAAACAATTATTTAACTTGTCATCATATAAAGAAGTATCACGATGGTGGGGAAAATGGTGTTAATAATATGGCACTTTTAACAATAGCTGCTCATAGATATTTGCATAATATTGAGGAGTTTGATATCGAACTATATAATAAAATTAATGCTTTTTTGAAAGAAATAAATACTAGAAGAGTCTATCCGTCTGAAGAAGAATATGCTATGATTAATGAATGTTTTTGCCAATATGAAGTTAGATATAAAAAAGTATTAAGAAGAAAAATAGAGTTTAAGAAATATAATATTAAATTGATTAAGGAATTAATTCCAGGGTATAGTTTATTTCATCCAACTAATTTTCGGCTGAATTTACAACAGGGTATTAATTTATACGATGAGAGGGTTATAACAACTGGGCATGGAAAAATTATGAAAAAAAGCAAGAAAAATAAAAAAAGATAAAAAAGTGTTGATTTTTCAACGCTTTTTTAGTATAATTTTCTTTGTGTGGCATGCATTGATGTGTGAGGTTGCTGATACACCAGGTTAAGTTGTTAAATAAAACAATACTTGATATCAGGTTTTTACACGGAGCAAGTCTATACGAGATATAGACGAAGGGAGGACACAAAATGTCAAAAGTTAGAGTTCGTATCAAATTAAAGGCATTTGAACATAAAAGTTTAGATAATGCTTGTGCGAAAATTATTGAAACAGTTAAGAGAAATGGTGGCGAAGTAAGTGGACCAATTCCACTACCAACTGAAGTTGAAAAAATCACTATTTTAAGAGCTGTTCACAAATATAAAGATTCTCGTGAACAATTTGAAAAAAGAACACACAAAAGACTTATTGATGTTATTAATCCAACAAAGGAAACTATTGAGGCATTAGCTCATTTAGAAGTACCAAGTGGTGTTGATATCAAAATAAGCAAATAATAATAGGAGGAATAGTATATGAAAGGAATCTTAGGTCGTAAAATTGGAATGACTCAAGTATTTACTGAATCTGGAAAATTAATTCCTGTAACTGCTGTTTATGTTGAACCAAATGTGGTAACACAAATTAAGACAAAAGAAAACGATGGTTACGAAGCAATTCAATTAGGATTCGATACAAAGAGAGAAAAGTTAGCGACTAAAGCTTCTGCTGGACATACAGCAAAAGCTAACACTACACCTAAGCGCTTCTTTAGAGAAATAAAAGGTGTAGATATCAATGATTATACTGTAGGACAAGAGGTAAAAGCTGACATCTTTACTGCAGGAGAGGTTGTTGATGTAACTGGAACTACTAAAGGTAAAGGGTTCCAAGGTGTTATTAAAAGACATGGTCAATCAAGAGGACCTATGGGACATGGTTCACATTATCATAGAAGACCAGGTTCAATGGGTACAATGAGACCAATGCGTGTTTTCAAAGGTAAAAAGTTACCAGGACATATGGGAACACTTACAGTAACAATTCAAAATCTTGAGGTTGTAGCTGTAGATGTAGAAAATAATGTAATATTAATTAAAGGAAATATTCCTGGACCAAAGAAAGGTTTAGTAATTATCAAGTCTGCTGTTAAAGCAAATGGTAAAGTTAATGAAATGGAAGATTTAGTTAGCTATGTTACTGAACAAGAAGCACCTGAGGCAACTGAAGTAGAAAGTACTGAAGCAGTAGAAACAGAAGAAGAAACTGCTACAGAAGAAAACTAGGAGGTATAACATATGAGTAAAATTGATGTGTTAAACGTTAAAGGTGAAAAGGTTAAAGATATTACATTAAATAAAGAAATTTGGAATATTGAGCCAAATGATGTTGTATTATATGATGCTATTATGTTAGCTCAAAGTAATGCTCGTCAAGGAACACATAGTGTTAAGAGTCGTGCTGAAGTTTCTGGTGGAGGAAGAAAACCATGGAGACAAAAAGGTACTGGACGTGCTCGTCAAGGTTCTACTCGTGCACCACATTGGTATCATGGTGGTGTAGCATTTGGACCACAAACTGAAAAAAATTATACTAAGAAAATGAATCGTAAAGAAAGAAGATTAGCATTAAAATCAGCTTTATCTTATAAAGTGTTAGATAATGAATTAATCGTTTTAGATACATTAAACTTAGAGTCTAATAAGACTAAAGAAATGAAAGATATTTTAGCAAACTTAAAGGTAGATAGAAATATTTTAGTAGTAGTAGATGAATTAGATGACAATGTTGTATTAGCAACACGTAATTTAAATAATGTATTATTATTAAGTGCTGATGAAATTAATACAATGGATATTGTTTCAGCAAATGTATTAATTGCTACTGAGGGTGCTATTAAATCAGTAGAGGAGGCTTTAAAATAATGAATAATTATCGTGATATTATTAAAGGACCAATCGTTACTGAAAAAAGTGCAGCTTTAGCTGATACTAATACAATTGTATTTAGTGTTGACCCAAAAGCAAACAAAACACAAATTAAACAAGCTATAGAAGCTATCTTCAATGTAAAAGTAGAAAGTGTTAATACTTTAAATGCTCCTACAAAGAAGAAAAGAGTAGGTCGTTATGCAGGACGTACTAATAAAGTTAAAAAGGCTATTGTTAAATTAGCTGAAGGAAGTTCAATTGAACTTAATTAATCTAAAGGAGGATTATACATATGGCAATCAAAAGTTATAAGTCAACAACTAATGGTAGACGTGGTATGACTACTTTAGATAATAAAGAATTAACTAAAGTAAAACCAGAGAAGTCATTATTAGTGACATTAAAGAAAAATGGTGGTCGTAATAATCAAGGTAGAATTACTGTAAGACACCAAGGTGGTGGAGAAAAGAGAAAATACCGTATTATTGATTTTAAAAGAGATAAAGATGGTGTTGTTGGTACAGTAGCTTCTATTGAATACGATCCAAATAGAACATCAAATATTGCTCTTATTAATTATGCTGATGGAGAAAAAAGATATATTATTGCTCCAAAAGGTTTAAAGGTAGGAGATAAAATTGAAAGTGGTGAAAATGCCGATATTAAAGTTGGAAATAATTTACCACTAGCAAATATTCCTGAAGGTACAGTTGTTCATAACGTTGAGTTGAAAGCTGGTAAGGGTGGACAATTAGCTCGTTCAGCTGGTTCAAGTGTACAAATCTTAGGACGTGAAGGAAGATATACATTACTTCGTTTAACAAGTGGAGAAGTACGTAAGGTATTAAGCGTTTGTCGTGCTACAGTTGGAGAAGTAGGTAATGAAGATTTTGAGTTAGTAAATTTAGGTAAAGCTGGTCGTAAAAGACATATGGGAATTAGACCTACAGTTCGTGGATCTGTTATGAACCCTAATGATCACCCACATGGTGGTGGAGAAGGTCGCGCTCCAATTGGACGTAAAGGACCTGTTACACCTTGGGGTAAACCTGCTCTTGGTTACAAGACTCGTAAAGGTAAGAAACAATCAGACAGCTTAATAGTTCGTCGTCGTAAGGTTAAATAGGGAAAGGATGGTATAGATGGCAAGAAGTCTTAAAAAAGGACCTTTCGTAGATGCAAGTCTAATGAAAAAGGTAAAGAAAAATAATAGTGCTGAGAAAAAAGAAGTAATTAAAACTTGGTCACGCCGTTCAACAATATTCCCTGAATTTATCGGTAATACATTCGCTGTTCATAATGGAAAAGAATTTATTCCTGTTTATGTAACAGAGGATATGGTAGGACACAAATTAGGTGAATTTGTTCCAACTCGTAAATTTGGTGGTCATGGCGATGACAAGAATAATAAATAATTCAAACCCATGGAAGGAGGACTAAAATGGAAGCAAGAGCGATTGCAAAGGGACTTAGAATCCCTCCTCGTAAAGCCCGTTTAGTTATTGATTTAATACGTGGTAAAGACGTAGTAGAAGCAGATAAAATTTTAAATAATTTAAATAAAGAAGCTGCAAGATTAATACGTAAAGTCTTAACTTCAGCTGTTGCTAATGCTGAAAATAACAATGGTTTAGATAAAACTAAATTATATGTTAAAGAAGCATATGTTAATGAAGGTCAAACTTTAAAAAGAATGAAATTTGGTTCACGTGGACACGTAGATCCAATAAAGAAAAGAACAAGTCACATTACAGTAGTAGTAAGTGAGAGAAACTAAGTAAAGGAGGAACACTTGTGGGTCAAAAGGTTAGTCCAAAAGGACTTAGAATTGGTGTAAATAAAGCTTGGGAATCTAATTGGTATGCTGACAATAAAACTTTTGCAAAATATATTGCTAGCGATAATAAAATTCGTAAGTTTTTAGCAAAGAAACTAAAAGATGCCTCAGTTTCAAGCGTTCTTATTGAAAGAAACGAAAAAAGAACTGAAGTTATTATTAATACTGCTAAACCAGGCGTTGTTATTGGTCACGGTGGAGATGAAATTGAAAAATTAAAAGCAGAGTTATCTAAATTAGTTAATGAAAACATTCAAATTTCTATTAAAGAAGTTAAGAATCCTGATTTAGATGCAGCATTAGTTGCTGAAAATATTGCTAAACAAATTGAAGGACGTGTGTCTTTCAGAATTGCTCAAAAAAGAGCAGTTAGAAATACTATGAAGGCTGGTGCTAAAGGAATTAAAACTTCAGTATCTGGTCGTTTAGGTGGAGCTGATATGGCTCGTACTGAAGGTTATATTGAAGGAATTATTCCACTACATACTTTAAGAGCAGATATAGATTATGCTCATAAAGAAGCAGATACTGCTTATGGAAAAATTGGCGTTAAAGTATGGATTTGTAAAGGTGAAATACTTCCTGAAAAAAATAAGGGAGGTAATGTAGATGGCAGTAATTCCAAAAAGAACTAAATTCCGTAATCCACACCGTCTTCCTTATGATGGAAAAGCAAAAGGTAACACAGAGTTACATTTTGGTGAATACGGTTTAATGGCAATGGAGGGAGCTTGGATTACAGAACGTCAAATCGAGGCTGCCAGAGTTGCAATGACACGTTATATGAAACGTGGTGGAAAAGTTTGGATAAACATTTTTCCACACTTATCTTTAACAAAAAAACCACTAGAAACTCGTCAAGGTAAAGGTAAAGGTTCTCATGATGCATGGGTTGCAGTTGTAAAAGAAGGAAAAATTATGTTTGAGGTAGCAGAAGTTAGTGAAGAAGTTGCTCGTGAAGCATTAAGACTTGCTATGCATAAGCTTCCAATCAAATGTAAATTTGTAAAGAAAGAAAGCGGTGAATCTAATGACTAATCAGGAAATTAGAAAATTATCAAATGAAGAAATTATCGCCAAAATCGATGAGAGTAAAGAGGAATTATTTAACTTAAAATTTTCACAAGCTACAGGTAATCTAGAGAAACCTTCAAGAATTAATGAATTAAGAAAACAAGTTGCACGTATGAAGACAATCTTACGTGAAAGAGAATTATCAGAGAAATAATAGGAGGATTTTATGGATAAGAAAGTACAAACTTATGTTGGTAAAGTAGTTAGTGATGTTAATGATAAAACTGTTACAGTTTTAGTTGAAACTTACAAAAATGATAATAAATATCATAAAAGAGTTAAATATTCTAAAAAATATGCTGCACATGATGAGAAAGGTATTGCTTCAAAAGGTGATACTGTAAGAATAGTTTCATGTAGACCTATATCAAAAACAAAACACTTCCGTGTTGTGGAAGTAGTAGAAAAAGCAGTTATTTTATAATTGCAAGAGTGACGAAGGAGGATTAATATATGATTCAACAAGAAAGCCGTTTAAAAGTAGCTGACAACTCAGGAGCTAAAGAATTATTAGTAATTCGTGTTCTTGGTGGAAGTAAAGTAAAAACTGGTAATATTGGTGATGTAGTGGTTGCTAGTGTTAAAAGTGCAACACCTAATGGTACAGTAAAAAAAGGTAAAGTTGTTAAAGCTGTAATCGTTAGATCTAAATTTGGTCTAAGAAGAGAAGATGGATCTTATATTAAATTTGATGATAACGCTGCTGTTATTATTAAAGATGATAAGAGTCCTGTAGGAACTCGTGTTTTCGGACCAGTTGCACGTGAATTACGTGATAAAGAATTTAATAAAATTATATCACTTGCTAAAGAAGTGTTATAGAAGTTTGGAGGAATGAAAATGAACTTTAAAACTGGAGATAAAGTAGTTGTCATTTCTGGTAAAGATAAAGGTAAAGAAGGAAAAATAACTAATGTTTTAAGAAAAGAAAATAAAGTAGTTGTTGAAGGCGTTAATATTGTAAAAAAACATGTTAAACCAAATAGTCAAAATAGTGGAAGTATAGTTGAAGTTGAAGCTCCAATTCATGCTTCTAATGTTATGATTGTTGATCCTAAAACTGGAAAACGTACTAGAATCGGACATACTATAGATAAAAAAGGCAAGAAAATTAGAGTAGCTAAAAAATCTAATGAGAGTCTTAATTAATTGGAAGGAGGGTATATTATATGAACCGCCTAAAAGTAAAATATGATACAGAAATCGTACCTAGTTTAAAAGAAAAATATAGTTATAAAAATGTTATGGAAGTACCAAAGCTTGAAAAAATAGTTGTAAACATTGGTTGTGGTGATGCTACTAGTAATTCTAAATTATTAGAAGCAGCTATGAAAGATCTTGAAATTATTACAGGTCAAAAACCAGTAGCAACTAAAGCTAAAAAATCAATTGCTGGTTTTAAATTAAGAGAAGGACAAGCAATAGGATGTAAGGTAACTCTACGTGGGGAAAATATGTATAACTTCTTAGATAAATTAATTAGTATTACATTACCACGTGTAAGAGATTTTAGAGGTATATCTAATAAAGCCTTTGATGGTAGAGGAAACTATACATTAGGTCTTACTGAACAATTAATATTTTCAGAAATTGAATACGATGATGTAGTAAAAGTACGCGGTATGGATATTGTTTTTGTTACATCAGCAAAGACAAATGCAGAAGCTTTAGACTTATTAAAAGGTTTCGGAATGCCATTTAAGAAATAATAAAATATTAGGAGGAAATTATGGCTAAGAAAAGTATGAAAATTAAAGCTAGTCGTGAACCTAAATATGAAGTACGTAGATATACTCGCTGCAATATTTGTGGTAGACCACATGCAGTATTAAAGAAATACGGAATTTGTAGAATTTGTTTCAGAGAGCTAGCTTACAAAGGACAAATCCCAGGAATGAAAAAATCTAGTTGGTAAAAGGAGGGAAGTATATGGTAACAGATCCAATTGCAGATATGCTTACAAGAATTCGTAATGCTAATCAAATGCGATATAAAGAAGTTGAAGTACCTGCTTCAAAAATAAAAGTTGAAATCGCTAGAATATTAAAGGAAACTGGTTTTATAATTGATTATAAAATTAAGAAAAATAATGTTCAAGATGTTCTAGTATTAATGCTAAAATATGGAGAAAACAGAGAACGTGTAATTACTGGATTAAAGAGAATTTCTAAACCAGGATTACGTGTATATGTAAAAGCTGAAGATGTTCCACGTGTATTAAACGGGTTAGGTATTGCTATTATATCAACCTCAAAAGGTCTTATGACTGATAAAGATGCTAGACGTGAGTCTCTTGGTGGAGAAGTTTTAGCTTACATTTGGTAGAAAGGATAGGATGATTTTATGAGTCGTGTTGGAAATAGAATTTTAACAATCCCAACAGGAGTAACAGTATCAGTTGATGGTCATAAAGTTACAGTAAAAGGTCCTAAAGGTGAACTTTCTACTGAAGTAAATGAGCATATTACTGTTGAAGTTAATGATACTGAAATTAAAGTATTAAGAGAAAATGATAATTATAAAAAATTTCATGGTACTGCTAATGCTAATATTAAAAACTTAATTGAAGGTGTAACTAATGGCTTTGAAAAAAAATTAGAAGCTGTTGGTGTAGGTTATCGTTTTCAAGTTAAAGGTAAAGAATTAGTAGTAACAGCTGGATATTCTAATCCAGTAAACGTAGAGGTACCTGAAGGTATTACTGTTGAAGCACCAAGCACAACAGAATTATTTATTAGAGGTATTGATAAACAATTAGTTGGTGAATTTGCAGCTGACGTTAGAAAAATAAGAAAACCAGAACCATATAAAGGTAAAGGTATTCGTTATAGCGATGAACATATTCGTCGTAAAGAAGGAAAGAAAGCTTCTTAATATAGAGTAAAGGAGAGTAACTATGATTAAAAAGGTAGTTCGTAATAAAGTACGTCAAGCAAGACATGCACGTATAAGAACTAAAGTATCAGGTACAGCTAGTGTACCAAGATTAAATGTATTTAGATCTAATAATAACATTTTTGCTCAAATCATCGATGATGAAGCTGGTGTTACATTAGTTAGTGCCTCTTCTATTGACAAAGAGTTGAAGCTTGCTAATGGTGGTAACGTTGAAGCAGCAACTAAAGTAGGAGAGTTATTAGCAAAAAGAGCAAAAGATGCAAAAATAACAAAAGTAGTTTTTGATAGAGGTGGATACCAATATCATGGTCGTGTAGCAGCATTAGCTGAGGCAGCACGCGAAAACGGACTAGAATTCTAAAAGGAGGATAACGATGGAACAAGAAATCGAAAAGGTTGAAACTGTTGAGACTTCTGATTCAGAAGGAACATCAACAGGTGGAACTCAATTCAGAAAAAAAGACAAGCAAAATCGTGGGTCAAGAGAAAAACGTCAAAGAGAACCAAGACAAAGACAACCAAAACTTTATGAAGAAGAAGTAATATCTATCGGTCGTGTTACAAAAGTAACAAAAGGTGGACGTCATTTCCGTTTCTCAGCTGTTGTTGTAGTTGGAGATAGAAAAGGTAAAGTTGGACTTGGTACAGGTAAAGCAAATGAAGTACCAGATGCAATTAAAAAGGCTGCTCAAGCTGCTACTAAGAACGTTACAAGAGTTTCAATAGTAGATGAGAGAACTATCCCACATGAAGCAACTGGCGTTTGTGGCGCAAGTCGTGTTATGTTAAAACCTGCTGCTAAAGGTACTGGAGTTAAAGCTGGTGGTCCAGTTCGTTCTGTACTTGAAATGGCTGGTGTTAAAGACATTTTATCTAAATCATTAGGCTCAAATACTAAAATTAATATGGCATATGCAACCCTTAATGCACTTAAATCACAAAGAACTGCTGAACAAGTAGCAAAATTACGTGGTAAGAAAGTTGAGGATTTGATATAATATGAAATTACATGCAATCGAACAACCATATGGAGCAGTACGTTCTAGTAAAAGAGTAGGACGTGGAACAGCTTCAGGGCATGGTAAAACTGCCGGAAAAGGACATAAGGGACAAAATGCAAGAAGTGGTGGAGGAGTAAGACCTGGATTTGAAGGTGGACAATTACCTTTATTCAGACGTTTACCAAAAAGAGGATTCTCTAATGCACCATTTAAAGTTGAATATGCTACAATTAATGTAAGTGATTTAGATAAGTTTGAAGATGGAGCAGTAGTAACTCCAGAATTATTAAAAGAAATGGGAATAGTTAAAAAGCAATTAGCTGGTATTAAAGTATTAGGTAATGGTGAATTAACAAAGAAATTAACTGTAAAAGCAAGTAAATTTTCTGCAACTGCAGTTGAAAAAATAGAAAAAATGGGTGGAAAAGCCGAGGAGGTTTAATATGTTTGCAACATTTAAGCAACTATTTAATCCAAAGAATAAAGATATTCGTAAAAGGATACTATTTACTTTTGCTGCCCTATTTGTATTTAAAATTGGTACTACAATAGTTGTACCTGGAGTAACTTTAGATACTGATAATTTAAAGTTTTTAGAAATAGTAAATGCTATGAGCGGGGGAGCATTTGAGAGTGCATCAATATTTGCACTAGGAGTAATGCCTTATATTACGGCATCAATTATAATACAATTATTAAGTATGGATATAATTCCATATCTTTCAGAATTAACTAAGCAAGGTGGAGTTGGTCGAAATAAGATACATCAAATTACACGTGTAGTTGGTATTATCTTAGCATTTATCCAAGGATATATGTATTCATTTACATATATTAAAAGTGGTACTGCTGTTGATTATATGCTATATTCTTTAGTACTTACAGCAGGTACAGCTTTAGTTATGTGGATTGGAGATCAAATTACTAAAAAAGGTATTGGAAATGGTACATCGATGATTATCATGGCTGGTATTATTACAACTTTACCTAATATGTTTGCTAATTTATGGAGTGAACTTATTGTAAATGGTAATGGATTCATGGGTATTTTGACATTTGTAGTATTTGTTTTAGTATTTTTAGCTATCGTTATTGGTGTTATCTTTGAGGAATGTGCTGAAAGAAGAATACCAATTCAATATGCTAATAAATCAACAAGTACTTTAGGAAAGCAAAATTATATACCATTTAAATTAAATGGGGCAGGTGTTGTTCCTGTAATATTTGCTTCTGCCTTAATGTCAATACCACAAATTATTGCCCCTATTGTAACAAAATTGAGTAAGAGTTCAGATTTCTCAATCTTTGTATCAAAATATCTTAATTATACTACTGCAACAGGAATGGTAATTTATGTTGTACTTATAATTGGGTTTGCATATTTATATACATTTATGCAATTAAAACCTGCTGAATTAGCAGATAATTTAAATAAAAATGGTGGTTATATACCTGGTATTAGACCTGGTAAAGATACCGAAAAATATATCAAAATGGTTTTAAAAAGAATTACTATTGTTGGTGCTATATTCTTAGCTTTCTTAGCTGCACTACCAATTATCTTTGGTAAATTCTCAACATTAAATACTAGTATTTCTATTAGCGGTACTGGATTATTGATTGTTGTTGGAGTTGCCCTAGAAACTTATAAACAATTGGAGAGTCAGTTAGTTAGTAGAACATATACTAGAGGAAGAAAAGGAAGAAGAAGATAGATAATGAGAAGTATAATCTTTATTGCACCACCTGCGGCTGGAAAAGGTACACAAGCTGGATTAGTTAGGGATAAGTATGGCATTCCTCATATTTCCACTGGTGATTTACTTAGAGGTGCAAGAAATAGTGATGATGAATGTTCTAAAATAATAGCAAAAATGCAAGATGAAGGTAAACTTGTACCTGATGAATTAGTTTTAGAACTTTTAAAAGAGCGATTAGAGAAATCTGATTGTCAAAATGGTTATATATTAGATGGATTTCCTCGTAATATAAAACAAGCGAAAGAATACGAGAAAATATTATCTGATATAAACATGGAGCTTGGGTATGTTATTTTAATAGATTTAGATCGTGAAATAGCAGAAAAGAGAATAAGTGGTCGTTTATCCTGCCCTAAATGTGGTGCAGTATACAACTCTTTAATCGAATGCTCAAAACCAAAAGTAGAGAATACTTGTAATAATTGCAGTACTCAACTTATTCATCGTAATGATGATGATAGTGCAACTTATGGTGTAAGATATCAAACATATTTAAATGATACAGCACCATTAATTGATTATTATCGTGATAAAAATGTATTATATCATGTTAATGGAAATGCTTCTAAAGAAGAAACATTTAATGAGATAGTAGCAATTATTGAGAATCACAAATAATAGATATAATGTATGGAGCTAGAGGTTAACTACAATATTAGACAATTTAATCTTTAGCTCGTGATTATACTATAATTATTATGATATCTATAAAATTATGAATATAATTGACATTTATGCTTGCTATAAAGATATCATATTTAAAAATTATTATATTATAAGAGTTGGCGACATTGGATATGTTAATCATATTATATAGTTAAGTAATTAACTATTATAGATAAATACTTGATCTGTCCTTAAATCAGACATGGTTGTTGCAGTGGGGCCAATATTATATTTGGTAACTGCAGATGTTTATTTATACTGATGATGATTGGACGGTTGTAACACCGATAACCATCTGCACACTTTGAATATACAGTATTAGAAACAGATGTAAAATATACAATATTGACGAAGAGGTGATGATATGGCGAAGAACAATGTTATCGAGATGGAAGGTAAAGTATTAGAAGTATTACCAGGCTACAAATTTAAAGTAGAATTAGCAAATAAGCATGTGATTACGGCACAAGTTTCAGGTAAAATGCGAATGAACATGATTCGAATTTTAGCTGGTGATACAGTAATGGTTGAATTATCAACTTACGACTTAACACTTGGTCGTATAACCTATAGAAAGTAGGAGGGATTTTAATGAAAGTTAAACCATCAGTAAAACCAATATGTGAAAAATGCAAAATTATTAAACGTAAAGGTTCAGTTAGGGTTATTTGTGATAATCCAAAACATAAACAAAGACAAGGTTAGTTAATATAGGAGGTGTTTTATGGCACGTATTAAAGGTGTAGATATACCAAATAATAAGAGAATTGAGATAGCATTAACTTATATTTATGGTATTGGTAGAAGTTTATCAAATAAAATATTAGCAGATGCTAAAGTAGATATTAATAAAAGAGCAGGAAATTTATCAAACGATGAATTGAATGCTATTCGTGATGAAGTTAATAAATACATGGCTGAAGGAGACTTACGTCGTGAAGTTAACATGAACATCAAAACAAAAATGGAAATCAATTCTTATCAAGGAACTCGTCATAAAAGAGGTTTACCTGTAAGAGGACAAAGAACTAATAGAAATGCTCGTACTCGTAAAGGTAAAGGTAAAGTAGTTGCTAATAAGAAGAAATAGTTGTAACTAAAAGGAGGTCAATACAATGGCGTATAAAGCAAGAAAGAGAAAAGTTAAAAAGACTGTACCAGAAGGTAGAGCTTATATCCATTCTACATTCAACAATACAATTGTAACAATTACTGATAATGAAGGTAATGTAATTAGTTGGGCTTCAGCAGGAACTTTAGGTTTTAAAGGTTCTAAAAAATCAACTCCATTTGCAGCTGGTATGTCAGCTGAGGCAACAGGAAAAGCAGCTTATGATATGGGTATGAGAAAAGTTGAAGTATTTGTTAAAGGTTTAGGGTCAGGAAGAGAAACAGCTATTCGTTCACTTCAAACAGCAGGGTTAGAGATTACATCTATAACTGATGTTACACCAATCCCACATAATGGATGTCGTCCACCAAAACGTCCTCGTGGATAATTAGAAAAGGAGTGAGGAAATGTTAAATTTTGAAAAACCAGCATATAAGATTACAGAATATGTTGAAAACAAAAACTATGGAAAATTTGAATTAGAACCTTTAGAGAGAGGTTTTGGTACAACACTTGGAAATTCACTTAGAAGAATAATGCTATCAAGTATGCCAGGAAGCGCTATAGTGGCAGTAAAAATTGATGGTGTAATGCACGAATTTCAAACTATGGATGGTATTGTTGAAGATGTAACACAAATAATTTTAAATTTAAAAAATGTTGTGGTAAAGAATAATTCACAAGAAGTTCAGATTGTAAAATTATATTCTGATAAAGAAGGCGTTGTTACAGCAGCTGATATCGAAGCTAATAGTGATGTAGAAATTATTTCTAAAGATCAAGAAATTGCTACAATAGCAAAAGGTGGAAAACTTGACATGGAATTAATTATTGCTAATGGTAGAGGATATGTACCTTCTACAGAAAATAAATCATTTGTTGAAAATGAGAAAAAAGGGTTCATTCCAATTGATGCACTTTACTCACCAATTGAAAGAATTAGTTATGAAGTAGAAAGCGCTCGTGTTGGACAAGACGCTAACTATGATAAGTTGATTATGGAAGTATTCACTAATGGATCAATCAGACCAGAAGAAGCTATGGCTTTAGCTGCTAAAATTATGATTGAACATTTAAATATCGTAACTAATTTAAGTGAAATATCAGATATTACTGGTATTATGAATGCTAAACAAGAAGATAGTAAACTTAAAAAGCTTGAAACATCTATTGATGATTTAGATTTCTCAGTAAGAGCATATAACTGTTTAAAAAGAGCAGGTATTAATACTTTAGGGGATTTAACATCTAAATCAGAATTAGAGATGATGAAAATTCGTAATTTAGGTAAGAAGTCTTTAAAAGAAGTAATTGATAAGATTAAAGAAATGGGACTTAAATTCCGCGAAAACGATTAATAGTTAGGAGGAATATTATGGCTTATAGAAAATTAGGACGTACTAACAAACACAGAAGAAGCATGCTTGCCAATTTAACTAGAGATGTTATCATGAATGAAAGAATTGAAACAACAGAAACAAGAGCTAAAGAAGTTCGTAAATTTGTTGATAAATTAATTACTTATGGTAAAGATGGTTCATTGGTATCAAGAAGAAAAGCATTAGCTTTCTTACATAATGATGCTGAGGCTGTAAAGAAGGTATTTGATGAATTAGCACCACGTTATGCAGAACGTAATGGTGGTTATACAAGAATTTTAAAATTGACTGAACGTCGTGGAGATGACGCATTAATGGTTATTTTAGAGTTAGTAGAAGGAGATGCTAAATAATAGCATCTTTTTTTGGTTTTATATGGTATAATTTTTATAGTGAGGGTGTTGCATATGGTAACAATAATAGATAGTAAAAATACATATATATCAGAAACTGCTAAAATTGGTAATAATTGTATTATTTATCCTAATGTTGTAATTGAAGGAAATACAGTAATTGGAGATAATACTATTATTTATATGAGTAGTTATATTAAAGATTCCGTAATTGGTAAAAATAATGTTATTTACACTTCTTACATTATAGATAGTAAAATTGGAGACTATAATCAAATCGGACCTTACGCTAATATACGCGCAGGTAATAATATAGGTAGTAATAATCGTTTAGGTAGCTTTGTAGAATTTAAAGATAGTTCAATAGGTAATGGTAATAAAATACCGCATTTGTCATTTGTAGGTAATACTATTGTAAAAAATAATGTACATATTGGTTGTGGCTCTATTACTGTAAATAAGAAAGTTAATTCTAAAGTCGGTGAACGCGAAACTACAATTATTGAAGATAATTCTTTTATAGGATGTAATGTGAACTTATTGGCACCATTAAAAATAGGAAAGGAATCGGTCATAGCTGCTGGCTCTACTATTACAGATAATGTACCTGATAATGCTTTAGCAGTGGCTCGCACTAGGCAAACAATAAAGGAAAATTATCATTAATTTTTCTTTTTATTTATGATAAATATAATAATTGGTGAAGATAATTTAAATGATGCTAATAAAATTGAAAAAATAGTTAAAAATTATATGCATAAAATCGATTATAAAATGCATGTGTTTAATGATTTTGATAAAAGATTTCTTAAAATAATTGATGAAGAATTAAGTAATAAAATTTATTTATTAGACATAGAAACACCTTCTATGTCTGGAATTGATGTAGCTCGCCGTATTCGTAAAAATGATTATACTAGTGTTATTATTTTTTTGAGTGGTCATGATGATTTATGTAAACTAATAGCTAAAAAGAATTTAATGTGTCTAAATTTTATTAATAAATTTGATAATTTAGAAAAAAACTTAATTAAAAGTTTAGAATTAGCGCTATCTATAGTAGGTACCAAAAGAATATTACATTTAGTATCTAAGGGAGTTACCTATAATATAGCATTGAATCGAATATTATATATTACTCGTGATACAATTAGTCGAAAATTAACCGTTGTCTGTGACAATGCTACATATCACCTTCGTCTAAATATGAAAGATATTATAAAAGATTTAACATCTGATTTTATTCAAATACATCGTTCTTGCATTGTTAATAAAACTAGAGTATCATTCGTAGACTATAAAAAAATGTGTATAACTTTTGACGATGGTACATCAACAACATTATTATCTAGAAAATTTATGGAAGGAAAGGTGATAGAATGATTGAAGCATTTATATCTTCAGCTATAATGGCGTTTGCAATATTCTATATTTGGAATAATTTGTCTATTGAAAAATTTAAATGGAGAAGTCCAAGGTCAATGCTTATTTTGTTTATTACTATTATAATTTTATTTTTAATTTATATTAATCCTAATGCCATATTTAGACTTATAACAGATACTGTTATATTTATTATAGTTTATAAATATTTGTTTAACAAAGAAATAAAATATTCAATAACTGGCCCTGTATTTTCTCAAACTTTATGTTTTATCTCAGAAGCATTATTTACTATTGTACTTTTTCTTATTTTGAAACAAGATGCACCTGAATTACAAAATAATTATCTAGGAACTATTTTTGTTAATTGTGTAGTATCTGTAATAGCAATAATTTTATCCAAAATACCTTTAGTAAAAAAAGTTTATATTAAAATTAATAATAGTATAGGTAAAATAGATGAATTAACGATAATATTTTTGATAATGATATAATATTTGTTTGATAAATATATTTAAAAATTTGAAACCAGAAATATTGATGTTAACTTCAATGATAATTTCACTTCTCTCTTTATTTCTAGTAATAATGTTTTTTAAAGCTAAAGATGATTATTATAAGATAAATGATAAGTACAATAGTAGTTTAGAAAGTTTGAAAGAGTTAGAGAATGCTTTAACTAATCATAGAATTGATAATCATGAAAATAGAAATCATTTAATGACTATAAGGAATATGACTACTAGTAAAAAGATTATTAAATTTATTGATACTATTTTAGATAATAAATTAAAAGATGATAAAAATATTTCGAAAGAAACAGATATTATTCCAGCAGGTGGATTAAGGGGGTTAGTTTATTCTAAATTATTACTTATGAATAGTAAAAAAATTGAGTATGAATTAGATGTAGCTAGCTCTGTTAGACTTGTAGATATTTTGAATTATGATAATGATACTATGTTAGATATTTGTAAGATAGTAGGTATCTTTTTAGATAATGCCATCGAAGAGGTGGAAACTATAGAAGATAAGTATATTGTTATTGAAATGTATTTAGAGGAAGATGTATTAACTATTACTATAACAAATACTTTTGATAATACTAAATGTAAAGATAATATTTATAAGGCTGGAGTAAGTACTAAGGGTGGTAATCATGGCTATGGTTTATCTTTAGTTAAAAAGTTAGTACATCATAATAAAAAATTAAAAACGTATCATGAAATTAATGATAGTGAATTTACTCAAGCATTAAAAATTTATAAGTAGGTATTATAAAACCCTGATTTTAAATCAGGGCTTTAATTATTTAATTAAGCATTTAGGACATTCTGGCTCATCTAACCAAATTACAACACATTCTGAATTTGAACCATTTGGATTGGCAGTTAAAAATCCAATATTACATAAAAAATTAACTAAGAACATTTTTTTCCTCCCTTTCTAAATAAGTTAGATAATTATTATATGGAAGCTTAAATATTTTATATGTTAAAGGTGATATAAATATTGTTTCGAGTAATAAACTAAGTAATAAACAGTTACTAATGAAGTTGTTTACAAATAAAGATAAAACAACAAAGATTACTGCGATAATAGTAGATTTAATTTTTAATTTTTTTCTTATTTTCTTACTTACAATTGGCTTTTTATGTGTATCAGCTGGACTATTTTTAAATATTAAAATTGTTAATATTATTCCCATAATAATTTTTAACATATCCGGAATAGTTATTATTTTAGAAATATATGGTAATATAATAAAGCAAAGACTTGATACTATTAAACATATATAGCTTTTTGTTGCGTGTAATCCATGCGCATAAGTTCTAATTACATTGAATAATAATAAGAAGGTAATCATTTCTTTAAAAATTCCAAGAAGACATGCAATTGTAAATATTACTATAGATTTAGTAATGAGTATATAAATACTTTCTAATCCGTATTTAATAATTGCTTTTGAATCTTCGTCCAATTTTTTCCTTTTTGTAATATAATTCATTAGTTTATCAATTATTACTTTTCTCATATAATGACCTCCACGATTCAATTATATATATTAATGTTTTGAAAAAATATAGATGTTGTTTAAAATATTAATTTTTAAGTTTAAAAAAAATATAAAAAATTTTAAGTTTATTAAATTTTTATTTTGAGCAAATAATTTGTCGATTTTTGTATGTTTGTTAGTAGTATCCTTAAGATTAAAAAATGTTATAATTATTTCAGGAGGGATGATTAAAATGATGAGTGGTAAAGTAAAATGGTTTAATAATGATAAAGGCTATGGCTTTTTAGAGGTAGAAGGTAAAGATGATATTTTTGTTCATTACTCTGCAATCAAATCAAAAGGATATCGTTCTTTATTAGAAGGACAATATGTAAATTTTGAATTAATAAATACCGCTAAAGGGTTACAAGCCAAAAATGTTGAAGAAATCAAAACAACACTTGTTTAGAATAATGTAGAATGATATCTACATTTTTTTAATATATTTGAAAAAGTACATTTGAATATGATATAATAAAATTGGAAGGGAATGATATTATGAAATTTAATATTCATGGAAAGAAAGTTGAAGTTACTGATTCAATTAAGAAGTATATTGAAGAAAAGATTGGTAGACTAGACAAATATTTAGCTAATCCAGAGGATATTACGGCTAAAGTTGTTGTAAGAATAAGTGGTAATGATCAAATTGTTGAAGTAACTATTCCAATCCAAAAAATTGTGCTTCGTTGTGAGGAGCGTCATAATGATTTATACGCAGCAATTGATAAAGTGTCAGATAAGTTAGAAAGACAAATTAGAAAAAATAAAACAAGAATGCAAAAGCGTGTAAGTAAAAATGATATTATTGGATTTGATTTGAGTTTCGAGGAACCAAAAGAATCTGATGAACAAATTATTGTAAAAAGAAAAGAAATTGAAATGAAACCAATGAGCGAAGAGGAAGCTATTCTTCAAATGAGTTTGATAGGTCATGAGTTCTTTGTATTTAAAAATTCTAAAACAGGTAATGTTGATGTGTTATATGCAAGAAAAGATGGCAATTATGGTATTATAGAAACAAAATAGGCTTATGCCTATTTTTCTTATATTTTTTTTGTTATTTGCTATGCTTTTACATTAATAATTGATATAATATAAATATAACAAAGGAGAATTACAGATGAAACTATTTAAAAAATTATTTGATCATGAATATAAAGAATTAAAGAAATTTGAGTCATTGGCTGAACAAGTTTTGGATTTAGAAGATGAATATTCTAAATTAAGTGATGAAGAATTAAAGTCTAAAACAGAAGAATTTAAAGAAAGATTAAAAGATGGGGAAACTTTAGAGGATATAAAGATTGAGGCTTTTGCTACAGCTAGGGAAGCTGCATATCGTGTTCTAGGGGAAAAACCATATTTTGTACAGATTGTTGGTGGTTTTGCTATTCACTATGGTAATATTGCAGAAATGAAAACTGGTGAAGGAAAAACCTTAACAACAGTATTACCTGCTTATTTAAATGCACTAGCTGGTGAAGGTGTACATGTTATCACAACTAATGAATATTTATCATGTCGTAATGCAGAATGGATGGGACCTGTATACGATATGTTAGGAGTAACAGTAGGTGTTAATTTAAGAGAGTTAAGTGTCAAAGAGAAACAAGCGGCTTATAATAAGGATATTACTTATTCTACAAATAATGAAATTGGTTTTGATTATTTGAGAGATAATATGGTTGTTAAAGCTTCAGATAGAGTGGCACGACCATTAAATTTCGCTATTATTGATGAGGTTGATTCTATATTGATAGATGAGGCAAGGACTCCTTTGATTATTTCAGGTGGACATATGCAATCAGCTGATTTATATATTCAGACTGATAAATTTGTTAAGTCATTAAAATTAGATAATGGGTATGTATATGATGAGCAGACTAAGTCAACTGTATTAGATCAAAAGGGTATTGAAAAAGCTGAAAAAACTTTTAATATAAATAATTTGTATGATATAGAAAATACTAATCTAGTTCATTTTATTAATCAATCATTAAAAGCAAACTATGCTATGCACAATGATGTTGATTATGTTGTAAAAGATGATAAGATTGTTATTGTAGATCCTTTTACTGGCCGTTTAATGGAAGGGCGTACTTATTCTGATGGTTTACATCAAGCAATTGAAGCTAAAGAGGGAGTTACTATTAACGAAGAAACAAAAACTTTAGCAACTATAACTTTCCAGAATTTATTTCGTATGTATAAAAAATTATCTGGTATGACTGGTACTGCTAAGACTGAAGAAGAAGAATTAAGGGATATATATAATATGTATGTTATTTGTATTCCAACTAATAAACCAGTTATAAGAGAAGATTGCAAAGATTTAATTTTTGCTACTAAAGAAGGTAAGTATAAGGCAATTATAAGTGAGATTAAAGAACGTCATAAATTAGGTCAACCAGTACTTGTTGGTACTATTGCTGTTGAAACAAGTGAATTAATTAGTGAAAGATTAAAAAAAGCTAAAATACCACATGAAGTATTAAATGCGAAGAATCATGCTCGTGAAGCAGAGATTATCGCTCATGCTGGTGAAAAAGGTGCTATTACGATTGCTACTAATATGGCTGGACGTGGAACTGATATTAAATTAGGCGAAGGCGTTAAAGAATTAGGCGGATTATGTGTTATTGGTACTGAACGCCATGAGTCAAGACGTATTGATAATCAGTTGAGAGGACGTTCTGGACGTCAAGGAGATCCAGGATTCAGTCAATTCTGTGTATCATTTGAAGATGATTTAATGGTTCGCTTTGGTGCTGATAGAGCTAAAGGAATCTTAGCACGTGCAGGTTTTTCCGGAGATGCTGCTATTCGTAATTCTGCTTTAGCAAAGTCTATTGAAACAGCTCAAAAACGTGTTGAGGGAAATAATTATGATGTTCGTAAAACATTACTAGAGTATGATAATGTTATAAATGAACAACGTGAAATTATATATGAAAAGAGAAATGAAATTTTAGATTCGGAATCAATTCATGAAACTATTTTAGAAAGTTTTAGAAATTATATTGATGATGTTGTATTTGAACATACTTTAGATGGTAAATTTAATGATGAAGATATTGAAGAAATGACAATGTATTTTAAAAGTGAGATAGACGTTGATATAGATGAGTCAGATTTTAATCTTGATAGTATAGATGAAACTGCAGATAATATATATCAAAAAGCATTAGAAAAATTTAATCAAAAAATTTCTGAATTACCAGAAGAGATAGTTAACGATTTTGAAAAAGCCGTTTCACTTAGAGTAATAGATACTCATTGGATGGAACATATTAATACAATGTCTCATTTACGTGAGGGAATTTATTTGAGAGGTTATGCTCAAGAAAATCCATTACGAGCTTATAAAAGTGAAGGATATGAATTATTTGATCAATTATTGTCAAAAATAGATCGTCAAACATCAGTTTACTTATTGAAGGCCGAAGTAAGACAAAATACTGAAAGAAAAGAAGTTGCTAAAGGAGTAGCAAATCAAGATTTGAATAAGACAAAGAAAGCTTCTCCAAAGCGTGTAAATAAAATAGGTCGTAATGATCCTTGTCCTTGTGGAAGTGGCAAAAAGTACAAAAACTGTTGTGGTAAATAACCTCGCAAACCCTTATAAAATAAGGAATTGTTAAAAATAGAAAAAATGATAAAATTGTCCACAGATGACAATTTGTCCACGATTTGTCCACATGAATAAAAAAAGATAAAGTTAAAAGCTACATAACCCTTATAATATAAAGGTAAAATGATGATATGATTGTCCACATTTAAAATGTGGACAATTTTTTTTACTAAAATTTTGTAATTAAAATTACTAGAGTGAATTAGCCTATATAGTCAATTTGACTAAAATATAGTATAATTTTATTATTAATCAGGAGGTGGAAAATGAATACTACTGATATCGAAGAAATTGCCATTATCAAAATAAAAGAGCAAGTATTAAGAAATAATGACTGTTTGAGAGCATTTATTAATGAAAATGATAAGACACCACTTTGGGATGGTAGCATTTATGTTTATAGTGATGCTGATAAAACAAATGAACAATATGAGGGAAAAATAGATGTTCAAATAAAAGGCAGAAAAGTTGAACAATATAAAGAAAATAATACTTACTCAATAAAAATAACTACATTAAAAGGTTTTCAAAAAGAAGTTAAAGGTACATTATTATTTGTTGTTGACTTTATAGACCTTGAGAATTATAAGATATATTATTGTAATTTATTACCTGTAGATTTATATCAAACTTTTAAAAATATAAAGGAAGAACAACAAAATATTTCGTTAAAATTAAAAGAAATTAATAATGAAAGTCCATTAAGTTTTAAAAATGTATGTTTAAATTTTTATAAAAATTCAAATAAGCAAGCTGGTAAAAGGATAATTGATGAATCAGAATTTGCTAAAATTGAAGAAATGCAAACAGAAATAGTTGCAAGGAATACAGAATATGATGAATATATGGAACTTGCTGATGTGTATAGTTATGCTAAACTTAAAGATACACACGAAGAAGTAGTTACAGTAAAAGGACAGTGGACAACCTATAATATTATAAAAAAGAATATATTAATTAATAATAAAAAATATTATTCCGAATTTACAGTAATAGGGGCAAATAAAGATAAATTTATTATTGGTCCTATTACAATTAATTTTAATGAAAGCAAATTGCATGTTGATATTACAGGTAATCCTAAAAAAAGAGTTAAAGATTTAAGGTTTATTTTAGATTTGTTTAAGTATCAATATATTATGATTGGTAATACAAGATTAGATTTTCCTTTTGATAATCAAGATAAGATAGCTAAAAATAAGGAATTATTTAGTAAAAAATTAAAATATTATGAGAAAATTGTTCAGGTATTTAAATTTTTTAATACTGATTTTGATATTAATTATGATGACTTATCTGATGATGATTTAGTAAATTTGCATCGTTTGATGAATTTGTTTGATGGAAATTTTAATGATGAAATCAAAGAATTACAAAAATATTATATAAAGATAAATAAATATAAATTTGTATTCGTTGCAGTGAGAAATGGGAATAAATTATACAATTTTTATTCACAAGAAATGATAAATAATACAATATGTTTTATTACATGTGATGATAAAAAGATTAAAACAACCATTTATGCAAACTTGGCATTAGAAGAATTTATTGATATAAATAATTTCGATGAAAAAATAATAATTAAAAGTTTTAAAAATATTGAGTTAACTGATGAAGTTTTGGATTCTATAAATCTTTTGATTTTAACGTTTATAAACGCATATGATAAAAGTAAAAATATAATTTTCTTAAATGTAGCTGATAAGCTAAGTCAAATGAATTGTAAAATTAGAAATAATGATGTAGATATAATAAATTCTAAACAAATCAAGTATAGGAAAAAAGGACTTTCTACTATTGATAAACAAAAGTTAAATGAAATTAGCAAAAAAGATGAATACGAAAAAGATTATATAATTTTATCTTGTATTGATATTCTATTAGAAAATAGGTTTCTTTTTGATGAGCATTATAGATTGATGAAATCAAAAGATAAAGAATTATTTAAAACTTTTCCTATATATAATTTAATAAATAAATAAAGTACATATATTTTTTAAGTTTAATTGGAGGTATAATTAATGAAGAACAAAATAAATAAAGATGATTTACAAATTAAATTATGTACATCTAGTGACGTTAAAGATATTTACAAAATCCAAAATGTTGTAATAGATAATTTCAAAGAAAATGAAAAAGGATTTTTTCTTCCTTTTAAAGAAGAAAGCTATTTAAGAATAGTTAATGATTCAATTAATGATGGAGAAATATATGGAGCATTTTTAGATAATAAAATGATAGCATGGATATTTTTATCAGTATCTAATAGAATGAAAGAAATAAAAAGTTATATACCTGATATAGAAGGAAAATGTGCTGATATAGATGGTGTAATAGTATTACCAGAATATAGGGGTAATAATCTTCAAAAAATGTTAGTAGAACATTTAGAAAAAAGAGCAAAAGAATTAGGTATTAATAATATTGTAGCTGAAGTAACTTTTGAAAATGAATATAGTTTAAAAAATCTTCAAAGTATGGAGTATGAAATAAAAACTTGGTATCAAAAAGATGAAAATATAAAAAGACATATTTTATTAAAAAGATTGGAGGAAAATTAAGATGAATGAAAATTATATAATATTACATGGTAGTTTTGGGTCTAAAGACGGTAATTGGTTTCCTTGGTTAAAAGAACACTTAGAAAATAATAATAAAAGTGTTGAAGTTCCACAAATGCCTGTAGGTGTTGGTAATCAAAATTTTGAAAATTGGTCAAAAGTATTTGATAAATTAATAATAAATGAAAATACAATCATTATTGCTCATAGTATTGCACCTATATTTGTATGTAAATATTTAATTACAAATAAAATTGAAGTAAAAAAATTAATATTCGTATGTGGATTTAATAATTATTTAGGTATTGATGATGATTTTGATTCAGTAAACAAACCAATGTTTATTGATAACTATGAGGATATTAAAAATTACTGCAATAATATAATTTGTTATTATTCGGATAATGATCCCTATGTAAAATCTGAAGTTGAGAAAGAATTTGCAGATACAATTTCAAATAGACAATATATTATTAAAAATGGTGGTCATATAAACGAAGAAAGTGGATATACAACATTTGAAAAAATATTAAAGGAATTAGATTGATAGGAGAAAATGATAAGGAATTAGTTTATAAGAAAATTGAGAAAAAAGATAAAGAACAATTATTTAATCTTATAGATGTTGATTACCTGATCAATCACATTTTATTCCTTATGAGCAATGGGAATTAGATAGTATGTTTGATGAAGTTAATTATGCACCATTATATGGAGTATATGATGAAGACAAACTTGTTGGTATGGCACAATTATATGTTTCACAAGATATGTTAAAAGATTTTAAAGATGAATTTGAATTATCAGCATATAAAGTATGTGAATTGGGTGGTAATTTAGTTTTACCAGAATATAGAGGAATGGACATTACAACAAAATTACAAACAATGGAAATGGAGTTAGCAAAACAATTAGGATTTGATTATGTAATTTCAATGGCACATCCTAATAATATTGGAAGTTGCAAGACATTGGAGAGAATTGGATTAGATTTTGTAAAAGAAATCAAACTCTCAAATGGATTTTTAAGAAAATTATATATGAAAAAATTAAACTAAAATGTGATATAATCAATTTATAAACGAAAAATATTTACTCAGTCTTGTCCACATTTTGTCCACAAAATAGAGAATATTCATAGTAAGAATAATACTATAAATACCATATGTACAAATGTTACTTTGACCAGTATTTATAAGGAATAACGATAATAAAACAAATGCTATATATTACTTATAATACTGGTGGTACCCAAACTTGTGGCAGTGGTAAAAAATATAAGCAATGTTGTGGTAAATAAACTCGCAAACCCGCATGAAATAAGGGATTGCGGGTTTTTCTATTATTACAATATTTAGGTAATTATAGGCATGTCTTTTGTCTTAGATACGTTCTAGATACGTTAAAAATCTTTAAAAAAGATTATAAAATAAGGGAAAAACGTGTATTTCAACTTTAGTTTTAAATTGAATACAAAACGTATCTAAAAAATAAAAATTGTAATTTATTGTTATTTATGTGGAATAAATTGCAAAAATTA
>CAVDCT010000008.1:0-78170 GCA_963607615.1 Roseburia sp. AF12-17LB
TAATTAGTAACAAAACAAAAAGCAACTCTTTAAAATACGAGTCACTTTTCTTTAAGATTTTTGTTTCACATCATTTACAAACGTACATTTCTAATATTTTTTGAATTAATTCTTCATAAGTTTTATTTCCATATATTGTGTCTATCAACATTTCACATAAAAGATAGTTTCCTGATTTTACTCCATCTTCATCATATCCAGGAGATATTTCATCTCCTGCTATAGGAATTTCAATATTATTAATCCACCAATTATCTATTTTTTTAAATATTCTAATTAATTCAATGAAATTTTTAATCATTTTTTCATCAACATTACATAATAAAAGTTCAAAAAGTTCATGACCTATTTTATTTCTATCATTTCGAATTTCAATTATTTTATCAAATTCTTGCTTAGTAATTGCATGCATATCTTTAAACCAGTCCAAAGAGCTTAAAAAAATATTCTTCTTTTTCTTATATCTTTTATTTGTTAGTTTTTTGTATTCCGATGATTCAATATAGATTACTTTTCCATCTTTGATTGAGAAGTCACATAAAAAGTTTTTAATATTGGTAACAATAATATTTTTAAAATTTTCAAATAATAGTAAATATATAGCATAAAAGTTTAAATCATCTTTTATTTTTTCATCGTTTGTCATATTAATAAGTTCTCTATAAATATTATTATTCATTAAAATCACCAATGATATCATAACATTATCACATAGTAAAAGTCATAAATATCCTTAAATTTTAAGCATTTCCAATATCAAAATGATAGTTAGGTAATAACTCCTCCATCCATAACAAAGTATAGATAAAATCTAACTTGTCAGTATAATCATACCTTTTAATAGCATAGTAATTAACATTAAGCAATTTAGCAAGTAACTTTGTTCTTGAGATAGATGGATTTCTATCTCCTTTTTCATATCTAGTCATAGTACGCCTTCTGCATTCGCCAATTGCTCCTAATAACCCAGATATTTCATCCTGTAATTTACCCCTAAATTGTCTCACAAAAGCTATTCGTGAGCCCTGCGACGAATCCCTCAATATTGGTCTTGAATACATCAATTTCACCCTGTATCTACCTCCATTTACTCAATCGCAGAATTCATCAAAAAAAGACTAAATCTGCGAATATATGCGATTATATATTCAGATTTAGTCTTAAATATTATAACTATACACTTATAGCAACTAGTAAAAATCTAGATATTATAAGAGTTTACTCTGACCTACCAAATTTGATAGCGGCTTGTGCTGCTGCTAAACGAGCAATTGGAACTCTAAATGGGCTGCAAGAAACATAAGTTAACCCCAATTTATGACAGTATTCAACACTCGTTGGCTCTCCTGCATGTTCACCACATATACCTAATTTAATATCTGGGCGTGTAGAGCGACCTTTTTCTACTGCTATTTCTACTAATTGTCCAACACCAGCTTGATCTATTTTAGCAAACGGATCAAAATCATAAATTTTATTTTGATAATAAGAATCTAAAAATTTACCTGCATCATCACGTGAAAAACCAAATGTTAATTGTGTTAAATCATTAGTACCAAAAGAGAAGAACTCTGCTTTTTTAGCAATCTCATCTGCTAAAAGTGCTGCTCTTGGTATTTCAATCATTGTTCCAATATGATATTGAATGTTGTAATTTTTCTCACGTTTAATTAATTCGGCTGTATCAACAACAATTTTTTTCACAAAATCTAATTCTTTTATATCTCCTACTAAAGGGATCATTATTTCAGGAACAATTGTAACATTATCTTCTTGACATACTTCAATGGCCGCTTCTATTAGTGCTCTTGTTTGCATCTTAGCTATTTCAGGGTAAGTAACAGCTAAACGACATCCTCTATGCCCCATCATTGGATTTACTTCATGAAGTTCACTACATTTAAGTTTCAACTTCTCAGGTGTTATCCCCATTTCGTGAGCTAATGAAGTAATTTCTTCATCAGTAGATGGTAAAAACTCATGTAAAGGAGGATCTAAATATCTAACTGTCATTGGCAATCCTTTTAATGCCTTATACATTGCTTTAAAATCATTTTTTTGATAAGGAATTAATTCATTTAAAGCTAGTTCGCGTTCCTCAACAGTTTCAGATAAAATCATTTTTCTAATTTTTGGTATACGTTCCTCATCAAAGAACATGTGTTCTGTACGACAAAGTCCTACACCTTCGGCCCCTAACTCTAATGCTTTTTTAGTATCACGAGGATTATCAGCATTCGTACGAACTCCTAATGTTCTTAACTCATCTGCCCAGTTCATAATTCGTCCGAAATCACCACTTACGGTTGCTTCTTCAGTTGCTATATCACCTTTATATATTTTTCCAGTTGTTCCGTCTAATGAAATGTAATCTCCCTCGTGAAAAACATAGTTTCCTAATTCAAATGTTTTATTTTCTTCGTCTATTTTAATTTCACCACAACCTGATACACAGCAAGTACCCATACCACGAGCTACAACAGCTGCATGACTAGTCATTCCACCACGAACAGTCAAAATTCCTTGTGCTGCAGCCATTCCTTCAATATCTTCTGGTGTTGTTTCAAGACGTACAAGTACAACTCTTTCTCCTTGACCACCCTTTCCAATTTTTTTAGCTTCACTGGCATTAAAAACAACCATACCAGCAGCAGCACCAGGTGATGCTGGAAGTCCGTGTCCGATTTCTTCTCCTTGTGCTAAAGCTTCAACATTAAATGTTGGGTGTAATAGTTGGTCCAAAGATTTTGCATCAATACGAAGTAATGCTTCTTCTTTAGTAATCATACCCTCATCAACTAAATCGCAAGCAATTTTAATAGCAGCTTTAGCAGTTCTTTTTCCACTTCGTGTTTGCAAGAAATACAATTTTCCCTCCTGAATAGTAAATTCCATATCTTGCATATCACGATAATGGTTTTCAAGTTTTGTAGCAATATCTACAAATTCATTGTAACATTCAGGCATTTCATCAGCTAATTTAGATATTGGTTGAGGTGTTCTAACTCCTGCTACCACATCTTCCCCTTGAGCATTAATTAAATATTCACCAAAAATACCTTTTTCACCAGTTGCCGGATTTCTTGTAAACGCAACACCTGTACCTGATGTTTCACCCATATTTCCAAATACCATTGTCTGAACATTAACAGCTGTTCCCCATTCACTTGGAATATCATTCATACGACGATAAAAAATAGCTCTTGGATTGTTCCAAGATCTAAATACTGCTTTAACAGCACCTAATAGTTGTTCTCTTGGATCTTGTGGGAATTGTTCTCCATTCATATTCTCACTATAAATTAATTTAAATTTTTGAACAAGATACTTTAAATCATCAATAGTTAATTCTGTATCATATTTAATTCCCTTTTCATTTTTTACATCGTCAATAATCTTTTCAAAATATGATTTAGGAACCTCCATAACAACATCTGAATACATTTGAATAAAACGTCTATATGAATCATACGCAAAACGTGGATTACCAGTTTTATTAGCAAACGCTACTACTGCTTCATCATTTAATCCTAAATTTAATATTGTATCCATCATTCCTGGCATTGAAGCACGTGCTCCACTACGAACAGATACAAGAAGTGGATCGTTATTATCTCCAAATTTTTTACCTTGTATTTCTTCTAGACTATTTAATGCATCAAAGATTTGTTCTTCTATTTCTTTTGAAATTGCTTGATTATTATTGTAATAATCAATACATGCTTCTGTAGTTATAGTAAAACCTTGTGGAATTGGTAAACCTAAATTAGTCATTTCTGCTAAATTAGCACCTTTTCCACCAAGAAGTTCACGCATATTAGCATTACCTTCTTTAAATAAGTATACAAATTTCATTAATTACCTCCTTATTCTACATATTAATTATATCATTTAATACTAATATATTTCAATAATATAAGTTAGGATTAATAGTTACTTTAATATACTAAATACGACAATGTTCAAAAAAACTTCATTCTTTTTTATTAAAACTAATATTCTATATATTTTCAACTAAAAGTAAATTTTAAATTCAAAAGAAATAGCATTACTATCGATTGTAATTATTCATTAAATTAAATTACTATTTTATTAATACTTAATGATATAGAAATATTAGTTTAAAGTATACCTAATAACAAGTTTTACAACAAAAAAGGAATTATATATCACTAATTCCCATTACTTTTTCAATATAGCATTTACCACATAGAGGTTCATATGTAACATTGTTTTCTCCGTCAATAGCAATTTCAGCTCCATCAGTAACAAATTCTCCATTAACTTTACGAGCATTGAATTTCGCTTTTGAACCACATGAGCAAATCGTAACTAACTCTTCTAACTCATCGGCTAATTCCATTAATGGTTTACTACCAACAAAAAATTTTGACGTAAATTTAGTACGTAGCCCATAACATATAACTGGAATGTCAGATAATTTAGCAATCTTCCATAAATCCTCTACTTGATGAGGTTGTAAAAATTGAGCTTCATCAACTAAAATACAAGCAATATCTTTCAAATCTAATACTTGTCTTACATTATCATTAGGTTTTAATAAAATATCAACCCTTCTTTTTAAACCAATTCTAGTAACAATTGATGCTCCATCTTTTGTATCAACGCTAGGTTTGATAACGAGAGTCTTAAGATTATTCTCTTTATAATTATGATCTGTTTGTAAAAGATGCAATGTCTTACCACAATTCATCGCACCATATCTAAAATATAATTTTGCCATAATGCCTCCTATTTATGAGCTCTAGGATGAGTATTTAAATAAACATGACGTAATCGCTCATTTGTAATATGTGTATATATTGTTGTCGTGCTTAATGATTCATGACCTAGTAATTGTTGAACACTTCGCAAATCAGCACCATTATTTAATAAGTCAGTTGCGAAAGTATGTCTTAAAACATGGGGTGAAATATGAATTTTAAGCCCTGCTTTTTTAACAACATCATCAATAATATATCTAATTTCCCTAGTATTAATAGGACGACCTGTTTTACTAAGTAAAAGATATTCTTGGCTATACTTATCATTAAATAATTTTGGGCGTACATTCTTTAAATAATCATCTAAAATTGTTGCACACCTTGTACCATATAAAACAATTCTCTCTTTACTACCTTTACCCAAAATTCTAATTTCCTTTTGCGAAATATCTATATCCATTATTTTAATATTAACAAGTTCACTAACACGTACTCCTGTTGAATACAATAACTCTAGTATCAAAGTATCACGTATTCCAATTAAAGTATTAGTGTCTGGTGTATTCAAAATAGTCTCTAATTCTTTAGAGTAAACAATTTTAGGTAATTTCTTTTCTATTTTAGGATTACTAATTAAAATCATTGGATTATTAGTTACAACATTTTCCTTTTTTAAATATTTAAAAAAACTTCTGAGTGAACTTATATGTCGCGCTATAGCACGATTTGAATATTTTTTATTATATAAATAATTTAAAAATTCACGTATAACTTGATAATCAATATTGCTAGGTTTATCAATATCTTGTTCTTTCAAAAAATAATAAAATAATTCAAGATCTTTTCTATAACTTATAATTGTATTATAAGAATACTGTTTTTCATTTTCTAGTACTTCTAAAAAATCAATAATTAACTTTTTCGTATGCTAACCCACCTTTTGCTTCTTATAAAAATTAATATATAAACCTACAGCAATATCAGCAAAACCTTTTTTAGAAGAAAAATCATTATAATTATATTTTTTTATAATAATTGTATCATAAGCAGAGAAGTGATTATCAAATACTGGTAGTAAGGCTTCATCATTAACTAATATTAATACTGTTATTCCTTTAGCACCTGCTCTTTTTATTTTCATTTCTAAATCTCTATTACATTCATTACCATTTACAACTATTAAAAGAGCATTATCAAAAACACTAGCATATTCTAAAGTAATAGGTCTTGATACATCAGCATTCAAAGGATAATATATAGGATTTTCAAAACAACTAATACAATTATTATATAATTCTTTATATTCACTTCTTGTAGCATCATTTATCTTACCGCCAAGAATAAAGATTGGTTTATCCTTAGAAATAGCACACCCATATTTCTTAAAAAAATTAGGATGTTCAAAAACAGCAAATGGGCTTTGTTGGATATTAGATTTTATAGGCATTATCTTGCTAGTTTGTGATAATTTATTTTGCTTTAAACGAATAATATAATCTTTAAATATTTCATCAATAGTTGGATATCCTTCATCCAAATAATCTTCTATAAAATTGTTATATTGATAACATAATCGCCTAACTAAAGCATAATATTCATCTTCTTCAATGTTAGAAATAAAATTTTTAATTACATTATAGCATTCCATATCAGATAGTTTATCATCATTTAATAAGTCTCTTTCTTGCTTACTAAATAAATTACCATCATAAGATAAAGCATACTTTAAAAAGCTTCGATTTTTAATTATTACTTTAAATGCTACCAAATGTTTGCGATACATAACAAATTGTTCTTTATCATTAGCTAAAAATATTCTAACTCTAATATCACATTCTTCATTATCTAAATTATAAATATGTTTAAATTCATCAATCTTTTCAGGATATTCTTTTAGCAATGCTTTTGATGTATCGTATTTAGTTGTATATTTATCAATTTCAATTAATTCTCCATCTAATAAATGAATATTATCTACACTGGAATTATTCAAGGAAATACATAGAAAAGCCATATTATCACCTAATAACATTATAGTCAAATTAAGCATAAAAAATCAAGCCCTTTTAGACTTGATATTAGTTTTATTCAAAATTATCAATGCCATTAGTAAAATCATCTACCAATTTATTAAATTGTAATAAATTATTAGCTAATTCTTCACGTTCTTTTTGAACACTCTCTCTTTCTTTAGCTAAAGCTGTACGTTCGTTATCTAATTGCTCTTTACGTTTAACTAATCCAAGTTCTACTTGTTCAATATTTTTATTACGGCTTTCATAAGAATCTTTCAATTCTTTTTCTAATTTTTTTAAATCCGATAATGTATTATTTTTATAAATTTCGAAACTTTTCTTTTCTTTATCAAATTTTTCTTGCTCTGTACGTAAAGAGACTAAATCTTGTTCAATATCAATTTTCTTTTGTTGTAACTTAGAATAAACATCATCTTTATAAGCATTAATTTCTGCATAATCTTTTTTCTTATTTTCTTCATGTTCTTCTTGTAAACGTCGAAGTTCTTCAAAACGTTCTTCGATTTTCTTTTTAATTTCTGCGTTACGATTAACAATTTCTGAAGCACCTTTTACATTACTAGATACTTTACTAAATAATTGATTTAGATCATTTATTTCGACTTTCTTATTAATAGAATTTTGATTAATACTTGGGGAATTAACTTTATTTGTGGTAGATAATGGTTCAACTCTAGTTAAATTAGGTTTTGGTTGTACTGGATTAACTTTAGGTTGAACATAAGTATTTTTAGTAGAATTATAACTTGTACTTTCAGATTTAATACTGGGTGCTGTTGCACGATTTAAATAGTCATCTACTCCAACAGGCATAGTATTAACTTCTGCAGGAGTTTTTGTTTGAGTTTGTGGGACTAATTTATTAGCTTTTTCTATATATTTATCTAATGGTCGTTCATTATTTGCAGGTCTTTCAGTAAATAAATCTACTTTAGGAGGTGTCTGCATATTCTGTGGTTTTGGAGTATTATAATCCATATAAAAATCTGAAAGTTCATCATCTGTTTGTTTATTATTAATTGGTCTAATGTCTTCATCATCTAATAATTGTAAATCATCATCAGCATAATCTAAATTGTTTAGTTCTGTTAATATATCATCACTATTAACATCTGCTATATTTTTCATACTTCACCTCGACATTTACTCAGAAACATCTTGGATCTTTTTATAGTCTTTTAATAATACATCTAAATTCGAACAACTATTTATTACTTCCTTTGTCTCTAAGTACATTTTCTCTTTTTCAATATTCATTTGTTTTTCATATTCTTCTTTTTCAGCCTGAAAACTTTCCTCAGATATTTTTTTTAATTTTTGCCACGCCTCTTTATCACGCTCAAATTTTCTTCTTTCGAATTCTAACTTTTCACGTTCTAAATTAATTTTGGAATAAGCAACTTCTTTTTCTATTTCAAATAGTTTTCTTTGTTCTTCTAGTGAAAGATGAGTAACTTGATTATTAAAATCAACTAAATCATTATCTTCATCTAAAGTTCCTAACTCTTTTAACAATCTATGAAACTCATCATCATCTATAGTTTCAATTGTATCATCAGAATCATAAGTACTATCTGACGAAGTGTACAAATGACCTTTAAATTCATTTTGATCATTTAACTCCATATAGTTAGGAATACTAAATAACAAATCATCATTAAAAAAATTATCTTGTTCTAAGCTTAATTTATTATTCATTTTATCACCACACGTAACCCTTTTATTCTTCTAGGACAATTATATCATAGTTATAAAAGAAAAAACAATCTTTTTTCTTATTTTAATAGATTTATATTTACTTAAATATATATATATTTACTAATTAATCGGATTGATATCAATTTCTAAACGTATTTTTTTACTATTATAGTGAGCATTTAAAAAGTTTAAAGTTTTCATAAGCTCATTACTTTTTTTATATTTAATGGTAATTTGGATATAATAATTATTATTTATTTTAGAAATAAAACAATTACTAGGTCCTAAAATAATTGCATCTTTTATTTGATCTTTTAAGTAAGTACAAACTTTATTTCCTTCTTCCATACATATATCATAATCAGGACCAATAATTTTTATTATAGTAATATTATAAAATGGAGGATATTTAAGAATTTTTCTTACTTTCATCTCTTCATTATAAAAGCCTTCATAGTCATGAATTTTCGCTTTTAAAATGCTATAATGTGTTAAATTGAATCCTTGAATAATTACTAATCCTGGTTCGCTACCACGACCCGCACGTCCAGCAACTTGGTTAAGAAGTGAAAAAGTGCGTTCAGAACTTCTAAAATCTGGAATATTTAAACTAGCATCACCATTTATAACACCTACTAATGTGACATTAGCAAAATCTAATCCTTTAGATATCATTTGTGTACCAACTAAAATATCATATTCATGATTTTTAAATGCTTCAAAAATATGTTCATGACTTCCTTTTCTACTAGTAGTATCAATATCCATTCTAACAATTCGTGAATCTGGAAGTAATGTTTTTAATTCTTCTTCTAAACGTTCTGTACCCATACCAAATTGATTTATATCTTCACTATGACATTCTGGGCAAATAAGAGGCTTACACGTTGTATAATCACAGTAATGACATTTCATTGTGTTTGATTTTTTATGGTATGTAAGAGGAATATCACAATTAGGACAAACTACTTTATAACCACAAGCATGACAACTAACAGTAGTAGAATAACCACGCCTATTTAATAATATAATAGCCTGCCTACCATTATTCAATGTATCTTTTAATTTAAATAATAACTCTTTAGAAATAATTCGATACCCCTTTTTTATTTCTGATGCCATATCAATAAGTTTAACTTCTGGTAAATTATTATTTATACGTTTAGGTAAACTAAGTATTTCATATATTCCCATCTTGGCTCTAGTAAAGCTTTCTAAAGATGGCGTTGCACTACCTAATACAACAGGAATATTATGGTATTTTCCACGAAATAATGCTATATCAATAGCATGATATCTAGGACTATTATCTTGCTTATAAGTGGGTGTATGTTCTTCATCAACAATAATAATTCCTAAATTATTAAACGGAGCAAAAATAGCACTACGAGCCCCTATAGCAATACTAACTTCACCTTTAGCGATCTTTCTCCACTCATCATATTTTTCTCCATCATTAAGCCCAGAATGCAAAACTGCAATATTATTGCCAAAACGTCTTTTAAAATTCCCTACTAACTGAGGAGTTAAACTAATTTCGGGAACTAATACTATCGCACTTTTTCCTCTACTTAATACATCACTAATCATATGCATATATACTTCAGTTTTACCACTACCAGTAACACCATATAATAAAAATGGCTTAAACATATTTCTACTTTCATAAACTCTCTTAATAGCACATTCTTGATCTTTATTCAAAATAATATGTGAGTCTATTTCAACAACATTATTATTAATACGATATACTTCCTCTTTATACTCTTCTATAACATTTAATTTAATAAGTGTTTTTAACGATGACAAATAATCCTTAAGTTCACTTTTTAAATATGGTCTTTCCTTTAATTTTTCAATAATTTCTATTTGCTTATTATTCTTTCCAATATAATTAAAATCAATTAACTTAATACAAGTTACATATTTTTTATTAACTTTTAATTTTTTATTAGCTTTTAGTGCTCTAGGTAGCATACTCTGATAAGAAACAATTTTAGAGGATATAGTTTTCTTACTTATATAATCACCGATTGAAAGTAATTCTTCATTCAAAATTACCTCATCATCAATCACATCAATAATACTTTTTAAATTATTATATTCACTATCTTTTTTTATTTTTATAACAAATCCTTCTAAAGTTTGATGTCCAAATGGAACTAATACACGTTTTCCTACCTCTATTTTATTATCAAATTCAAGAGGGATATTATAATCAAATGTTTGATCTATATTTTTCGTCTTTAATTCAACCAAAACCTGTGCTACCATAAAACCTCCTAATTTTTTAATGAGCGTAAAGCATCTTTAATTTGTTTATTATAATTATCAATATTTTTAGAGAAAATATTTTGTATATTTTTCTCTCGATTTTTTTTCTTATTATATTCATCTTCAAACTTTTTAGAAAGCATTTTCTTAAAGCTCTTTTCATCCATAGATGAATCAGATACCATTTTTTCGATTAAGCGCTCTATAAAAAGTCTATAAACATTATCATCCGACTTTTTCTTGTTGCACATTTTCAATAATTGATATTCAAAAAAAGATGTAATCATTAACTTTTCATCTACTACTTGTTTAATTTTTTCAAGATCCTTATCTTCTGGGCATTCATTAAAGTTTTCAATAAAATTATATAATTCTAAAGATTTACGATAATTTAGTTCTTCCTCAAAAATGGCAGTTTTGCTAATTGGATCACTAACAACAGATGTATCTCTTAATAAATTTATAAAATTTGAATTTATTAAACTATCAGTTATATCGAGTACTCTTTTTATTCGTTCATCCAAACTAAGTCCATAAGATTCTCCTCTTTTTAAATCTTCTTTTTGTGAACTTTTTACCTTAATTTCAACGTCTACTATTTCATTATTAACGATTGTTTTTAAATTTGCATTAAGATATTTTGCATTCGTACTAAAATTTATTTTGTTAAACTTATATTGTTCGCTAATTAAGAACTCTTTTAATCTATATAATAATGTTTTAATAAAACGATTTTCATAAGATTTTAAAACATAATTATCTCCATATCCGTGTTTTGCATTAACAATATTACTAATAAAAGGTAGGTATTGTTCAACCTGATTTATCCATGAATAATTATAATCGTTTATTTCATCATCTAATTGCATCTTGCTTTCTATATTAGCATTCAATATAAACTCTTCATAACTTGAAGAATCTAATTCTGTAATAAACTCTAATATTTTATCATTCATATTATCACCTAACTCTTCTTTAATAAACTATCTTCATCACTTTTTATAAACTCTTCATTATCAATTATAAAATTTATTTTTTTCAAATTCCATACGTCTTTATATTCTTGATACTTATCAATTATTTTACTACTAATAAAAACAAAATTAAACATATCAAAAGTAGTACTTTCAATAGAAATAGAATTCTCTATATTCATTAAACCCACTTGAAAATTTTTAGAATTTAAATATTTAATGACATTAATATTATCTTTTATAGTATCATAGTCAAAGCAAAATACTAAATGTTTCTTAATACTATTATTAGAAAAAATTCTATCTATGTTAACTAAATTTTTATTTTTATTAAAATAATCACCATAAATATTAATAAAAAAATAATCATCATATCTTTTAGATAATAATTTTTTTAATATAACTATCGATAATTGTTCTAAATAAATAGTTAAAATATCATCTTTAATCCCTTTTGTAAGGCTCACTCTTTCTATTTCTTCTTCATCATAACGATTCAACATTTTTATGTCATAATGATAATTAACTAAAAATAAATTATTATTTTTTACAGTGTGAGATAGAGTTAAAATATAATTAGATGTTTTTATATTTTTCCAAAATTTCTTTTCAGATGATATATCTTTTTTTATTTGATTAGTTAGCTCATTAATTAATAATTCTAGATTTTCTTCTGATACTTTAATTTTATTTTGATATTGTTTAAAATAATTATCAATTCTTTTTTCTACATCTATTTTTTCATGATGATATTCATCAATACATTCATCCAAATTAATAGATAAAAATATTAAATTTGAAAGAATAACAATTGTCTTAATATCACTTTCAATCTGTTTTTCTAAACCACTGTTTTTATAAAATAATATTGAAGATAATAAAACATCTTTCATTAATGATTCATTTGTTTTTTTTATTTCAAAATATGGTGTTAGTAACGTAAAGTCTAAGTTTTTTTCTAAATAAAAATTATCAATATATATTTCAACAATTTTACTAATTATTTTATTTAACTTAATGTTACCTTTTAATGTATACTTAATAAAAATCTCTGTATATTGACTAATGTTTTGTTTTTTTCTATTTAAAAATAATGAAATAATATCATTTTCCATCATATCACTTCCAGTATCTACTTATTAAATAGTATCATATGAACACTTAATTTGCAAGAAAAAAAAGGCTTGTAGCCTTAAGTTAACTAGGATTGCATGCACATAAATTAATTTTACATTTACTTGTTTTACAACAACTACAAGTATCATTAGAATTTACCACTATCTTTTTTATATCATTTGATAATTTAAATACTTTATTACCTTCTAAATATAAAGCACTATCAGTATCTGGATCAAAGAAAATAGTTTTATCATCTATAATTAATTTATACTTTCCATACACAACATCTGAAACTTCTTGATTAAAATCTACTTTAGATAATTTATCTTTTAAAGAACTTATTTGTTCATTAGATAATTCAACTTTAGTATAATTATATCCTTTCTTTACTACATAATATTTATAATCAGTAACATATAATGAGATATCATTAATATTTCCAATTAACTTTTGTTCTTTATTGCTGCTATTACTATCAAGATTACTATTTATATCATATTCATTAGTTACTTTTGTTTTGAAATTATAAAAAATAATAGCCATACCTGCAAATAAAACAACAAATATTATTAAAAACTTTTTGTTCATACCATCACCTATTATCATTATACCATTAACGATAATTAAATAATAGTTGTTATATTAAAAAATTATTCTTAATAAAAAGAACCAATATTATATATTGGTTCTTTTATAATTAAATTATTTATTTCTTAATTTTGCTTGCAACTTACTTTCAACATCGTTAATTATTTTTTCAAATATTTTTGTAACTTCTTCATCATCTAAAGTTCTACTAAAATCAGAGAAAGTTAAAGCGAATGCTACTGATTTTTCATCAGATTCAACATTTTCACCAACATAAACATCAAATATATCAATATTTGTAAGTAATCTTCCTCCAGATTTTTTTATTTGATTTATTATATCTAAAGCTGTTACATCTTTTTTTACAATAAATGCTAAATCTTTTCTAACTTCTGGATATTTAGAAGCTTCTTTAAATTTAAGTGGCTTGATTGTTTTTTCATACAATTTTGTCATCGATAATTCAGCTACATAAATATCATCTTTTTTTATACTTGGATGAATACGTCCAATAATTCCAATTGGCTCGCGATCTAATTTTATTGTAGCGCATATACCAGGATGTAAATCTTCTATTTCACTTTTTTCAAAAGTATAACGATTTTTAAATCCTAAATAATTTAAAAGATTTTCAACAATTCCTTTTATTAAATAAAAATCACATTTTATTTTTATTCCTTGCCAATTATTAGTTAAGTAATTACCTTTCATTAAAATAGCTACTTTACTTTCCTCTATATAATTTTTATCATAAGTTTTAGATATTTCATAAAGCATAATATCATCTATATTTCTAGCTTTATTATATTCATAAACATTAAGTAAAGATGGTAGTAAACTTGTTCTAACAACTGATTTATCTAGACTCATTGGATTAGGTAATACTACATGTTCTTTATTATCATAATTAAATTTTTGACTCATTTCACTACTTGTTAAAGTATAAGTTTTTGTCTCATTTAATCCTAAAGTACGAAGACGTTTTGATATAAGTTTACGTATACGAACATCTCCTACATATACACCTCTTCTAGAAGGTACAACTGGTAATGTTGATACTAAATTATGATAACCATAAAGACGTCCTATTTCCTCTGCTATATCATTAATATTTGGATCGATATCTAACCTACGTTTAGGTATTGTTACAATAAATGTATCTTTTTTATTTTCATATGGAAAATCTAATCTTCCTAACTCTGTTTTAACATCATTATCTGTTAGTTTTATACCTAAAAGATTATTAATTTCTTCTGTTTTAAAAGTAACAATCTTATCGCTTTTATCTACTTTGTCATGTTTTATAACACCAGTTAATATTTTAGCACCAGCATATTTTTCTAATAAATAACAAGCTCTATCTAATGCTTTATCAGTATATTCATAGTTAAGTCCTTTACCATAACGAATAGAAGCTTCGCTTTTCAAATTAAGGTTAGCTGCTGTATAACGAATACTTACAGCATCGAATATAGCGCTTTCAATTAATATATTTTTAGTAGTACTATCTACATCTGTATTTTCTCCACCCATAACACCTGCTACACATACAGGTTTAACGCCATCAGTAATAACAATATCTGATGATTTTAATGTACGAGATATACCATCTAAAGTAGTAATTTCTTCTCCTTCTTTAGCATCTCTTACAACAATTTTATTACCTAATTTATTCTTATCAAAGAAATGTAATGGTTGTCCATACTCCAACATAACATAATTAGAAATATCTACAACATTATTAATAGGACGCATTCCTGCTGCAATTAAACGTTTTTTAATAAATTCTGGCGATTCACCAATTGTAACATCTTTTACCATGCGTGCTGTATAATAAGGACATTTATCTGTTTCCACTTTAATATCCATATAATCTTTGATATTTTCTTTTATTTCTTTATATTCACTAATAGGTAAAGTAACTTTCTTATTAATAATACATGCTATTTCATAAGCAAAACCAATATGGTAATAGCAATCATTATTACGATGTTTGTGTACATCTAATTCATATAATACATCATCTAAACCTAAATATATATTAGCGTCCTCTCCGGGAGCTAACTCTGTTTCTAGCTCTGCAATTCCTTTATTATAATTTTCATCATTTTTTTCTTCAAGTCCTAGTTCAAATAAAGCACAAATCATTCCATTGGATTCTTGTCCTCTAATTTTTCCAGGTTTAATCTCAAAATTTCCTGGTAAAATACATCCTGGAAGTGCCACTATAACTTTTATTCCTTTTCTAACATTAGATGCTCCACATACTATTTGTGTAATACTACTACCTATATTTACTTGACATACATGTAAATGATCACTATCAGGATGATTAATACATTCAATAACTTCACCTATCACAAGGTTATCTATACGCTTTGTAATTACCTGTTCAATATTAACTCCTGCTTTAGTTATTTTAACAGCTAGTTCTTTTAAGTCTTCATTTTCTAAATCTACATAATCTTTAACCCAATTTAAACTAATCATTATTACACATCCCTTCTATCGAAAGTTGCTGATTCTCTCAAATCTGTCTGATAAAATGTACGAGCATCATTAATACCATACTTTAACATAGCTAATCTTTCAGCTCCAAATCCAAATGCAAATCCTGACCAAACACTAGGATCATAACCACAATTTTTCAAAACATTTGGATGAACCATTCCAGCTCCACTTACAGTTATCCAACCAGTATTTTTGCATAAAGAACAACCTTTACCTTTGCATACAAAACAACTTATATCAGTTTCAACAGATGGCTCTGTAAATTGATAATAACTTGGACGAAAACGAGTCTCACAATTATCGCCAAATAACTTTTTTGCAATAACATCAAATGTCCCTTTTAAATCAGATAAACTAATATTCTTATCAACCAATAATCCTTCTATTTGCATAAATTGATGAGAATGAGTAGCATCATCAGCATCTCTTCTATATGTCTTACCTGGACAAATCATGCGAACTGGTTTATCACCACCTGCTGCTAACATAGTACGAACTTGAACAGGTGAAGTTTGACTTCTAAGTAATATTCTCTCATCTTCAATATAAAAAGTATCTTGGGCATCGCGAGCTGGATGTCCTTTAGGGATATTTAACATTTCAAAATTATACTTATCTTCTTCTATCTCTGGTCCATCAACTACATCATATCCCATCGACATAAAAACTTCTTCTACTTCTTCTACTATACTTTCTAAAATATTAGGCGCTCCAACAGGAATAGAAGTTGCAGGTAAACTTATATCAATGTTTTCACTAGCTAATTTAGCATTCAATAAATCATTTTCAATTTCTAACCTTTTAGCATCTATTAATTCAGTAGCACGTTTTTTAACATCATTCAATTTTTTTCCATATTCTTTTTTTTCTTCAATACTTAAAGTACTAATTTTTTTAGAAAACTCTGTAATAAGCCCTTTCTTACCTAAATATTCAGCTTTAATATTATTAAGGCTATTTAAATCTGTTAAAGATTCCAATTCTTTTTTTAATTTACTTATTAATTTTTCTATATTATCCATAAATCCTCCATATCATATTTATATAATCATATTATCATTTGTATCTTCATAATCATACAAACTATCTTCTAAATCTTCAGTAAAATCTCCTAAAGTATCATCAAAATATAACATATTGTTAGCTAAATCTAATATATCCATATCGAAAAACGATGACATATCATTTGTTAGTTCCATATTAGCAAAATCTATATTTGATTGATATGTTAAAAGTTCTTCTTTAAATTCTTCTCGTATCTGTCGATTAACTTTATTTTTTTGTAAAAAGTTAAAAGTTATAAAGAAAGATACTAAAATAACACTTACAGTTATTACCATTATTCTTTTTTTCATAAAACCTCCAATAAAAAAAGTATTATGTTATAGGGACGATCAAATCGCGGTACCACCCTATTTCATAATACCATTATGCACTCAAGACTATAACGCGTCACCGCTATAAATTTTCTTTTATAAGGCTAAGAAGTGAATTCATTAAGATTAATTATCAATTTTCACCAATCATTGACTCTCTACTAATTAATTACTTGATTACTACTCTTCCATTATCGCTTTCAAAACAAATTTATTTTAACATACTTTTTACTATTATTCAATATATTTTTTATTATATTATAAGTATTTAAATACATTACCTAAAGAATCATTAATTACTAAATCGGCTATTTCATCATAAGGTGTTTTATCCCTATTAATTATAACTAAATACTTACCTTTAAAATATCTTATAAATCCACTAGCAGGATATACAGTTAAAGAAGTCCCTGCTACAATAAGCATATCAGCATTAGATATAGCATCTATAGCAGGCTCAACAACACTATCATCTAATGGCTCTTCATATAAAACCACATCTGGTTTAATAATTTCACCACAAGTGCATTTAGGAATACCAGTAGCGCCAAAAACATATTCAGCACTATATTCCTTATGACATTTAATACAATAATTTCTGAGTACACTACCATGTAGTTCATATACAACATGAGATCCAGCTTTATGATGTAATCCATCTATATTTTGTGTTATAATTGCTTTTAATTTTCCTCTTTTTTCTAACTCAGCTAATTTAAAATGAGTAATATTAGGTTCGTATTTTAATGAGTTTAACTTATCAGTATAAAATTTATAAAATTCTTCTGTATTTTCTATAAAGAAAGTATGGCTTAAAATATCTTCTGGCGGATATTTATATTTTTGATTATATAGTCCATCTTTACTTCGAAAGTCTGGTATTCCGCTTTCTGTAGATACACCAGCACCACCAAAGAATACAATATTATTACTTTCTGAAATCATAGTTTTTAACTGCTTTATTTTATCAATCATTTTTAATACTTCTTTCATTTATTAAAATATATATTATTTTTTCTTTCATAACCAAAAGTAGTACTAGCACCATGCCCAGGATAAATAATAACATCATTATCAAAATTACTAGTTTTTCTTATACTATTTAACATGTCATTCATGCTTCCCCCTGATAAATCAGTTCTACCAATTGTATTTTTAAATATAAAATCTCCAACAAAAATACATTTAGAAGAATCAAAATAAATAGATATGGAATCTTCTTTATGACCTGGAGTATATATTACTTCAAAAATAAATTTGCCAATAGTATTTATACCCTCATTTAAATTGTGATAATCATGTACTAATTTTTTATCAAATTTATTGAGCGCTCCAATATGATCAAAATGATTATGAGTTATAATAATTCCATCTATTATTTTATTGCTAATAGACTCAGCTATTTTATTATATTCGGCACCAGGATCTATTATAAGTACATGATTATCTTTAGTTAATATATAACAATTAGTAAATAAACTACCTACTACTACCTTTTCTATTTGCATTCTTCACCAACTAAGTTATTATTATCAAATATTAAATTCAAAGTTTTTTCTTTAATATTATCTGGAAGAGGTGCTCCTGCTGCTAATTTATGTCCTTTTCCTTTAAATAATTTTGCAAAATCACTAACATTAATATTATCTTTAATTGCTCTAAAGCTAATACTACGATTCATATTTATAATCATTATTAAATCAACTTTATCTTTATAATATTCAGCTAATGCATTACCTAATTCACTTCTATATAGCTCTGCAAAAACAATACCTACTTTATAACCATTAATCTGTTTAAAAATAATATCATCTTTCATATTTTCTATATATTCTAATTTTCGATTATTGTCTATATCAATTAATACTCTTTCAGCATCATTAAAATAAAATTCATTATTTTTTCTTAAAAATCTAGTATAATTATCAATAAATTTCTCATTGCCATAATAACTCAAAATTGTAACTAAATCACGTGCTTCAGTTACATTAAATTCTTTCCATTGCCATGTATCACCGAGTCTTACTAAAGTAACCATATAAGCAACACTATTTCTTTTCAATAATTCATTCGGATAATTAGTAAGTAAATATTTATAATATAAACTTGTACCACTTTCTTTAATACCATTTTCTTCATCAATAACTTTTATAAAAGAATATTTATTTAAATTTATATTTGCATAATGATGATCTAAAATTAAAATTTTCTTTTTAAACTCAAGATTATCTATTTTTTTAGCAATACTTTCACTTACACATAAGTCAACCATGAATACTTTGTCATAATTATCAAAAAAATTATTATCTAAACTATCATTAACATATGAGTCTACATCTCCTACATCAAGTAATTGATAATCATAATCTTCAAAAGTAAGATCAGTTAATATAACAGGCATAATACCATCTGCATCTGCTATATGGGATATTAATAATACTTTCATAATTCCTCCTATATATAATATAATATAACAGAACAAAGTTCAAAATAAATTTTGACATCCTTATCTCGCGGTAAGGTTTTTCTGCTTCAATGAAGCTTTGTTTCTCCACAGACCAATATCGGACGGTCGCCGCCCTATTTCTTTGTCATTTTTTTAAATTGCTTCTAGTTCTTTCATATATTTTTCGATACCTTTAAACATGATATTAATACTTGCATTAACGTCTCTTTCTAATTCACTTTTACATTCTTCGCATATCCATTTTCTTATTGCTAAGTTTTTTAATTCTTTATTTCTATATCCACAGTGGTTACATATTTGAGAACTTGGATAACTTGTTTCTATTTGATAAAACTTTTTACCTTTCCACTTTGATTTGTACTCTAATTGTCTTAAAAGTTCGTTCCATGATGCGTCGTAAATTGATTTTGAAAGTTGTTTGTTTTGGATCATTTTTTGAATTTTCAGTTTTTCTGCTACTACAATATCATTTTCTTCTGTTATTTCTTTACTTATATCATGTAGATAATATTTTCTCACATTTTTTAAGTTTTTGATAAGTTCTAGATAATTTATGTTTGATTTTATATCTGTTTTTGCTTCCTGGTAGTGCTCTTGCTAACCATCTATTTAATCCTTTTATTTTTTTCTCATATTTCTTTATTTGCTTTGGATTTTTGTATATTTTTCTATTTGATGTTGTTACTAATTTTTTTATTCCAACATCTATTCCTACTATACTTGTTGATACTAGTTTTGTTTTTATTGTTTGCTCTTCTATACATAAACTAACATAATATTTGTTTACTTCTTTATATATAATCGCATTAATAATTCTTTCTTTTATTTCCTTTAGTTTTCGGTATCCCCTAATCTCTATTTCTTTTAGTTTTGGTAAAGTGATGATTCTTTTTTCTAAATCTAGTTTGATACTTTCATATGTTGTATTCTTATATTTACTCATAATATTATTTGTTCTGTAGCTGTTTCTGCTTTTATTTTCACTTTTAAATTTTTGTTCTTCACCACACTTTTTTAAATATTTTTGATAAGCATTATCTAAATCAAATATACTTGTTCTTAATAAACAACTATCTACTTCTTTTAACCATTCATATTGTTTTGTTAATTCTGGTATCTTTTTGATAAATTCATAGGCACTCATTTTTTCTTGTTTACTTTTTTCTAGGAAGTAGTTATAAATAAACCTATTGACCTCAAAGCTTTTATCGATTAATTGTTTTTGATTTTGATTTGGATATATTCTAAATGCATATCCTTTTAGTTGTTTATCCAATGGTATCACCTCTTGATAAAAATATAATATCATACAAACATTTGTTTGTAAACAGATTTTGTTAAAAAAACACACTTTCCTAATATATAAAAAAAGCTACCATGTAGCTTCCTAATTATTTTAAATAACGATATACCATTTTATTTAGATACAGCAGTTAAAACATAATTACCATTATCTTTTTCAAATGTTAATGTCAAATGTGATAAACTGTCATGATTTTTAGTTAATATATTAGTAATTTCATTTTCAGTTTGTACAGTTGATTTTGTACCATTTATACTATAACTATATCCTGATATTTTTTCAGTTGTACAATCTCCATTTTGATGTTCTACTGTATAATCTAAATATGTAACTTTAACTATAACTTTTCCATTTTCTTCCGTAGCTGAATCTACAACATAACTAGTTTTAATTTCAGGACTACAAGCAGCACCGAACTGTGCTTCTAATAAAGCCCATGCATTAATTTTGCTCGAATATTCATATGGTAAACTGTTAATTTTTGCAACATTAGTACTACTACCAAATGATTTTTGATACAATTTATTAATAGTATCATAACTATATGTAATTAAATCACTCATATTAGATGCTGCATACGAATTATTTCCTGATGGACGATGTCCTTGTTCACGATCACAATCATTAAAAGCTTCAGAACATTTATGACTAACTGTAGCAATATTATCATCACTATTAGCTACAACACTAAATACAAAATCTAATTTTGTTTGATCTGTTAATCCCTTTGATGATAAAGCTGTAAAGAAATTTTTATATCCATCAACATATCCTTGAGCTGTTGTTTTATCCACATCTTTAACACCACTATTAGAGTTGCTTTCTGTATTGCTATTTGCTTCTTCAGCTACATTAGAATTATTGCCAGTATTAGTCTCTGGATCAACTGTTTTAGATAACTTTTCTCCTATTTGCATACTCATATAAACAATGAATGCTACACCAGCGACTACGATTACCCAATATAATGGTCCATGACCTTTCTTTTTAGGTTTTGGTGATTCAGTTGGTGAAACTACTTGTTGTTGTACATTTTCTGTTTCATTTTTCACTTCATTTTCCATGATTACTTTCCTCCTCTATTGTAGATAATATTATACAATATTCTCTTTTATTTTTCAACTTTTTCTTGCTCAATTATATCTTTAACAGGACCGTATGTTTTACGATATCCTTCAATAAGTCCATATTTATTAATAGCCTCAATATGTACTTTAGTAGGATATCCTTTATGTTTTTTATATCCATACATTGGATATTTTTTATCTAACTCATACATCATCCTATCACGTGTAACTTTAGCAACTACACTAGCAGCTGCAATACTAATACTTTTGAAATCCCCTTTAACAATTGATTTATATGGAATATCCAAATTCATTTTCATATTACCATCAATTAATACATATTCTAATTCTATTTGTTTCTTTACTTTATCAATAGCTCTTTTCATTGCTATTTTAGTGGCTTCTAAAATATTATATTTATCAATTTCTTCGGCTGAACACTCTCCAATTGCGTAACAAGTAGCATGTTCTATAATATAATCATAATATTTATCTCTTTTTTTCTCAGTTAGTTTTTTTGAATCTGTAAGTCCTTCTAATACAAAATCACGTGGTAATACTACACAAGCAGTTACAACGGGACCATTTAAAGGACCTCTTCCTACCTCATCCACTCCACCAATAATTTTTATTCCTTGTTCAAATAGCTCTTTTTCATAAGCCCAATTATCTATTTCCATACTTCACCTCAATTATTATTTTTAATAAAAACATATCTATCTAAATTTCTAAAATCTTTTTCAATCCATACTTTAATATCAATTAAATATTTATTAGCTAAATCAACTATATCTTTTCCTTGTTCCTCACCTATTTCAAATGCTATTAAAAATTTATCTTTTAAATATTTAGAACAATTTTTGAGTATTTCTTCATAAAAATATAAACCTTTATTGTCTGCATATAAAGCTATATGTGGTTCATTATTCTTTACTATATCCATTATTTCTTCATCATACCTAATATATGGTGGATTACTTATAATAATATCAAATTTACCTTTAACACTATTTAACATATCACTATGTATAAAATTAATATCTACTTTATTTAATAATGCATTTTCACGTGCTACTCCTAAAGCATCTAAACTAATATCAACAGCACTTACCTTTGATTGTGGTAATTTTTTCTTTAAAGTAATAGGTATACATCCACTACCTGTACCTAGATCAATAATACTAATAGTATTATTAAATTCATTATTTATAATCTTTAAAGTTTTTTCTACTAATTCTTCTGTTTCTGGTCTAGGTATTAACACTCTTTTATCTACTTTTAAAATATTACCATAAAAGTCAACATCTCCAACAATATATTGAACTGGTTCTCCATTATTTAACCTTTTTTTAGCTTCATCTATATTTCCTTTATAATATTTTTTCAAATATTCTAACTCAGTCATATTAACACTTCCTACTACTTATTATAACATAAAAAAAGACATGATAATGCCTTAATAATTATAATGTTTTTTGTTTATTATTTATCACATATTTATCTATTAAATCAATAATAGATATATTATATATTTTTTGCATATCAATACTAGACATAAAAAATATTGAGTGTACCTTATTATCAATAATAATAGGTTCATTTATATCTAATAAAAATAATATTTTTGCTACTATTTCATCGTAAGGTTTGTTTAAAATACTTTCATTTAAACTATAATCAATACCATATGTTCTGCATAATTGTTTAACTTCTTCTTTATTTTTTCTAGAATTCCATACCATTCCTATAGATTCTAATAAAGTAGCATATTCGCTTTTTAAAATACCATTCTTTTTATTTAATCTTTGAACACTTATCCATTGTCCTAATTTAATAGAACTCTTACTTTCATAAGCAGATGTTCCTTTTAATAATTCGTTTACATTAGAATCTATTCTATAGTGTAAATGAACGTTTAAATGGTTATATTTTTCATAGTATTTTTTAGCATACTCGTACATTTTATACCATTCTAAATCATTAATAGACCATATCATGCCAATACTATTTAACAATTGTTTTTTATTTTCAGTCATCTTACCATTACCAATACCTTTATAAGCTTGACGTTGATTAATAATCCATATTCCTAATTTTAAAGAGTCATCTGATTCATATTCAAGTGTACCATATTGTAATTCTTCTCCATTTTTATTAACTCTATATTCTTTAGGAATATTTAAATGTCCAAATGTATCATAAAATTTTTTAGCATAACTAAACATTTTATTCCATTCATCAGCAAAATGATTGCTTTTATCCCATATCATACTTATTTCATCTAATAACTCTATTTGTGTATAAGTAAGTCTTCCTCTTTTTTTGTCATATCTTTGTCTACTAATCCAATTTCCTAAATATAAAGTTTTACCTTGATGTACCAATTTATAACTTTTCTTTATATCGAGATTATTATAATTAATATAGTATTTTTTAGCATACTCATACATTTCATACCATTTTAATTCTTCTGGTTTCATATTATCCCCTTACTATCTTATATCATTTTTCCTTACCAATTATTTGTTCTCCCACTTGTTACTAGTTAGAGATTATATCATAAATACACATAAAAGCAAAATTATTAATTTAAAATAAAAAAAGGCTATTCACCTTTTAATTTTCTAGCTTGGTCTTCAGTTATTAATGCTTCAATTATATCGTCTAAATCTCCATCCATAACACGTGCTAATTGCATTGTTGAAAAACCAATACGATGATCTGTTACACGATTTTGTGGATAATTATAAGTACGAATTTTTTCAGATCTATCTCCAGTACCTATTTTACTTCTTCTTTCATTACCTACTTCTGTTTCTTGTCTTTCTAATTCAGCTTCATAAAGACGTGCTTTTAATACTTGCATAGCTTCTGCTTTATTTTGTTGTTGACTTCTTTGATTTTGACAAGTAACAACTGTATTTGTAGGTAAATGAGTAATACGTACTGCAGATGGTGTAGTATTAACTCCTTGTCCACCATGTCCACTTGCACAATAAACATCTATGCGAAGATCACTATCTTTAATATCGATATCGATATCTTCTACTTCTGGCATAACAAGAACTGTTGCTGTTGATGTTTGTATACGGCCTTGTGATTCAGTAGTTGGAACCCTTTGAACTCGGTGTGAACCACTTTCGTATTTTAATTTAGAATAAACGTTATCACCTTTAATTCTAAATTCTACTTGTGAATAACCACCAGCTACTCCTTCTTCAGCATTAATTTCTTCTACCTTCCAGCCTTGCTTTTCTGCATAATATCCATACATTCGATATAAATCGCCCGCAAAAATATTAGCTTCGTCCCCACCAGCAGCGCCACGAATTTCAACAATAACATCCTTGCCATCATTAGGATCTTTTGGTAACAATAATATTTCAAAGTTAGCTTCTAAATCGTTTTTCTTTGTTAACAATTCATTATACTCTTCACGAGCAAACTCCCCTAATTCAGGATCTTTCATCATTGATTTAGTATCATCTAAATCTGTTAGAATTTTTTTATACTCTTGATATGCTTCATAAGCTTCTTTTAATGACGATTGTTCTTTTGTTAGTTCTGTTGCCTTCTTAATATCTGAAAATACCTCTGGATTCATTAATTGTTCTTGTAACTCTAAATACCTAACTTCTATAGCTTGTAACCTCTCAATCATTAATATCTTCCTTTCAATTGCTAAAGTAAATTATACTATATTTATAATCAAAACACAAGAAAATTTATATTATTAAATAACTGAAAAGAATACTATATATTAATTAGGACACTTTGAAATAATTATATGGCAAGGTATATTTAATTGTTGCTTTACCTCTTCGACTATATATTCTTTTAATTTATTCAAAAACATACGCTTATCTTTAATATTTTGAATAAATTCTTCATCACTATATTCTTTAGTATTACGTGAATATATAATATGAAAAACTAAGGCATCATTATAAGCATAATTTGACTTAATATTGTACCCATAACATACATAATATTTTTTATCACTATACTCATTATTAAAATTATCTTTAATAATCTCTTTATATGTTCCTTCAATCAACGAATATGTTTGCTCATTAAGGTTATAAGGTGATTTTATTAATAATTCTAAAGCATTATTATCTAATTTTTCTATAAAAAAATTATTAATTATATAAATATATTTAAGTTCTAAAAAATTTTCTAATTCTGTAAAAAGTTGTTGAGTATTGGGTATAGATATACCAAAATCTAAATTACTATTTAAAATCAGATCATCATATTTTTTTAAATTTATTTTTTGTAAAATATATTGTTCAAATAATTTTTTATATTTATTTTGCAGTTCAATATAATTATTTTCTATATTTTTTTCTTTAATCAGTGATTCATTTTTCATGTTATCTCTATACCTCCATATTTATTCATAATCAATAGTACCCAAATAAATATATCCATCTCTTTTTATAACATCACTTAAATCTATTACATATTCCTCTCCCCAAGAAGATACAATCAAATTACCATCTTCATTTATTCCTGTTACAGCCATACCATGACTTCCAATATCTCTCAAACGAATTGGTTCTTTCGTGTCTTTTTTTGTTGAAATTAGATCAAAGCCTTCGGATGTTATATAAATGTTATCATGTCCTTTTTTTATCAATTCTTTGTATTTTTTTATACATTCCTCACTATTTTTACATGATTCTAAATTACTTTCTAATTCAACATTATAGTGCTTAAACATATATTTATCAAATAAACCATTTAAAGCATAATCATTGGCACCAGTTTGAATACTGACCTCTTTACCACTAAGTGCTAAATCAGTTGAATCGTCAGAAACATCAGCTATTAATTCTTCTATATCATAATTATAACTCCATGCATAATTAAAATAATCCAAGATTAAATATTCATAATTATAATCTATATTTCCACTAGAATCAATTTTATACATATCGAATCCAAAAATGTCACGGAATTCATCTTCACGACCCGTGTATTCATTAAAAATAGTATTAACTAAAGCTGTATAACCACAGCCTGTATTACAAATCTTATTTAAATACAATTCGTATTGTTCCATACTTGCATCAGGATAAGTCTCTTTTAACTTATCTAGAATAATAGGATCTTGTAATAATTCATCAGTATGATATCTAAAATCCATTTGATTACCGCCATATTGCGTACTATTACAATTTATTTTATCGTAACAATTAATATTTTGATATACACCATCTTTAATGCGACAGCTTGATAAAAGATTTCCATCTTCATCATACATAACAATAGTGCCATCCGATAGCACTATTCTATCAATATAGCCAAGATTATTAAAATGGGCAACAATTCCATTACTAAAACTTACAACTAATCCACCATCAGACTGTTTTTTATAAGATACTATATTGGTTAAATCTATCTTGCAATTAGATAAATGAGTTTTTAGTAAAGATGTGAAAGGAAAGCGTTTATTTAATCCTTTATCAGAAATCACAGTTCTTTTATTAGTATCTCTGGGAGCAAATTTATAATCATAACTAATTTCTTCTGGATTTTCTGCATTAGTAGAAATATATTGAGTATTTAATATATTATTAGTTGTACTTTTTTTGAATTTAATTGTCTCTATTTTAGTTGATTTGGGGCTTGAATAAGACATTAATACACCTACTCTCTATATTAAATATAGTATACATCATTACTTATTAAAAGTCTAGAATCAAATAATAATATATTATTCTAGCATATAAAAACTCTAATTAACAAAATTAGAGTTTTCTAAATTAATCTTCAATTTGAACATATTTCTTTTCAGGTAATTCTTTTGTTTCTTCTTTTTTAGGAATCTCAAGATTTAATGTTCCATTACGGAAACTTGCTTTAATATCTTCAACTTCGATATCATCTCCTACATAGAAACTTCTTGAGCATTCACCAAAATATCTTTCCTTACGGACAAATTTACTATCTTCTTTTTCTTCATTTTCTGTATTCATAATTGCATGGATTGTTAAATATCCATCTTCAATTTCAATTTTAATGTTATCTTTTTCATAACCTGGTAAATCAACAATTAATGAATAACTATTCTCACTTTCTTTAATGTCTGTTCTCATAATTCTATTTTCATCGTGTCCAAAAAATGGATCCTTAAAAATATCATCTAACAAACTAAAATTATTTCTTCTTGGTATCATCATCATATATATCTACTTCCTTTCTCTTTATGTGTTGACACCCTTTTAGGTAGCACATAATATAATTAATTATACCTGTAAGAGTATCATTACTTCTTACACTTTCATAATACCACCATTTATCAGCAATGTCAAGTGTTGAGTGCTAAAATATTTTCTTTAGCATTATTATTATAAAACAAAAATTAATTATTATAATAAAAAAGAAAATAATTTTATATTTTCTTTTTTTGACCTTTAACAATAAAGTGATCACAAGCAGCTAAAACTGCTGGCAATATTAATAGAATTAACAAAGCTGAACATAAAGTTCCCTGTGATAAAGTTTTACATATTTTAGATGCTATTGCTGATGTAAAATTACCTACAATAAGTGTTACTATAATTAAAATTGATGAAGAAGTTAATATAGTATGAATTGACTTATTGTAAGAATTTATAACGGATTCCTTAATGGATAATGTTTTTCTAGATTCCAAATAATATGATGTATATAATATTGCATAATCTATAGTTGCTCCCATTAAAATACTTTGAACGATTAATAAAGATATAAAATAAACAGTACCGCCAAATAAAGATAATATTCCCATAGTCACATATACAGCGCATTGTATAATCATAATTAAAATACAAGGAATAAGAATAGATTTAAAGGTAAACGCTACAACTATAAAAATAAATATCATAGTTAATAATGTTATAAAATTTAACTCATTATTAAAAGTTTGACTCATCTCATAAGCCATAGGAGAATCACCAATTACATAATATTCATCAATATCTTTTGCTAACTCTTTTTTTACATTTTCAACAAAGTCAAAAGTTTCATCTGATTCTAATTCTAATTCAGTATTTAAAACTATTCTTGAATAATTAGAACCTACTAATAACTTTTTAGCATCCTTAATAGTGTCTTTCGATGATTTTATATCACTTTCCATTTCATCATCAATAAACTCTTTAAATCGTTTATCATTTAAAATATTATCATTTAAGTAATTAACAAATTTTTCAATAGTTAAAGTCCAATCATTATCATAACTATTTTCACTACCATAATATATATATAATAATTCTATTAAATTTTTATCGATATTATCACTTAACTTAGTAAATACAGTATAAGCTTCATTAGAAGTATATTTATACTTTTTTAAACTGTTAATCATTATTTCATTAATAGTACTTAATTTATCTTTACTATCTTCATCAAAATTAGAACTATATTCTGGATTAGTTACAACTTTATCTAATATAAAACCAGTAAATTCTTTTAATGAAATATTAATATCTTTATCTTTTAATTGGTATAAAGAATAGATTAAATTTATACTATTTTCATTGATATTAAGCAATTTAGATAATTCTTGTGAAGAATACTTCTTGTTACTTAATGTACTATTAATGACTTCATTAATTAATTTAATTTGTGATAACATATTGCTTGATAAATTTTTCTTTAAAACTTTGTCATTTTGATTTTTTAATATAAACTCAATTAATTGTTTAGGAGTTAATTTAATAGTATTATACTTTGAATTATATAAGGCATATATACTATTTATTGTTCCTTCATCCATATTTAAAAATCTAGATAATTCTTTATATGTATATACTTCATTATTTATTGTACTGTCCATAATTTTTTTGCAAAGCTTTAATGATTCTAGTGTATCAGATTCTATACTATCACTATTTTCAAGTAAAATGTTAACAAACTCATAAGGTGTTAATTTCCAATTACTAGTATTACCATTAGTATAATTAATAATAGCATATAACTTATATATTTCTTTTTTATCAATATTTAATAAATTACTTAATTCAGTAGCACTTAATTTAGTATCATTAAATATAGCTGCTTTAATTAATTGTAGTCTTGTCATTGTTTCTTCATCAAGATAATCTTCTAAATAATCTAAAACAATATCAACAAATTCTTCTGGGCTCATTTTTTTATTATCAGATAAACTTAAAAGATTATAAGCATCTTCTACTAATTCATCGCCAAATATTTCTTTTAACTTATCTTTTGATATATCAGTTTGATTAAAATTATTTTCGTTTAACGCAAAAATTTTCAATTGTTCAATATTATCTATATTAATATGATCTAAATAATCAGTATTAATCTTTAATTTTATAATGGAAGTAACAAATTCTTTCAAAGTATAAGTTGTTCCATCATCAATTTTACTATAATTTAGTAGTAAAATTTGTTTAACAATATCTTCATCAATATCAAATAATTTACTTAATGACTTACTATCCATTTTTGTATTTATAACTTTTTTATCACTAAATTGTTTTAAAATATAAATTTTATTTTTAGTACTATCATTAATATCTTTACTCAAAGTATCATCAGTTAATACTTCATCAATAACAAAAGTAGCAAATTCATTAAGAGATAATTTAGTATCATATGGATATTTTATCAAGTAATAACTATATAAGTCATTCATTAATTTTTCGTCTACAGAAAGTAATTTAGCCATTTCTTTGCTTGTCATTTCTTTATTTATTATATTTACATTTGTAAATTGTGATAATATATTTAAATTATTTTTAGTAGTTTGATCAACGCTATTCGAATATTTCTTATTTGTCAAAACATCTTCTTGCATAAATTTAACAAAAGTCTGAATTGTTAGCTTATTATCATTATTTAAAGAGTTATAATAAACTAATAAATCTTTAACACTTGCCTCATCAATACCTAAAATATTAGCTAATTCTTTAGCTGTTCTTTTTTTATTTATATTTTCATTTGTTACAAAATTATTCAAACGTTCAATATTAGATTTTGTTTCTAAATCAAGATGACTGTTCATTTTATCATTAGTATAAACATTCGTTTTAGTAAACTTTAATAAATCTTCTAAAGTAGTTTCATTATTATTGTTACCATAATAATTATAATATATAATCTTTAATAAATAATCATCAATTGTCATATCAGATCCTAAATCATTTATTTTATCGTTTAACTTATCATAAGTTAAATCTTCGTTAATTGTATTTCCATAACATAAAGCATCTTTTACTTTCTCATCGTGTGCTAAAGCACGACAATGATTAGCAATCAAATCTTCATCTTCATTATTATATATAATTGCTACTACATTATTTTCTGGAAATACTTCACTTATTTGATCTGCTTCTGAACTAGTATATAAAATACCTAAATTTCCTTTTAATAAATAACTAACTATTAAAGCAACAAATATTATTATCAATGATGGATAACGAAACTTATAACTAATACTACCTAATTTGTCGAGTTTAACATTTAAAGTTTTCTTTTTAGTTTTAACAATCCATTTATCAAATATTAAGATTAAACCAGGTAGTACAAAGAAAATACTAATTAAACTAAATAAAACTCCTTTAGCTAAAACTACGCCCAAATCACGACCAATTGTAAAACTCATAAAGATTAGTGCTAAAAGTCCTACTATTGTTGTTACAGAACTACTAGATATTGATATAAATGAATTATATAAAGCTTTTTTCATAGCACGAACTTTATCATTATCTTCTTTTTTCTCTTGATTATATCTATTCATCAACATAATTGAGTAATCCATTGATAAAGCAAGTTGTAAAATTGCTACTATAGAATCAGTAATATTAGATACACTATTAAAGAAAATATTAGTTCCCTTATTTAAAAATACTGCTAATCCAATAGTAAAAAGAAATAAAAATGGTTCTACGTATGACTCACACATAATAATCAAAATGATCATTGCACATCCTATAGCTAAAAATACAATCCAGATAGGTAAAACTGATGTATTTCTTTCTGCTATTGAGCCACTAGTATATATTTCATAATCTTTGTACTCTTCTTTAATATTTTTAAAAACCTTACTAGCTACATCGGAATCTTCTTTATCATTTACATTGATAATATATAATGTATAATTATCCTTATTGTACTTATCAGTATTATCGTGCTCTACACTAGAAACGCCATCTTCCTTTTGTAATTCTTCATATATCGTGTTTTTTTCATCAGAAGAGAGTCCTTCAAACATTAAATAAAATGAGCTACTCTCCTCCCCAGCAAACTCCTCTTCCATGATATCCATACCAATTCTTGTTTCTGATGTTGAAGGTAAATATTTAGCAATATCATAATTTATCTTAACTTTAGGAATCAATAAAATGGATATAATTGTTAAAATAATAAAACTAATTATAATAAAAAATCGCTTTTCGACAATAAAATCTGTTATTTTTTTCATTATTATCCCCCTTTTGTTAATATCTAAATCAATAGATAGGTAAGATTATAAAACAGACTATAATTTTTATAAAGTACAAGTTTATCAATGATGTCTAAATTTAGACACTATATATTTATTTGTCTAAATTCAAAAATGTGTTATAATATAGATGGTGATTAAAATGAAAGTGAAAAATTTAAATTCTTCATCTTTTAAAACACAAAAATTAATAAAAAATACCCTTGCTGAGTTAATAAGTGAAAAAGGTGAACTTCAAAAAATTACAGTTACCGAGTTAGTAAGCAGAGCTGATATTACTCGTGGGACTTTCTATACTCATTACGACAATATATATGAGGTTGCTAGTGAAATACAAGATGAACTTTTAGACGTATTAAGTATTGATACTGAAGAGTTAAAAACTATTGATGATATTAATAATTATTTTGATAAAGTTATTAATCATCTAAAAGAAAACGAAAATTTTTATTCTATGTTTTTATCTAGTAATGAACCTTTATTATTTACACAACGTTTAAGTAAAATAATGGATAAAAAATTAAATGCTTATTTTCGTTTAAAACAACAGCCTGATGTATCCTTAGCTATGACTTTCTTTATTGATGGTTGTATTAATTTAGTAATTAAATATTTCAAAAAAAATATTGATACTAATTTAGATGAAATTAATAAATGTATAAAGAATCTTTTTCTAAAAATATTTTACAATTAAAATAAAAAGAGCATTAGCTCTTTTTTTGGTATAAATAGATTCTTAAATTACCATATATTTTTTAAGTATCTAAGGAAATATTATTCCAGTCTTTTTCTTTGCTCACTAACCATTCAAGGCCTCTTCTTCTTTCCATTACTACCTCATCATTCAACTTACCGATAGGTGTATCAGGATTTACTTGTTTTTCAACACATGCCCAATGATAGCGATAATAAAGATCTAACATATCTAATATTTCTTCAATATTTCTAAGATGACATTTATTAACAAACTCTTCATAATTTTTTGAATCTCCTACAGCTTTAATTGCTTTCTCACAGTCACATATATCAGATGGATAACTAATATCATCCACCATGCCTAGTGCCCAAAGTAAAGACCAATATGCTTCATATGACCAAGCTACATCAATAGCATCTTGCATAGTATATGTCCCGTCAAACAATCTTTTTTCTTTGTCCAATAATTCACTTTTTACACCATATTTATCTAATAGTTTAGTAAACAATTGTTTTGATTCTTCATAATCATTATTCTAGACATATATTCATCACCTTTTATATATTATATCATTAATATATTAATTCTAATCTTACGATATTGTAATATAGTTCAATACTCTTTATTAATTTATAATATTATATACTTATTTAAATATTTCCATAAAATAATAAATTTTGGATAGTACCAATCTTCAATTTTTATATTTTTATTAAAAATTTTAAAACAAAAAACAGAATATCAAAATTCTGTTTAAATTAATATTTATAATGCAGGTGCCCCTACAAAAGATGTTTGATTAGTTTGAAAATAAATAAGGCATAAAACACCCGCTAATAGGAAACAACTTCCTAAAAGTTTTATTGAATACGATTGTTTATCATCTTCATTTGCTTTAGTATAAGCTTTATAATTTTTTATAAAAAACTATACATATATTAAAAATGTAACAATCAAAGTAAACTCAAAAATATAATTAGATTTCGTCTTAAATATGTTATTATGTGTCTTTAGATATCCTTCATCATTATAATCTCCATATATATTAATTATACACAAGGCAGCAAATATAAACCAAAGAAAATTTTCAAATTTAATTCGTTTCAATTCATTTAAAGTTTCTTTATCATACATACTAAATTATATAATAACTAACATAAATTTATTAATCTTCAAAACTTTAATAATATTTCTAATTATTTTTAAATTCTTGATACCATGATTTAACTTTTTCTTTTCCTTCGTTAGCTAAATCTGATACATCATCAAAATCTTCTTTTATTTGTTCTTTAAATTCATCTTTCAAATCATTTAATTCGTTATATTTTTCTTCTCCTAATTTTTCTTTTGAAAAATCTTGTATATTATTACTACCAGCTTTTATAATTTCTCCTGCTTTATTATAAATATAACTATATTTATCACTGATTTCTTCCTTATAATTAGGATACTTACTACATATCAACTCATCTATTGAGTTAATGTTTTCAAGTAATTGTTGTTTAGCAGAATCTCTTAGTTCACTAAATCTCACACCATTTATTGGTTCATCAAAAAATAGAAAATCTACACAACAAATAAAATATGCCTTTCCCTTTTCAGGTAATTCTTTAGAATCTATATATGATTTAATTTCATTTCCTAATGAATCAAAATATTCTAAAATCATATTTTCTTCTTTTGTATAATCATTTGAAACTTCAGTATAAGTATCCATTATAGAACTTGTAACCGATTCGCTTTGTGATACTTCAGTATATGTAGCAGTTTCCTCCGTTAGAACATTAACAGCTTGTTCTGTATTTTGAATAGCTGAAGTAGTATTTTCGCTATATTTAATTGTATCAGAAGTAACATTTGTATCCATTTTATTAGAAGTACAACTACAGCATGTTAAAACTAACATACTAGAAGTCAATAAGCTAATTAATTTATTATTATATTTAAAATTATTCATAATTATCACCAAGAAATATTATATTACTTTTTATAAATAAAAGATATATAATAAAGAAATTTATACAATTTTTTAGTTAAAATAATAACTGATGTTCAACAAATTACATGCTTTTATTTTTCTGTTTACCATTCAATTCATTTTCACTTTCTATATCACCAAATACTTTAGCAAAATCTCCTATACTATATACATCAGGTTCCATATTTTGCCAAGAGTCTCTACCCTCTTCATTATAACCTAAAAGATTAACTTTTGTTCCGGTTATTTTATTAATACCCTCTCTACTAAAGCCTTTACGATTATAGCCTTCTATATTATATCCAGTAAAATCATAACCCTCTAAATCATATTTTGTACCTGTTTGAAAATGAATTCTTTGTTCATTAAATCCGGAAATATCATATCCATGTACATCAACTTTTAAATATCCATTTTCACTATTTTCTCCATTCCAAAAAAAGCCTCTTTCATTAATAGGTTGATAATGACCATTTACTTTACAATATCTCCATTAATCAAATCCATTTTGATTATACCCATTACAATCATATACATACATATTGTATCTAGTTCCAGTTTCAATATGAATACCTTCTCTGTTGAATCCTTTACGATTGTAACCATTCTTGTCATAGCCTTCAGAATCAAATTCAGTTTCAGCTTCACTATAAATTCCTTGCTCGTTAAATCCACCAACATAATTAAAATCTTTACTCATATCAAAAATCTCCTTTTTTCTAAAAATCTTAATTATATTATAGCGTAAATCCTATAATTTTTAAAAAAAGCAAAAATATTAGTTTTGCTTCTTCAGTAATTAACCAACTGTATGAATATTTTCATTAGTAGTTTTTACAAATTGCCATGAATCATATAAATCATTAACTTTAAAAATAGCTTTTAAAGTTCCATATTTACTTTGACCCAATTGAATAATAAATTGATTATCTTCTTTAGTAATACTATCAATATCAACTAGATATGTTATTTCATCTTTATAATTTAATTTTACTTCCTTCCAATTCTTTCCTCCATCTTTAGTAGCATATATTAATGGAATTCTATCATCATTAGGATTATTCAATAAAATTACTCCTATATTACTATCATACATACACATGTCTATTAATGTTTTATTCGAATTATTAAGTGGTGGCTTCACTTCACTCCATGTTTTACCCGCATCTTTAGTAAAATATATTTTTTTATTCTCACCTGAACCCATTGACCAATCAGTTCCTAAAGCTACATAGCCATCTGTTTTAGAGCTAAAACCAATTACCCTATTTGTTATTAGTCTACCCATTTTCTTAGAATCAGTAAGTTCTACTTTTTTCCATGTTAATCCATTATCAGTCGATATTTTTAAAACTGGTTCCTCACCATAGAAATATGCGATTGGTAAATTCTCATCAGAAGATAAAAACCAACTATTAGGTTTTAATGATAAATCATTATAATATGTTAAAGTTTCTTCTAATTCTTCTTTAGTAATGTCCGTATTAATCCAATTATTACCGTAATCTCTCGTAAATTTTAAAGTTCCATTATTTATATAATAATCTGTTTTCATCATATAATTAGGATTGAATAAAGTACTTTTATCAACTTTATCAAATACATATAAATATTGTTCGTCACTAGTGATACTAGTACCATCATATAGTCTTATAACAATATTATCATTTCCATTACTTATACCACCATTTCCGTTAATATAATCATTTCTACTTAATGCTTTTACTTCTCTATCAGAAGTAAAGTCAAATATAGGTGTTCCTTTTTCAATGCTTGTACCTGGTTGATATCTTAAGAAATAATGTGTTAAATCACTATTTTTTATCTGTTCATTTAAAGGTATTTTTTTTATTAAATCACTAATATAATCAATATTGTTATTAGCAGAATAAGTTTCAACTAATGGTAAATTAGTTTCTTTTGGCGATTTATAATTTAAAATATTATTTTCATAAACATAACTTGCATTTCCTATATAATTATCACCTTCAAAAACTATAAGTGATAAAGTGAATGCTTTAATCATTCCTTCTTCATTTAGTTCAGTTTCAAAATAAGATATATTGTATTTATCTGTCATGTTATTAGATTTTTTAATAATATCAGTTAAGCATTCTAATCCTTTTTCAGATATATTATAATTAACAAGTTTATAGTTATTATTACCATCAATAATAACATTTGAATGATATTTTTTATAATTATTAAATAATAAAAAAGATATTAAAATTAGAACAATAAATAATAAGCATATAATTATTCTGTTTCGAATTTTCTTGCGTTGTCCATTATTTTTTAGTGGATCGTTTTTTACTTTATCATCTTTATTTTCACTATATTCACCGTTTAAAAGTTCCTTGACATCTACATCTAAAATTTTTGATAAAGGAGTTAATAATGTAACACCAGGAAGTTCTAACCCTTTTTCCCATTTTTCAACTATACTATCATTAATTTCTAGATAATCTGCTAACTCCTTTTTTGTTAAACCTTTTTCTTTACGTAATTTCATAATAAATTTGCCTATTTTTTTATTATCCATATAATCACTCCTTTATTTTATTATATCAGTATAATAATATTTTAACAATTGATTAATAAGATATTATTAAATATGTGATCTAATCATTACAAGCATTAATAGACTACGTGCTAAAATATGATGTAAGAATATTTATTGGAGGATAGAAATGTTAAACTTAAAAAAAGTAGATATAAGTATATTCAAAAAAATAATATATCCTGAGTATCTGAAATTATTTGCTGAAGAAGAAAGAAAAAGTCTATCTTTAATAGAATTACTATTTAATAAAGATATATTAAATATAATAGAAATAACTGACAATAACATATTTGTTGGTTTTATGATTATAAATGAAATAGATGATAATAAATATATTTAGCTCGATTATTTTGCTATTTTACCCAAATATCAATGTAAAGGATTAGGTACAAAAGCACTATCTTTATTAAAAGAACTGTATAAAAATTATAATGGAATATTTATTGAAGTAGAAAAATTAGATTCAAATATTAATGCTGGAGATAATGAAATAAGAAAAAGAAGAATAAACTTCTATAAAAATTCGGGTTTTTATAAATTAAACTTAGAATTTTGGTGGTTTGACTCACTTGTTCTAACACCATATATTTCACTTCTTAAAGAAGAATCAGTAAGTGATGAAATTATACTTGATAATATATTAAATCTATACTTGAAAACTCATGGTAAAGAGAAATTAAAACAAAGTTTAAAAATAATTAAACTGAAATAGCAAAAAGAACTATACTTTTTTAAGAATAATTCTTTTATATTTTACGCTATTTTTCTTTTTTTACTAGAAATAATATTTGTAATAATAATAAATAAAATTGTAAAAATAATTATAATAAACATATTAACTAAAATAGATTTTAACGTATCAATATTAAATACTTCAGTAACTTTTAACACTTCATTTGTTTTTATATACCAATAAGATGGTAGGATATGCGCTATTGTTAAGACTTGTTCTGGTAACCATTCCATAGGCACAAATGCTCCACATAAGAAACTAGAACCGAGTGCTACTACATTAACTATACCGTTAATAGCATTTTTATTATTAACTATATTAGCAATTAAGAAAGCAATTGCTAAAGCACATATTGTAAATATAAATGAATTAATCATATACATAAGACCACGTATAGTAAACATAGCATTACCTATTAAAATAAAACTTAGCAATACATAAAATAGCCACATAACAATAGCAAATAAACTATTAGATAATAGTAATTTTCTATTATATTTTTTATAATTCATACTACTTATAATTGTTCTTTTACTTATTTTATCATCTTTAAAGCTAGATAAGATAAGACATATAACATATACACAACCTGCTAATATACTATAATTTGCAAAGTTATAATAAGCTGACATTTGATCCAAACTTGTTGTATCTAAATTAGATGTTGTCATTATTTCCGTTTCATTTTTTAATGTATTATTAATGCTTTCTATAATTTTTTCCTCATCATGATATGTATCAATATATATATTAGCAAGTTTTAAATATTTTTCTAGCATCATTTCAGCTAAACTAGACTGATAATCTCCAGTACTTTTTACTTCAATTTGAGGATTTTTGCCATTTAGTAGATCTTTTCTAAAATTAGTTGGAATATAAATTATATAATTAACATCTCTATAAAATAGAGCGTCATTTATAGCGTTCTCATTATCTTTAATTTCAACCATATTACTATTTCTAGTAATATACTCAATAAGAGATGAAGTAATCCCCTCTTCACTATCCTGATTAATTATTAATATATCTGGTTTACTAGCTACAAAGTTAGTTGATTTATCGTTACTCTTTAAATTAAATCCACCAAAGAAAATTAATATTACTGTATACATAATAATTGGTGCTTTGGAAGCATTTAGAACTTTAAAAAATGCTTTAAATACTGTCATATGTCTGCCTCCTTAAACTACCTATTGATATAGTGATCATAATAAAAGAAAAGATAAGTAAACTAAATACATTAAAGAAAAATCGATCTAAAGTATCATAATAATATAAAGAATAAAACCCATCAGTTATCATATTGGCAGGATTTAATTTATTAACAATAGGAATATTTTTATCTACTACATATTTCATTGTAATTCCCATCATACCAGAAAGAAAGCAACCTAACATTGTAATTGATATTAAGATACCTGTTTTAGCATTATCATTTGTTTTAAAAAGACAAGCTACTACAATACCTAATGATAAACCTGCTAAAGCACCTGTTAAAGTAAGTAAAATAATAAGTGGCAAATTAGAGCCATAATCAACATCTAAAACAAATATCGTATAAATAAATAATAATGCTAAACCAATAAGTTGTGTTACATAACTAGCTAAAGAACTACTAATAACAAGTGAAGCTTTAGACGTAGGACTAATAGCTACTCTTTTACCTTTATTACTCATATTAGCTAAATTCTGATTGATTGCTACCATTCCAAGAATACCACCATATAAACAAGCCATAGCAATTAAAGTATAAAATTCAATCATAGTATAACTTAAATTATGACTAGATATATCTTTAATATTAGCTTTATTTTCATTCATAAGAGTATTTACTTCACTATATATTTTTGTATACATTTCTTCTATATTATAGTCTTCTATATCACTAGTTGATATACCTTTTATTTTTTCATCAATAACTAAATCTAATACATTACTATATTGAATTATTTCATCAGTTACATATTTGAAAATTGTTTCATTAATTCCGCTAGATTTAACTACAATTTCTGGTTTATCTGTAAAATTTAAATACCCTGTAATTTTATCATCTTCTAATAATTTTTTAGCTTCTTTTTCATTAACATAGGAAGTATCAAATAAGCGTTTATCATTTTCAGGATTACTAAGTTCTTTAAATGATTCCTTTAATATCTCATTTTCATCAAAAGTTTCATTAGATACAATAGCAATATCAATAATATCTAATTGCTCATTTTGTTCAATATTAGAAAAAGCCATTTTAAAGAAAGTACCTAATATAATAGGAAAAGCAAAGGTCCAAAAAATTAACATTTTATTTTTAAAAAGTACTTTTAAAGTATATCTAAAATTATGAATAAACATTAGTCTCTAAGTTCCTTTCCTGTAAGTTCTAGGAACACATCATTAAGAGTTGGTCTTTCTGAATATATTTTTGTATATTTAATATCTTTACTTTTTAAATAATCCATTAATTCTATAATATTATTTTCTCCCTTTAAATAAGTAATATATAAATTATTATTACTATATATAGCGTCTTTAACATTTTTTAGTGCTTTAATTTCCTTGATATATTTATTATCCAAATTCATAATTTCAACACTAATCTTTTCTTCAATATTAGCTTTAACTTTCAATTCATCACAAGTTCCACTTGCAATAATTTTACCATGATCTAAAATTATTACTCTATCACAAAGTATTTCTACTTCTTCCATATAATGTGTTGTATATACAATAGTTGCACCATTATCACGTAATTTTTTTATACCATCTAATATATTATTTCTACTTTGGGGGTCTACTGCTACTGTTGGTTCATCTAAAAATATTAATTTTGGTTTATGAGCTATACCACAAGCAATATTAAGTCTACGCAAAAGTCCACCAGATAATTTTTTAGGTATATATTTCTTAAAATCTTCTAATCCTACTAATTCAATGGCATCTTCCACATACTTTTGACGTATTTTTTTATCTTTAATATAAAGCCCACAAAAATAATCAATATTATCGTAAACGTTTAATTCATCAAAAACAGCTACATCTTGAAATACTACGCCAATATCCTTTTTTATATCATAAGCATCTGGTAGCATATCACGCTCAAATATTTTTATACTTCCTTTATTATATTTAAGTAATGATAAAAGACAATTAATAGTTGTTGATTTACCACTACCATTAGGACCTAATAAACCTAATATTTCACCTTCATATACTTCAAAGGATAAATCATCTATAGCTTTCAATTGCTTATATTCCTTTGTTAAGTTTTTTACTTCTATAATATTTTTCATTCTTCCTCCTAAATTATCAGCTAATGAACCACTATTTTATTACATTGTATCAATCAACAAAACTATAACAAATCTAAAATACTGTTTATTACTTTCTCTATATCATTATCATTAGTATCGATTTTTATTCCATCAAAATCTGTCTCAAACGCTTTACAGCGCCTATCTATTTGTTGATAAGCCCATTCGGTACTATTGCCTCTTTTATCTAATCTTTTTATTAAATTTTCTCTGGATGCCATTAAAATAAAACTTTTAATATCTATAATAACATAATAAAATAGCTAAATGAAAATTTACTAGCTATCTATAGATATATAATCATCTTTGGTCATTAAGTAACTCTTTATTTTTCCCTCAATATTAGGTACAGTAAATACTTTTTCTAATTTAAAATTACAATATTCTAAAACCTTACTTGATGCAATATTATCTTCCATAACAAATCCTCTAAAATTATTAGTTTTAATATTATCAAAAGCAAACCTAGTCATATATGGTAATATCTCTTTATATATTCCTTTATTCCAATATTTTTTATCTAAATAAATTGTAAATTCATAACAGTCTTCATCATATAAGTCTAATTTAATTAAAAATATTCCAACAAATTCATTAGTATCTTTAGTTATAATAGTAAAAGGATATTTATTACCTAATTGATATTCAGTTAAATATTCTTCTATTAATTTTTTCGTATCTTCTTTAGTATTATGAATATCCATATTCAAATATTTTACAACTTCAGGATTATTTAAAAGATTAAACATATTATCACAATCTTCTAAACTAGTTTTCCTTAAAATAAATCGTTCTGTATTTAAATTCATTACTACATCTCCTTAATAAAAATTAAAAAACTAGTAAACTAGTTTTTAATTATCCTCTAATTCTTCATCAGTTATGATGGCTAAATCATTTATATCATCGCCATCATCTAAATCATCGTCATCAGATTCAATAGAATCAATATCTTCTTCTTCCGTTTCTAAAGTATCATCATCTTCTTCAGTATCTTCTTCCTCTTCATCTTCGTCATCATCATCTGTAACTACAACTTGTGAAGTATGTCTATTTCTTAAATCCCATTCAGCATTATCATCTAAGAAAATAAATCTTTTATCTGTTGTTAAAGATGTATAGAAATCACCTATTTTTGATGCATATTCCTCGTCAGATAGAGAAAGCAAACTACTAATCTTTTTAAATATAGCAGCTGTATTCATAGAACCTTTATTTTCTTCTAATATTAATTCTGTTAAATCTGTATAAGATAACAATTCTAATTCTTCATGTTTCATTGAATTTAAACTCATCATAATCCCTCCAAATATTATTCTACATAGAATCAGGTATATTAATTACTAATAGAGATAACATTTCTTTTATTATCATACTTGTTATATTTAAAATATTAACCCAATCATTTTTCTTAATTTCATCTTTCTCACTATTTATATGATTATTTTGATAAAATGCATTAGTTAAAACGCACAAATCATATAAATATTCAGCAATAAAACTTGGCATACGATTAGTAAATGCCATATCGAATGCTACTGGTAACTCAAGAATTTTAAGACGTAAGTCACGATCAAATTCATTATATATATTATCTGTTAACGAAGAATAATCAACATTATCAAGTCCACTAATTATTTTGTGTATTCTTAAATATGTATATAATATATAAGGACCAGTTTTCCCAGTTACTTCAGAAAATTTACTAATATCAAATATATAATCTCGTTCTCGATTATTTTGTAAATCTGCAAACTTTAGTATTGAATTGACAATTTTATCAATATCTTCATCAGATATTTTATCTTTCATTTCTGTTTTTGATACTAAAATATCTTTTGTCTGTTCAAATAGATTCTGAAGTTTTGGAGCAGTACCATTTCTTGTTTTATATGGCTTTCCATCTTCGCCATTAACAGTTCCATATCCTAAATATTCTAACTTATTATATGCTAAAATATTAGCCATATCACACGTTCTAAAAACTTGTTCAAAATGTAGTGCTTGTCTATTATCAACAACATATAAAATATGTTCTGGACTAAAATCTTTAACTCTTTGAACTATAGTTGCTAAATCAGTTGATGCATAAAGATAAGCTCCATTACTCTTACGAAATAATAGTGGTGGCACTTCTTTTTTATCTTCTGGTTTAGATACATCAACAATTAAAGCTCCTTCACTTTCAGTAAGCAAACCTTTAGTAGCTAATATATTATTTGTTTCTTCTAGATATGAATAAGCATCACTTTCTCCATACCAATAATCAAAATGAACATCTAAATAATCATAAGCTTGTTTCATATCAGATACTGATACTTCCATAATCTTTTTCCAAAGATGGGTATATTCTTCATTTCCATCCTGTAATTCTTTAGTTATTTCAGCACACTTCTCTTTAATTTCTGCATTTTCTTTACATAATCCACTCATTTTAGGATATATGTAATCTAAATATTCTATATCAATATCATTTAATGATTTATTTTCTTGCTTTATTCCATAAATAACTTGCCCTATTTGTAAACCATAATCTCCAAGATGAATATCACTTATAACATTATGCCCTTTATACCTAATAATTCTTTTTATTGACTCACCCACAATAGCTGTACGCATATGTCCAACATGTAAAGGTTTAGCAACATTAGGTCCACCATAATCGATAACATACATCTCGGGACTAATAGCCTTAGTAATACCTAAATTTTCATTATCTATCATTTCTTTAATATTATTATTAATAAAGGTATTACTTAACGTCATATTGATAAATCCTGGTCGTACAAATTCAACTTGTTTAAAATATGTATCAAAATCATCTATTTTATTTAATTCATTTACAATTTCTTCTCCAATAACAATAGGATTCTTATGAAATTCTTTTGCTAATTTAAACACATCATCACACTGATAATCACATAAATCTGGACGATTTGACTTTATAACACGCATTTTGTCAGCCTTATATCCTATCTTGTTAGTAATCTTAGTGATTAATGCTTCTAATTTTTCTAACATAATATCAATCCTTTATATTAATTATATATTCACGTATTTCATCATGTAATTCATACATAATATAAATAGTATTTTTATCTATTTTTAAATCTTTGGTTAATATTTCTAACTCTAACATTATATTATTATCTTTTAATAAATAACTACCTAAAGTTTTTTTATTTTCTTGAAACTCTAAATTTAGTTGATATTCATTATTTTCTCTTGTAAGAAAAAGAGTATTACTATCTTGTTTTAATACAACCAAAATATCTTTTTCTCGATACTTAATAGCATTCTCACCAACGATTGCTGTAGTATTAGTTTTAATTAAATCATCTGGTGTTTTTAAGATTATTTCAATTTCTTTTTTTGCCATTCATATCAACTCCCAAACATTATAGCATAATTTTATATAAATTGCACTTATATTTTCTATTTTTTTTCTAATAATAAAATTAGAATAGAGTGATAATATGCGAAAACTTAAATTTATATTTGAAAAAGGTGTTATTTTACTAGCTGTTTTTATGGTTATATATTTAGGAGTTTACATTTTTGCACGTTATAAAAGTAAACTGCCAATTGAATCTGCTAACAAATTTTATATCTATGATACAAATGATAATTTAGTAAACGATTTAAATGATAAGTGGGTATCACTTGACACTATATCTGATCATGTAAAAAATGCTACTATAGCTATTGAAGATAAAAACTTTTATAAACACTCTGGTTTTGATTATTTACGTATTATCAAATCTTTGTATATAAATGCTAAAAGTGGTCAAACACTACAAGGTGCTTCTACAATTAGTCAACAGTTATCTAAAAATCTATTTTTATCATTTGAAAAAACTTGGCAAAGAAAGTTAAAAGAAGCTTGGTTAACTATTCAATTAGAAGCTCAATATGATAAAGATGATATATTAGAAGCATATCTTAATACTATTAATTATGGTGGAATATATGGTATTGAAAAAGCTAGTCAATATTATTATCATAAATCATCTAAAGAACTTAGTTTAGCTGAAGCTACAATTTTAGTAGGAATCCCAAAATCGCCTAGTAATTACTCCCCTATTTCTAATTTTGATAATGCTAAAAAAAGACAACTACTTATATTAGAAGCTATGGTTGAAAATAATTACATAACTGAAGAAGATAAAGAAAAAGCTTATAATGAAGAATTGACATTCTATGGAAATTTTGAAAGTGATAGTTCTAAAACAATAATGTATTACAAAGATGCTGTCATGCAAGAGTTAGAAAGTATTGATAGTATTCCAAATTCTTTTTTAGAAACAGGTGGATTAAAGGTATATACTTATCTTGATCTAAATGCGCAAAGTATATTAGAAAAAGCAATGGATAAAAATATCACTAATAAAAAAATAGAGTTAGCCACTATAATGATGGAACCTAATACAGGTCACGTTATAGCACTAACAGGAGGAAGAGATTACTCTATAAGTAAATATAATCGTGCTATTAACGCTAAACGTCAAATGGGCTCAACCCTAAAACCTTTTCTTTATTATGCAGGGTTAGAAAATGGTTTTACAGCATCTACTACTTTTACAAGTGAAAAAACAACTTTCGTTTTTTCTGAAAATAAAACATATAGTCCAGCTAATTACAATGATAATTATGGTAACAAATCTATTTCAATGCCTGCTGCTTTAGCATATAGTGATAATATATATGCAGTTAAAACTCATTTATTTTTAGGAGAAGATACATTAGTTAATCTTTTAAAAAGACTAGGTATTTCAACTAATATTGATGCAGTACCTTCACTAGCTTTGGGTAGTGAAGAAATGAAATTAATGGATATGACGGCAGCTTACTCTTCATTAGCTAATTTAGGATATCGTATCAAACCTCACTTAATCAAGCGTGTTGAAGATATGAATGGTAATGTATTATTTGAAAATAAAGATGAGAAAGAAGCAATTCTTAATTCTTCTTTAGCATACATTATGAATGAAAATTTAACTAGTACTTATAATTATAATTTTATTGATTACAATTATCCAACATGTCATGATATAACATCTACATTAACACATAAATATGCTATCAAAACAGGAACAACAGATACAGATCATTTAGTATTTGGATATAATTCAAATATCGTTATTGGTATGTGGAGTGGTTATGATGATAATAGTAATTCAGAGCTATCTAATGGTCGGGAACTTAGATATATGTGGCGAGATATTGCAGAAGGATATTTAGAAGGAAAAGACGAATCTTGGTATACAATTCCTGATAATGTAGTTGGTGTTCTTGTAGATCCAATATCTGGGACTCCTGCTAACAAAAATACAAAAAAGCCAACAATGTTTTACTATATAAAAGGAACAGAACCGACATTTAATGATAGTTTAGATACACTTATTCCAACTATCAAAGAAGAAAATACTACACAAAAAAAATAAGTATCATTTCAACTCAAAATGATACTTTTTATTTAACGAAATATATTGTTAAAAGCAATAACTAATCCTCATCAATGATAGCATCCTTAGCTTCACTTTCTTTCATCTCTTTTGTAACTTTTTTATTTAAAACCTCAGAATAATCTTTATTTTGTGATGTATAGTATATATACCCTACTAATTCCGAAATAGCATATATAATTAAGAACGCACCCAATAGATTAATAAATCTCTGTGTTAAAATAATGATACCTAATAAAATTATTAAAATAGACTCAATAATATAGAAAACGGAACCATTACGATCGATTTTGTTAACTGCAATACCTAAAACCAAACGCTGAATACCAATAAATATTACGATAGCGCCAACACATAAACTAAACGTTATCATAATAGATTTAGGAAATATAGCAATACTGCCTCCTAAAGCAATTAATAATATACTTATAAAAATACTTCCATAATCAGAATCCTGTCTTTTTTTATTAGCAACCATAGCCATAATGAGTTTAATTATACCACTTACAATTAAAAGCCCACTAACAAAATATCCAATTAAAGTAAATATATTACCACTATCATTAAAACATAGAATAATACCTAAAATTAATGTTATTATTGAAATTATTAATGATGACTTATTTATTGGTTCTTTTTTATTCATTAAATCACACCCTCAAATAGATTATACATTATATTACATATTTTTGCAAAATTAATCATTAATATATATAACTTTAATACATATATAACTTTAATACATTTTAATTATGCTGATTTAGTATGTTTTGTCTCTTGCTCTTCTTGTGGTTCATTTGAAAATTCACCACTATCAGTTGGTATATTAAGATGTGGACCTGCTAAACTAATAATCAAATCTTTAAATGTATTAGCATAGCCTGATTCCTTTGTATTCATATATATTTTTTCTAACATTTTTTCTGGTGAGCATTTTGAAGACTTCGTCAAAGCTTGTAATTCAACCCAAAAAGTAAAGCTTTCTGGTTTCTCATCATAGGGAAGATTATCATACATTTTCTTTAACGTAAAATAGTTCTTTCCAAGAATGGCTCTAACTGGTAAAACAGCTTGTGCTTCTTTTAAGAAATCCAATTTGTTTCCATTATATCCACTTTTTAAATAAATTTTATAATATTCATCAGATTCTCTTTGAGTCATCCCCATATCATTAATGACTCTATTAATAGCAATATTATATTCTAAATATTCTACAAAAGAACCTCTAAAACCACTATAATTATATTCAAACTCAACTTCATAAAAATCTTTTTTTAATTCTTGACATAATTCCCTAATCCTTGATTGTGATTCTAAATAAAATATAAAATTATTTTCTGATTCATTATATATGTAATTTTTAATTGCATCTATAATGGAAAATTGATTTTTCTTTTCAAGTTTTTGTTCTATTTCTTTACATGTTTCAATCAAATTAGATAACCAACTAGAAAAACTATTTTGAATACCACCAAATTCACAATCACATTCATAAATATTAAGAACACACTCAAAAGAAATTGTAGAAAGCATAATTGATTGTTTACATAATTTCAATACTTCTTCTTTACTAGTTTCATATTTTTTTAAATCATCTAAACGGTTTCTCAACCACCTGTCAAAACTAATCTCAGAGTTTTGATTAGAATTCCTTTTATATATTTGTTGAGCAGTTTCTAGATTTAAGCCCAATTTATTACAACAATAAGTAGTAAAAATTGTAGATTTGTCACCAGATGTATTAGACCATTTCTCTTGTCCATTTTTTCCGTTTTCTTCGTTCTTCTTTTTTCTTTTTAAATAATCATAAGCATCATTTAATTGCGTCATTCGATCATTCCAGTATTGTATATTCTCACCATAATGACGATCTGGATGAATTACTTTAGCTTTTTCATAATATGCTTGATTAAGTTCTTTTAACGTAAAATTTGAGCTTAATCCTAATAATTCAATAAATTCTTTTTGTTTAGTGTTCATAAAAATAAACCTCCAATTATATATCCTGTCTATCTTCTACTATTATAACAAAAAAAAAGCTAAATAGCAAAAAATATAACTATTTCTAGCTTAATTTCTGCTAAAGAGCTTTTTTATTTTTTATTACATCTTTAATTGTCTCAATAAATTCTTGATTTGATAAAGTAGTAGTATCAGCCTGTCCAAATATGCGATAACTAATTTGTTCATTATCTCTTTCCTTATCACCAAGAATTAAAGTATATGGAATTTTTTTAGTTTGACTTTCACGCATACGATAAGATAATTTTTCATCACGATCATCTAATTCAACACGAATACCCTGTTGTTCTAACAAATCTCTTACTTTAGTAGCATATTCTAAATGATATTTGTTATTTACTGGAATTACATTAACTTGAACTGGTGCTAACCAAACAGGTAAATTTCCTTTTGTTTCTTCTATTATATAAGCCATAAACCTATCTAATGAACCTAAAATAGCACGATGTAGTACAACTGGTGTTTTCTTAACTCCATCAGCATCTACATATTTTAAATCGAATTTAGCTGGTAGGCAAAAATCTAGTTGACAAGTAGATATCGTATAAGCATTTCCAACTGCTGGTTTAACATTAACATCTAATTTTGGTCCATAAAATGCTGCCTCACCAATCTCTTCAGTATATTCAATACCTAAATCATTCAAAACCTCACGAAGCTCATTTTCAGCTTTATCCCACATAGCATCATCTGGATGATACTTTTCTTTATCTAAAGGATCACGCAAAGATAAAACACACTTATAATCAGTAATATTAAAATCTTTATATACTTCAAATATCAAATCTACAACATTTTTAAATTCTGATTTAATTTGTTCTGGTGTTACAAAAAGATGTGCGTCATTCTGACAAAAATGTCTACCACGTTCTATGCCCTTAACAGCACCACTAGCTTCATATCTAAAATCATGAGCTATTTCACCTATTCTAATAGGTAATTCTTTATAAGAATGTAATTTATTAGAATAAATCATCATATGATGTGGGCAATTCATAGGACGTAAAACAAAAGACTCACCATCTACTTCCATAGCAGGAAACATATTTTCTTTATAATGATCCCAATGCCCACTAGTCTTATATAATTCAACATTTCCTACACAAGGAGTCATTACATGTTGATAACCTAGTTTTCTTTCTTTTTCTTTAATATAATTTTCTAATTCTTGCCAAATAATATATCCTTTAGGTAGAAACATTGGAAGTCCACGCCCAACTAGATCGTCTGACATAAATAATTCCAAATCCTTGCCTATCTTACGATGATCTCTCATTTTTGCTTCTTCAAGATATGCTAAATGATTTTCTAAATCAGAAGCATTGTCAAAACAAATACCATATACACGTTGAAGCATTTTGTTTTTAGCATCACCTTTCCAATAAGCTCCACTAATTTTCAATAATTTAAAATACTTCAATTCTTTAACTGTATCAACATGTGGACCACGACATAAATCAGTAAAATCACCTTGTGTATAACAACTTATAACTGTATCTGCAGGATCCATACGTTCAATCAAATCAATCTTATAAGGATCATTCTTAAACATTTCTAAAGCTTCTTCTTTACTCAATTCATGACGAATAATACGTTTACCATCTTTAGCAATCTTTTTCATCTCACGTTCAATACGTTCTAAATCCTCTTCTTTAATTACTTCATCACCTAAATCAATATCATAATAGAATCCTTCTTCGATTACAGGCCCTACCCAAAATAAAGCATTAGGATATAAATGTTTTATAGCTTGCGCCAATAAATGAGCACAACTATGATTCATTACACTCAATTTTTCATTTTCCTTTATGTTTATCATATTATCTCTCCTCTTAAAATTCATCATTATTATTTTTCTTTTGCTTTTTTAACACTTTATATTCACTCTGTGCTTGAATACTATCATCTCGACTAACAATAGTACGAATAACACGTCTATAATTACGTTCTTGACCGGTTCGACTATAATATTTGGCTAGATTCTCTAATTCATATATAGACATTTCATCAAGATCATAATATGCAATATCTAACGGTTCTATTTTTTTAGAACGACTCCATGTTTCAGTATTATGATTGTCTGTCTCATATTCCTGTAAATTCTCACAACGTGAACCTAATTCTTTTAATTGTTCATCATAGATATAAGGAACAATATTTCCATTGCCATCCTCTACTAAAATAATTTGTCCTAAATAAACTAATTCTGGAGATGATAGAATATAATCAAAATTCGAACGTTTCAAATTTGGGAAAAGAATAGCTAGTTCTTTGTGTGTTGGATTCAACCTTAATAATTCTTCATCAAAAATTCCTAAATAACGTTTAAAAAAACTTGCCATAGATATTGCTTCTGTCTCTAAATCAGATTGTAACATTTTATCTCTTTTATTTCTTTTTCTTTTCATAACTCCCCCTAAATATACAAAAAAGCCCCTTATGTTTCCATATAAGGAGCGAATAAACGCGGTACCATCCTTGTTTTTACTTAATTTAGATAACGGTAACCCGGATATTTCTTTCGAAATCAGCTTAAAGGTAGTAATTTATATATTTCTTTACTAGTTTCCAGCACCACTAGCTCTCTTAAAAAGAATACATATAAATATTATCCTTATCCTCGCCTTTATATGTCCATTTTAACATAATTAATTCAATTTGTTAATAGCTTTTTACTATTTTCTCAAATTTTTACTAATCATCTCTTTTGGTTCTGTTAATTGTTTTATACGCGCTATTATACGTCCCGCTTTAACATTTTCTACTCCAGATTTAGAAACAGCTAAATGTTCCTCTAATTCCTCTAAAGTTAAATTAGAAGTAAAGAAGGTTGTTAAATCCTCATCCATTCTATATTGTAGTAATGGACATAATATCTCATCCCTATTCCAAGCTGTTATATTTTCAGCTCCAATATCGTCAATTAATAATAATGGTACCTTTTTAATTTGTTCATATTTAGATTTAAAATCATCATAAAAAGCTTGTCTTAAAAATTCTGGCCAAAATATAATTGAACTTTTATAACCATCTTTAGCTAAATCATTAAAAAGAGCAGCTATCATATATGTTTTTCCACAACCAAAATTACCATATAAATATAACCCTTTTTTATCCTGATTAATTTTATATTCTTTATAAAAATTATTAACCCAAAGAATAGTTTCGCATCTATTCTTATCTGTTTTATTGATTTTACTAATAGTGGCCTCTTTAAGACTAGCAGGTGTATTAAAATAACTAATTTTATCTAAAAACTTTGTATTTTTTTTCATTTTATCATAGTACTTACAACTTTTATATTGAAATTGCAAATTACCATCTATATTAACAGGAATATATACATGTCCCTTAATTCTATTTTGACAAGATGCCAAAGCTGAACAATTCATACAATTATGATACTCACAAGCAGATGTTTCAAGTAAAGAAGTATAATTACATAACACATCATCACTCATTTTTAGTTTTGTAACCAATTTAACAAAAACAGGATCATTTTTAGCTAATTCATAGTCTTTTTTTATATCTGTTTTCTTAAAATTTTCTAACTTAATATTTAATGGTTTCATTAGTCATTCCCCTTTAGCAATTCTTCAAAAGCTTTTATTTCTTCCTCTGTCATTGGCTGTGCTTCAATATCTTTATTAAACCATACAGGTGTTGTAGTATTTCTAATTACCTCTTTAGCTTTCTTTATTTCTTTAGTCTCTTTACGTTGATGATACTCTTTTTCAGCTAAGTTCATAGCATCTTCAACAGTCTCTATATTACTTTTCTTCCATTGTGAAGCAATAGTGTCAACAAAAACTTTAGTTAACTTATTATTATTTATTTTCAAAACATAATCAACCAATACATTTACCACACCTGGCTTTAAATCTAAATCCAATAACAAATAAGAAATAATTTTCAAATCTGAGTTTGATGGAGTACCTGTTTTATACTTACTAGCTATAAAATCATATGGACTAGTTGTTTCAAACATATTAATCATTCTCATACGATTAGAAATTCCTTCTTTAGTTGTTCTTAAATATTCTGGTTGTTTACGATATATAAGACTAGGCAATTTACCCATATTTTCAAACTGATAAAATTTAGTAGCATTATCTCTTAATTTATTTTTATCAATTGTATGCTTATCAGTTAAAGAATTACGAATAAGTTCAACCATTATCTCATTATCATAATTATAAATAAATGATATTTTAGTTAAATAATCCTTCATATCTTTAGTTAAACTACGATGATTAAATAAATCATCAGGTATTAAATTTAAAATAGTATTAATATCTATTTTAGAAATTATACTTAAAGAACGAGTACTTTTATTTTTTAAATTATACATTTCCATATTACGAACAACTGACGTTGTCCAAATAAAAGTGTCACTAAACTTACTTGTAACATCTTCATAATTTCTTAAATTTATATAAGGGATCTTAAAAAACTCAATTGTTCTTTCATATTCTTTAGCACCTATAGCATTATAAAGTGCTGTATTTAAAATAGGATTATTAAGAAATTCTTTAGCACTCATTGGAGAATATAATTCGTAAACATAATTGTTTATATTTTCATTCTTCACATAAGTTTTTATAAGTCCAATAGCCTCTAATTTTTCCCTTGCTTCTTTAAACTCATTACAACTAATCATCATATTATTTAATAAAGTATTATGAGTATATTCTAAAGATATAAGTTCTAAACGATCTAAAAATGACCACAAAGTATTATATAACCCAACAGCAATCACACCAATTAATGGTTGATAAAGATTTATTAATAGTGTTCTATTATCATTTAAAATAGTTTTATTAACAACAACAAAAGTATCTGATGATAACACGTTATGCATAGAACACCACCTCACACTGATAGTTTACCACAATTAAAAGTAAAAAAAAAGTAATAAAATTTATTACTTTAAAATAATGCACAAATGACCATAAAAGCTATACCTAGACATAAAGTGAATCTTGTTATAAATAACTCTCCACCACGTTCTTTACGGTTAGCAAATAAATCACTATTGCCACCACTTGTAAAGCTACCATCATTTCCTTCTGCTCCACCCTGTAATAACACAATGGCAATTAACACTATTGAGATAACAATTAATGCAATTTTCATATTAACTACCTCCTCAACTAATTAATAATTTATCACATATCAAATAATATTGCAATATTTAATCATTTTTTAATATAGTTGTACTAATATTGTTAAAATTAATACTATCAATAATATCATTCATTTCGTCAATATTTAAAGAATCAATTATTTCAAAATCATCTAAAATAACTTCACCATAACGAATAATATTATTATCTATTTTACTATTGATAGCAAAAATATTATCACTTCGATAAATGAAAGAGCTTTTTAAAGTTTTCTTTTTACGATTTAATTCTTCTTCAGTTATATGAACTTTGCCTAAAGCAGATGTAAGTTCTTCTAATACTTTTTTATAGTCTGTTGATTCAAACCCAACAATAAATAATAAATGTTTATCAGTATTAACTATTTCATAGTCAATACCATTACTAATTAAATGTTGTTCTCTTAACTTTTCATCTAATAAAGAGGAACCATCTAAAACTAGTGAAAAATAAATAGTTAAATATAATTTTAAACGATTAATATCATAATCTAATTTGTTAATCTTATAACAATGAGCTATCTTAGGTAAAGAAACATCAAATTTAATTTCTTCATATTTACAAGCAACTTCATCTGGCTCATCATAATCTTTAAGTGTTATATTTTTAAATGATTTAAATGTCTTTTTATCTTGGTTATTTTTAATTATATCTATTACTTCTTCTGGTTCAACATTACCCGATATTGTAATAAACATATTAGCAGGATGATAAAAAGTATTATAACACGTATATAAATCATCTTTTGTAATTCTTTTGATTGTCTCTAAAGTTCCACCAACTGGATATTTAATTGGATGATTAATAAAAGAATTCAATAGAGCTTTTTCATATAAATGCCAATATGGTTTATCATTTAGCATCTTTAATTCTTGCGCTATTATCCCTTTTTCTTTTTCAACATTCTCATCTGTAAAATAAGGCGATTGAACAAAATCTAAAAGGAAGTTTAAATTATTTGATAAATTAGATGGTCCAGAAAATAAATATGTTGTTTTATAATTTGAAGTATTTGCATTCGCATCAGCACCATTAGTAGAAAATCTTGTAAAAGGATCTTTGCCATCTTCTTGTTCAAATACTTTGTGCTCTAAAAAATGCGCTACTCCCATTGGTACTTTATAAAAATCATTTTGATCAATAGGAACAAACTCATCATGAACACTTCCATACTTAGTAGAAAAAGTAACATAAATATTATTAACATTAGTTTTTGGAATAACATTTATTAATAATCCATTATCTAATGTTTCACTATATAAATCTAAAGAAAATTGTCTTAATTTATTCTTCTTCATACTCATCACTACCTTCTAATAAATAAATTGTATTCAAATGTATCTTAAAGGCTAAATTAACTACATCTTCTTTAGTTACTTTCATAATATTTTTCTTACGATTCTCGATATCATCAGCACCTAAATATTCTATTCCAGCATATAAAGAAATAATATTGTCAGGATTATCTTCCAATTCAGTTAATCCATTAATATATGTTGTTTTAGCATTTTCTATCTTTGACTCTTCAAATTCTCCTTGTTTCATTTTATTTAATTCTTGATTAATTAAACTTAAAGTTTCCTCGTAATCAATAGCATTAATTCCAGCTTTAATTATACTAACACTAAGTAATGGTAAACTCATTGAAGTTATATAATAGCATAACGAATATTTTTCTCTAATAGTTTGAAACAAATTAGACTCTGTACCTCCACCTAAAATATAATTATATACGCTCAACACATAACGTTTTTCAAAATCAGTTAATTCTTCCATCTTGAATCCTAAAACCAATTTACTTTGATTTTTATCAACTTTCTCACTAGTAAACTTTATTTCATCTGTAACATATTCATGATTATAAAAATGACTCTCATTTGATTTTTTATTCGTTTTAAATGGAAGATATTTATTCACTAAATCAACTATCTTTTTTTCTTCAATATCGCCTATAACAAAAATATCAACAGTATCATTATTAATTATATCTAAATAATATTCATATAAATCTTTAGCATTTATTTTCTTTAAATCTTCTAAATATCCAGCACTACGATAAGAAATAATTGAATTATCCATTTCTTCTAACATTCTCATTTGACTATAAGTACTAGTATTTTCATTTAAAGTAGTTAAATAATCCTCCATAATATTATAAGCAATATTAAAATTTTTAGATGCGATAGCACCATTTTCAACATTTGGATGAAAAATAAACTCTTCTAAAAATCTAAATGATTCCTCTTCTATACCAAGTTCAGTATATTTTGGATTAATAAAAGTCATTTCAAAACTCAACATAGTAAACTTTCCACTAGCATAGTTAATTCCTCTATATCCTAAATCATACAATTCTTCAGTTTTTATTTCTAACAAGCGTTTAGATGGATAGTTTTCTGTTCCTTCTAATAATGCATTGACAAGTAAATTACGTTTTGTAATCTCCTCTTTTATTAATGGTCTTTTCAAATTAACTTTAACTGTTATTGTTTTAAATCGATCTGTTTGAATAACATGTAAATTATAGTTTTCATTTTCTTTTTTTATATATTTCACATTTTCACCTATAGATATAATGAAGACTCTAGCGCCAATTCAATCATTTTACGAAATGAATTTTGTCTTTCTTCACTAGTTGTTTCTTCCTTTGTCACTAAATTATCAGATATTGTTACCAAACAGGCTGCATTCTTTTTACATACATTAGCATTATGAAACAAAGCAAACGATTCCATTTCACAAGCTAAACATTGATACTTATCATAGAGTTCTTTAAAATTATTATTTTCTTTATAAAATACATCTGTGCTATGAAGAGTTCCAATAGTAATATCTTGATGTAAATTTTTTGCTGTGTTAATAATTATATCGTTTATTTTAGTACTACTAGATAAAATAGAACGTTCTTCTCCATTTTGTGTTTTAGCATAACTAGATTCAGAATAACACTTTTCTGCTAAAACAACATCATATAGTTTTAAATCTTCTGTATATGCACCTGCAGAACCTACTCGTATAATATTATCTACATCATATTCGGTAAATAACTCATATGAATAAATTCCAATACTTGGCATTCCCATACCAGATGCCATCACTGTAATTTCTTTGCCTTTATATGTTCCAGTAAATGCATATATATTTCTTACTTTATTAACTAATTTAGCATTTTCAAGATATGTTTCAGCTATCATTTTAGCACGCATTGGATCACCAGGCATTATAACTGTTTTTGCTATATCACTTTTCATAGCCTCATTATGTGGTGTCATAAAATCACTTCTTTCTAACATAATTTTCTAACTTTTAAATAATGTTTTTATTAATATTATTTCCTAATTTTAATTATCTAAACATAATTTTTTTAATACGTGGAAATTAAAAAAATATTATTATATAATTATCAATACTTAATACTTTTAACCATTAATTACCACTAATATAAATATAACATTTTTTATAATTAAAGTAAACAAAGACACTGCTTTCTTACAAAATAAAAGAAGAGTTACTCTTCTTCAATAGTTATAAGTTCTTTATCATTATATTCTTTAACATTAATAGCAATTCCCAAAACTAAAATATATGATAAAACATAAACCCAAATCATTAAAATAACAATATTAGATAGACTTCCATAAAATATATCATAGTTTGCAAAATGAGATACATAATAAGAGAAAAGTGCTGTAGCAACTGTCCAACCAATAGTTGTAAAAAGAGCACCTTTAGTTGTATTTTTGCTTAAAATATGCCAATCAGGTGCTATAACATACACTAATTTAACAGTAAAATACATTAAAATCATTGCTATAGGCCACTTGATAATTATAAATAATGTATAAATAGTCGAAGCGATTCCTGATAAACCTAGAATATCTATTATAGTTTTAGCAAGAATATTACCATAAGCCAATACTAAAATAACAAAAACAAATAACATAACTAAAATAATAATTAAGATTAATGCTTTTATTCTTCTTTTAATAAAATCATCTGATGGAAAACCATATAACGTATTAGAAGCTAAAATAATAGCATGAGAACCATTACTAGCTAAAATAAAGGCAGTTATCATAGATATTCCAATTGTACTATCAAAACTTTTACCACTAACTACATCAATTAAAGTATTAGCTATTTCTCTTGGTAAAGCATTATTAATAAGTTCAATTAATGACGCTACTGATACATCAAAAAAAGAAGCTATATACCCAATTAACATTAAAAGAGGAAAAATCGATAAAATTAAGAAAAAAGCTATTTGACCTGGCAAAATTCTAACAGTTGGATCAAAAATCAAATCCTTTAATTCATGAGTTTTCTGATGAATAATTTTTTTCACAAATTATCTCCTAAACTATTCTTCAATATGAATTAAATCTTTTGATACTTCTTCTAATGCTTTTCCAATTTCTTTAGAAGAAATATATTCATTTTCCTTCATTTGATAATACTCTGTTTCTTGCATTTCTTTTGCACGTTTTGCTACTAAATTAACTAATAAATATTTAGAGCCAACTTTAGTAAGCAATTTATCAATTGATGGATAAATCATATTATCACACTCCTTAATACGATCATATCTTAAATAATTTATTCATGCAATAGATATGTAAAAAATTGACAAAACTTGACATTACTTCAAAATATCATAAATTAATGGTAATTTGTCTTTTTTTTCTTCTTCTATTGTAAAACAATTTAAAATCTTATCTAATCTAACATCTTTTTCATTTAAATATACTTTTAATAATTCATCATTCTGATTAACAAAATCCCCTACTTTATGAGTCAAAACTAACCCAACAGAAAAATCTATTTTGTCTTCTTTTGATAAACGGCCAGCACCTATTTCTCTAGCAATTTCTCCTAACATTAAAGCATCTATTTTATTAATATAACCTGTTTTAACAGAACGAACAGAAAAAACTCTATCAGATATTTTCATATCATCTAATCTGCCATGTTGGTAATTAACTAATTCTTCAAACTTTTTATAAGCTTCACCATTATGAATTTTCTTCAAACATTCTCTTTGGACTTCTTCTAATTCTATATTATTAGTCTGATGTAAAATAATACTAGCTATTTTAATTATTAGTTCCATAATATCACTAGGACCATACCCTTTCAAACATTCAATAGCTTCTTTTACTTCTAATGCATTACCTATAGCACATCCAAGAGGTTCATCCATATCTGTTAATATACAAATAACAGCCTTATTAAACTTTTTACCAATCTCAATCATAGTAGTAGCAAGCTTTCTAGCACTTTCAATATCTTTCATCAAAGCACCACTACCTACTTTAACATCAATAAATATAATATCTGCTCCACTAGCAATTTTTTTTGACATAATCGAGGATGCTATTAAAGGAATAGAATCTACGGTTGCTGTAACATCCCTTAAGGCATATAACTTTTTATCAGCAGGAACAATATTACCACTTTGACTAATAATAGCTATTCCAATTTCATTTACTTGTTTAACAAATTCTTCTCTAGATAATTCTACTTCATAACCTGGAATAGCTTCTAATTTATCAATTGTTCCACCAGTATGTCCTAAACCACGACCACTCATTTTTGCCATTTTTATATTTAAAGAAGCTAATAAAGGTCCTAAAATTAGAGTTACTTTATCGCCAACTCCTCCAGTAGAATGTTTATCGACAATAGTACCTGTAATGCCACTTAAATCAATTTTTTCACCACTATTTAACATTTCCTCTGTTAAATAAGTTGTTTCTTCTAAATTCATACCATTTAAAACTATAGCCATAAGTAATGAACTAATTTGATAATCAGCAATACTTTTATCTAACATACCAGAAATTACATAGTGAATTTCTTCTTTTGTTAACTCTTTCTTTTGTTTCTTTTTTTCTATAATATCTATAATTGTCATACTATCACCATTATCATAGTATCATAAAGTCAAAAAAAAGAAAAGTTGATGAATCTCATCAACTATAAAAAATATTTCTAATCAGTAATCTTATATACCTTATCTTTATCTCTTTTTTTATATATACATAAATTATTCTGATACATAATACAACTAATAATCTTTAGTCTATCCAATAAAGATATATTATTCAATTCAAATACTGAATTTAATAACTCTAAATCAGTATATACTTCTTCGAAATTTAACTTATCGATAAATCTTTTATTTTTCTTAATAATAGTTTGATATTTCTTATTATTTTCTATACTTTCTTTATATCCTTTTCTAATTAATTTAATAAAATCAATTTGTTCTGGAACCAAATCAATATTAACCCTATACAAATGTATCAAAAAACGTATACGTTTTAAAACAGTTCTATTTTCTATATCATCTAATAAAGCACTAGTTATTTTACTATATTGAACAGATGAAAACTTTGCTTCATGATTATTATCTAACATTTGAGTAAAAAAATTATATATTAACATATCTGTTTCTAATGTATTATTCATCAATCTTTTATTAATGTTCTTTAATCGAAAAACGAAATTTAAAAGATCATTATTCAAAATATTATCGTCTAATTCATCAATTTCAATTGAATTAATTAATTTCATATTATTTTTCAATACAATTTCATAAAAATTAACTAAATCATCGTTTATATCATTAATATTTAAAAATCTTATTAAATTATATAAATTAATAGGATTTAAATATATATTATTATCATATTTTGATAAATCATTAATTATATTTTCAAAGAATTTTATTCTATCTTTCAATTCATCAAAAGCCTGATAAAAATCACTATTTTCTTCATTTATTACTTCTATTAATTTTTGTTTAACCTCTTCATAGATTGTTTTAGCTTTAACTATTTGTGGTTGATTAGGAAATTTATTTAACACTTTTAAATATAACTTAATATTTTGTAATTTTTTCTGATATTCACTTGATAACATACTAGATAATTCATCTATATCACTATCATCAAAGGATTCAGGAAAATTCAAAGTTTGTTTCATAGCATCAATACTAGTATCAAGCTCGTTTTTTTGTTCCCTCATTTGTTGGTATTCTGTCATTAACACTCTATATTTAGAATTCAAATCATTTACTATTTCTTGTATCATATTATCACTTCCGATTTTTCTCTTTTGATTCAAAGATATTCATAATATTTTCTAAATCATTTTCAGTATAAATATAATTAAATCTTAAAGCATATTGTGTAACTTCTTGATTAATATCTATGCCTTGACTATTTAAATAACTAAGTATACGTAATACTTTTATTCTAGATACTCTAGTTCTATTTACAATATATGTTAAAGTATCTTTCTTATAATTATTCTCTAAATAATCAATATATTCATTATTAAAAATAGTTTCATCAACTTTTACGTTTTGTGGAATAACATACATAACACAATTATCTCCATCTTCGATCGATGTAAAAAATAAATTTAATCTATCGTACAACTCTGAGTGTTCTAATACATCATCTGGCTCATCAACTTTAAAATCATTTTCTTTCTTTTTTAATTGCATAAGAAAAGATAATTTACTAATCAAATCTCCTTCACTTCCCATAGTTTCAAGAACCTTCAAGCCATGAAATATCTCTTTATTATATATATCAAATAAACTCATATCTGTTTTTTCAACTAAGTTCAAAGATTTATTACTTATTTCAACCAATCTGTCTAAAATAGGAAACAAAGATTTTCTTTTTAATAAACATATATTTTCAAGGTAAGATAATTTAAAGCGATATATTTTTGTATATAAATAATATACATTTCTTAAATCTTCACTCATCGTATAATATAATTCTAAATCTGTATTTTCATTATAATCATAATCTAGTGAATCTAAAAAAGTTATATTATCTTTAAAACTTTCTAGTAAACCACCAGATTCAATCGAGTAAAATATTCTAGTATCAAAATTTAATATTTTTTTTAAACTAATATTACGTTTACTAAGTATTGCTACTACTTCATTCATTGATTCTACAGTTGAAAATAAAATTAAATTTACAAACTTTTCACTATTGTTACTATAATAACTTCTAATATTAATCCCTATATTTTTCAACATATTAATAATATTAGTTGCTTGCTCAATATTTAATCCATATGTATTTATTTTTTCTTTTAAATTATCATCTAATTTATCATAATATAATTTATTCTCTTTAAAAAATGACATTATCTTTTTAAATTGTTCAGTATCACTTTTAATAATCATTTCTTCAGATATTGAAACATTATCGGCTATAGTGTCATCATTTTCTATGTCTATTTTTTCATAAACTGAAATCTCATCAGTTATAATATTAGTACCAGTCTCTGGAGCTACTGATAAATCAGTCACTTTATGTTCTAACTGAGCAGAATAATTTTTATGAATCAACTCTTTAATAATTTTTAATCTATCTTTTATATCAATACCATATTCTTTTAGTAAAGTATTTAAATCGTCAAAATATAAAAATATTTCTTCACTTTCTAACATTGCTATCAATTTATTATTTCTATTAATCTTTTCATTAAATTCTTCACTTACTATTTTCGAATACTTTGTTAATAGTTTATTTAAAATATCTTTTTGAGCTTGTTCTAATTTCATATTATTAGGTAATAATATAGTGAAAACAAATTCTAAAGTTTCTTTTTCCAAATTAGTTAATAAACTATCATGCTTTAGTAAATCTAAAACTTTATCAGTATCACTAGAAGATATGTTAATTTTATTTAATATCTTATTTAATATTTCACAGATAAACTTATTATTTTCAGCGATCTTTTTATCTTGTTCCAATATATTATTTTCTTCAACTATCTTCTTTATTAATAAATCAATCATTAAATATTCCTCTATTCTTTTACTTTCTTTTTTTTCTTATTAACTAAACTATTATAAAAATCTAGGCTTTCACTAACAATAGTACTAATCTGTTCTGTATTATTTTCACTAAAAATACGTTCTAATTCTTTATAGTCAGAATGATATGTTATATATTCTTTTATAGATTCTTTTAAATTGTCATTTTTTCTTTTATCACCACATGAGCCATAAGCAAATCCTAAAATTTCGTAAACTGGTTTTCCATTACATGAACTAATTGACTTGAAGCATATACGAATACTGCCAGCACGTTCTTCACGTATTTCATATTCATTTGGTCTAGAATTTGAAATAATTGGCTTACAAGTATCACGACTATATAATTCATTTTTTGAAATCATAAGTAACTTGTAGATTGCAGAAGTAAAACTAGATAAATTAACATCATAATCTCGAATAATATTTTCTATATTTTGCTGTATTCTATCAGTATTTAAGAATACCACATAATTTAGAACATCAGTAATATCTAATCCATCAACAATTAATTCTTCTTTTTCGTCAAATTCACTTTGAATTTGTTTATAATCATTTATATACAATTCTAAAGTGTTAATTAATTCATCTAATTGTTCTAAATTTAAATCATCTTTTTTATGATAATTTTCATAAATTAATTTCATTATTTTCATACTTTGAATCGTTTCTAAACTAACAAAATCTCTTAATTCTAATTCAGAAATATCCACATAAGCCGAACTAAATTTTATATATTCTTCCTCAATATAATAGTCCTCTATTATTTGTTCTAATTTTCTTTTTTTTATAACCAATAACTGATTTTCCAAAGAGTTTATTATCTTACCATATTTACTATTTTTATAAGTTTCTAATATTGAAGTAATTACATCACTATTATTTTTTTCAATTGCATCAATAATAAGTAAAGTTATAGCAACCATATATATAGTACTATCTTCTATCGATTCAAGTTCTTCTTTGAATACATCTGCTTCTTCAATAATTTCATTAGTAATTTTATCTTCTATACTAAAAATCATAGTAAAATAATTTTTAATTGCTTCAACTAATTTTATATCACCTACATAAGCATAAAGCATTATATCACTAGATAAAATTTTTCTTATTTTAATAAATAGCAAATCACTTAAATCTTTCTTTTTAAATAACTCACTATCAGTATCATTTTTAAATTCATTAAATAAATTTTGTCCTTTTTCTTTTCTTATTCTAATGAAAGCATTATTTTCACCTATACGTGAAAAAATAGAAATTATATCTTCATCAATTTCTTCTTCATCAATTAAACTCTCAATAATAGCTAATTCTTTTTCTTCAATATATGTATTCCTATCATACTTTTCTATTTTTGCTAATAACATTTCACAATTTTCTCTTAATTTTTTACATTGTTTATATTTTTTTGTAATAATTCTTATAGAGAAATTTTTTTGTTTACTTAATACATATTCAATATCATTTATATAGTTCAAAGCTAATTCAACTTGAGGTTCATCAGAGAAATCTTGATACCATCCTTTTAATTTTTCTATATATTCCAATTTATCTAAATATTCTTTAGATACTTCTTTCTTTAAATTTTCAATGTTAAGATTATCAGGGTCAAAATGAAGCATTCCGATAAACTTTTTTTCTAATAAAATAGTATTTAAGGTTATTGATAAAGCTTTCACTTTTTGATCTATTAATAAAATAGTGTTTTCAAGTATATTTATTATTTTTTTCATATTTCTTCCTTTTTATCAAATATATAGCGAATATGTTATCACATTTAATTTAAATTTACAAATTAAGTTTTAATATTATATTAACTAAATTTAATTTATATATATCCATATTATTGAGTATTTAAAAATTAGCTATTAAATTCTTAATTATATACAATTATTTATATAAATAATATAATAATCGTTTTTTGAAAAAGAAAAATACTAATGTTAATATATCCTGCGAAAGGAGGAAAATAATGCTTAATCAAGCTGTATTAGTTGGAAGAATTGTTTATGAACCCGAATTAAAAGAAACAGATAGTGGAAATAAGATTGCTAACGTAACATTGGCGGTACCAAGATCATTTAAGAATGCTAATGGAGAATATGATACAGATTTTATTTCTTGCGTTTTATGGAAAGGAGTTGCTGAATCAACTGTTGAATATTGTCATAAAGGTGATCTAGTTGGTGTAAAGGGACGAATTCAAACTCGCGATGTCGAACTAGAAGATGATACAAGAAAAAAATATGTAGAAGTTGTTGCTGAAAAAGTAACCTTCTTATCTAGTAAAAGAGCCACAGAAAAAGATTGATTAACTCAATCTTTTTAGCATTTAATATGTTATTTTTTATAAGTTTCAGCAAATACTGTTATATTTTCCTTTTGATATGGAATTAATTTTTCTGTTACTCTAGCTATTAAATTAAGTTTTTGATTATTCTTTGTTGTAATAATAATTTTTTTAGTTCCCGAATTAAAAATATTATATTTTTTAACAACTATGTTTTCTATTTCTTCGTTTCTTAAAAAGAAATAAGCATTCAAATTTGGTTTTAATTTAGCTGGAGTTAAAGTTAACATAACTCCTGTTGTATCTAATGGTATAATGGCTAATCCATTTTCAGTATAATTTATTAAATAACCATCACTATCACCATTCATACCATTTACTATACCAGTAGAAGCGGCTGCTATAGCACCTACTGCACCCCCTACTGCACCAAATGCACCATATTTCATTGCATCCTTTGTAGTATTTCTATAACAAATAAAATAGCAATTACGATTTCCTATTCCATTTACACTTCTAAATAAATTTTGTACCTTTTCTAAAGTATTAAATTCTTCCATATTCTACTCCTTTTCATTAATTTCTTAAAAATAATTTTTTAATAATGAATTTAACTCAACAGCATATTCCATTGGCAATTCTTCACGAAATCTATCAATAAACCCCATTATTATTAATTCTTTAGCACGTTCTTCACTTATACCTCTACTCATTAAATAAAATAATTTTTCTTTACTAATTTTAGAAACAGTTGCTTCATGATTTATATTAGAAGAATTATTTTCTATAATATTTTTAGGTATTGTATCACTTTTAGATAGACCATCTAAAATAATTGTATCACATTTAACACTGGCTTCAGAATGTTGTGCTTTCTTTGTTATTCTAACAGTTCCACGATAATCAGCTTCTCCACCATTAGCAGCAATAGACTTGCTAATAATTTCACTTTTAGTATATGGAGCCAAATGAATCATTTTAGCACCGGTATCTTGAATTTGCTTTGTTGTTGCAACAGCAATAGAAATACATCTTCCTTTAGCATATGGTCCATTTAAAATACAAGATGGATATTTCATATTAACTTTAGAACCAATATTACCATCTACCCATTCCATTAATCCACCCTCTTCAACAATAGCTCGTTTTGTTACAAGGTTATATAAATTATTGGACCAATTTTGAATAGTTGTATATCTACATTTAGCACCTTTTTTTACATATATTTCAACAACTGCAGCATGTAATGATTCAGAAGAATAAGTAGGTGCTGTACACCCTTCCATATAATGTAATTCGCTTCCTTCATCCACAACAATTATCGTTCTCTCGAATTGTCCCATCTTTTCACTATTTAAACGGAAATAACTTTGTAGTGGCCTATCTAATTTTGTATTAGGAGGAATATAAATAAAAGTTCCCCCACTCCATACAGCACCATTTAATGCTGTATATTTATTTTCATCAAATTTAACTAAATTGTTAAAATATTCCTTAAAAAGTTCAGGATATTTTTTTAAAGCTGTATCTGTATCACAAAAAATAATATTTTTATCCTCTAACTTTTTAATCATGTTATGATAAACAACTTCAGATTCATATTGTGCACCAATTCCTGCTAAATATTTCTGTTCTGCTTCTGGCAATCCTAATTTATTAAACGTGTCTTTAATATCCGTTGGTATTTTATCCCAACTATTTTCTACTTTATCAGTTATTTTTCTAAAATATGTTATAGAATCAAAATCAATCTTTAAATCTGGTCCGAATAAAGGTTGTGATAACTCACAAAATTTATGATAGGATTGAACTCTAAAGTCATGCATCCATTTCGGTTCTTTTTTTAATTTAGATATTTTTGATACGTTTTCTTCATTTATGCCTTTAATAATCATAAATATCACCAATATTCATTATACTAAAAAAAAGTAAATTAAAAAAGAAAATATTAAATTTTCTTTCAATTAACTATCTTTTGTTAAAAATATACAAATAAAATTAAACCTTTGTTTCAATTTCTTCAATTGCTTTTTCCATTCCCCACCATGGAAGTAAAACACATTTTTTACGATTTGGCTGTTTATAAACATCACTATAAACAATAGCTTGCTCTAACACCTCAGAATCATACTCTTTTTCATCAATCATATTATTATAGTTTACTAATATATTCTTAACTTCATCTATCGTCTTACCAATTAAAGTTTCTACCATTATAGAAGCTGAAGAGGTACACATAGCGCATGCTTCACCATCAAACCTAACATCCTCAACAATTCCTTGTTCATTTACTTTAACTTGAATATTAACCTCATCAATACAAGATGTATTATTCATATTTTCAAGAACATATGAATTATCTTTTACTAATTCTTTATTACGTGGATTTTGATAATGATCTAGTATAATACTTCTTTTTAAATCTTGATCCATTTGTATCACCACTTGCATTATACTCTAATACTTGAAAAAAAACAATAAGTAGTAAATGTTAATTATTATCTATTATAAGAGTAAAATATCTCATATCACTGCCCATAATACGTACATAATTATTACCTAATTTACTAATTAATTCTTTAATACAATCTTCTACATATTTAGGATCTAATTCAAATAATTCTATATAATTAAGTATAATATCATTATTTTAAAACTTTGATTTTTCCTGAAAAACAATCTGCTTTAATTTGTGTATTATCTTTTAATTTTTTACTACAGTTTTCTAATAATATACAAGGTATTTTTAATTCTCTTATCATATCTTTTACACACCAATCAAGATTAGAGTTAGATATAATAATTCCTTTGATCCTTGGTAAATGAAATAACAAATTATTATTTATTGTTTTTGTAACTAAAATATCATTAGAGCTTAATGTATCAAGTTCTTGCAAACTCTTTATAATACGTACTCTACCTTCTATTATTTGAGCGGAATAACCTATTCCTTCATAATCATACTTATCCAATGTAGATTGAATTTCACCCATAAAATCAATATCTTTAAAATTACGATATGAATTATAATATAGTTTATTTTTCTCTATTATCTTCTTAATTTCTTCAGAACCAATTTCTCCTTCAGTATAATCATAAATTGTATTGATATCTAAATGCCAAATATCACTTTCACATTCTATAACTTTTTTATTTAAATAAGTTTTAGCTAGCATTTTAGTATATCGCTTTACAATAAAATTAAATTTATATAAATAATTCTGAATTTCTGATGACTCAACAAGTAATGTTTGTAAACGATTAATCAAAGTAGAATATTTCTCATATTTTTTAGTTCTTAATGTATTTTTTAGTTTAGCATCAATTATAGTTCTTTTTTCTTTATTATTTGTTATTTCTTTAAAATTAGCTAATCTTTTCTTGATATTCCTAATAACATCTTCTACATCTTCTACATAAAATGATTCAGATAAATCCATGTCAAAATAAGATAAATAACCATAATTATCAATAAAATGGCGAAATTCTTTATGATAATAATTAGTTATTTGCTCATCATAATGTTTAAGTATTTTTAAAGTAGAACTAGAAAACCAATATTGATAAGCTTTTTCATCTTCTTTTATTTTTTTTACTAATTCATTAAATTCATAATTAATTTTATAGTTGGACATTTCTTCTTCTAAAGTTATTAATTCATTAAACTCTGACAATGATAAATAATCTTTTAACAAATAATAAATAGAATTTTTTTCAATAAATGTCATAATTTGAAAATTTAAGAAATATGTAAAAAGTTCTTTGTAATCAGAAAAAACTAAATTTAACCAAACACTTTCTATTTCTTTAGAACTTACTTTACTCATCTTATGACAATAATCGTTATATTTTACTTGGTATTCATTTTTAATATTTTCGAATTGTTCTAAATATTCATTTATTCTTTTTTCTTTTTTAGCGTTATTATTCAATCGATGTAATTTACAAGATAAATTATTTTTTCTTGGAATATTACCTATAATAGATAAACTACTATCAAAATAACTATCATCATAATTAATATACTGTTCAAGTATTTGGCTTATATTTAATACATTGTAATAACAATGGTTAAATATAAGTGGATTTACTTGTGGCGTTATATCTAATTTCAGGTTTTCATAATATTCTTTTATAACTATAGTATAATTATTAGAAACCAAACTCCACGTAAATTTTTTTGGAGAAATATTTTGTTGCTTTAAAATACTACTTTGATTTTCATACAAAATATTTGTTAATTCACGTGTTTGAATAACATATATATCACTTTTTGTATAAGCAAGTTCAATAATAGCAGGATAACCTAAATTAGATTGAATACTTTTTACTAAATCAATTGTTTCTAACATCTGTTTTTTACTAAGCAATTTATAAGGTTCTTCATATATAAATTCATCTTTAATATAATCATAACAACATTTTTCATGTTTTTTATTTTCTACTATTTCAATTAATAATTCACTACTATTTAAAGTAACTGGATTCATAGTTTGAACATAACCTAGTTTTGATACTTTTATTTCCTTTTGAATAATAATTGCCATTGATATATTAGAATAATCAATATTATTTTTCAACATATAGTATAAACTATTATAAGAAAATAAAGATTTGTAGCACTCAATAATGTTTAATTCAATATTATCTTTATCTATACCCATTATTGTTGGAAATAAACCTGCATAACTATAATCTTCATCAACCCCATCAACACTACATCTAAATAAATAAGATTCTTCATCTTGCATTGTTTTTTGTATTTCAATAATTGTTGTTTCTTTTATCTTTATTCGCTCTAATAATATCTTTATCTGTTTCGAAATCATTTCAATATTATTAAAAGTAACTTTATTTAGTAATAAATTAATCTTCTCTTTAATATTTTTTGTTGCTTCTAAATATTCATTTGTATCTAAAGCAATACTAGTTGGTACTTTATAACCATATCTATTCAAATCAACTAATGATCTAGCTTTACTTCCAATATTTCCTTGACATATAAAGCCATTTAGTTCAACTATCATTTAATCACCAAACATACTTCTACGGGAATACCCTAATTATTACATCGAGTATTACTACCCTAAAAATTATTATAGCATAAAAAAAGTAAATTTTTAATATTTACTTTATCTTACCTTTTAATTTTTGGAACAAATTGTAGAACTTTTTCATTAATGCCTTCAGTAGTAGCTAAAGAAAATCCTTGAGATAACACATAATCTAAAGCAGCTTTTACTTTTTCTATATTACTTTCTTCTATAATACAAGCTCCACGTCCAGCATCTCCTCCACCACCAAACAATTGCATAATAGCCGAAATATCAATTCTATTATTACTTCTACCTTTTATAGCTATTTTATCTTTATGCCCTAAACCTAGTTCCTCACGATCTACAAATCCTAGTACAAAACTAGCCGCTACATTTTCATATTGTAATAATTGATCTGCAGCACGAGCTAAGATCGAATCATCACCATATAAAGTTTCTGGAGCCTCCGTGTTAAAAGAAATAGCAATATCATAACGCTTAAAAGTTGACTCATCTAAAAGTTTATTTATCATTGATGTTTGAATACGATCCATATCAAAATTTTCAATCATAAAAAGTCTATTTACTTCATTAAAATCAGCACCTAAACTCATTAATTTAGCACAAGTCATTGCTATTTCTGGACTATTTTTTTTAAGTAATCGATTAGTATCTAAATAAATTCCTGCTAAAAGACAATGAGCTAAATGAGGTTCTATCTTAATATCGTTGTGTTCTAAAATATAAAATACAATTTCACTCGCACTAGATACACTAGTATCTATTAAAATATCTGGAGTTGAGATTGTTTTATCATCTGGTTTATGATGATCTATTACTATTATTCTATCAAAAGTTGGTAACATAGTTTCTAATGGGGTTAAATAAGTTTTATTAAGATCAACTGTAATAACTAATTCTTCTTCCTTTGTATATCCTCTAAAAACCTCTTTAATAGTATCTTTAACTAAATTATCATATTTAATTAATTTTCCTAATAAATCATCATCTGGCTTATTCTTTTGAGTAGAAACAATTGTTTCCATATCACTTTGTGGAACATATTTCAAAAAAAATCTCAAACCTTTTTCACGCAATATAATCCTTAAGCAAGACATAACGACACTTTTATTTTCAAGTATAAGTTCAGAGATTTCTTCATCGGTTAAATTATCTGTTCTTATTCGAGATAAAATAGCAGTATTTATAAATGGATATTTTTTCTCTAAATTATTTTTCATTGTACGAACATTCGATTGCATTAAAGAAGGTATATCATCACTAATAATAAAGGCTCTTTTTTGATATTTACGACAAAGCTCGCAGATAGCTGCAGCACTAGCTAATGCGTCAAAATCCATATTTTTATGTGGTGAAATATAAACAACTTCAGAATTTTTTATATTGTCTTCTAGACATTTAATCATCAAAAGTAATTTTTCTTCAAAGCTTTTAACTGGTTCATCCATGATATCACCTCCCTGTATAATAATAATTGACTATGTTACCATAAATTTTTTCTTAACAAATTATATAGAAAATAACTTTAATCTTTTACGTAAATTTTATTATTGCTTTTATTATTCAAATATTCATCCATTAATCTAATTGCCTCATTTGCTGTAATCTTATCTTCATCGTATAAATCACTAATTGGTACGAATGTACAAGTACCTAGATCTGGTTTTTTGTATATTTTATTATCTTTTATATCATAAATATAATCACTTTCATAAAGACGATTAGCATTGTATCCCAAATGATAATCGACATCATTACTAATTTCATCATTAAATTCATAAATTCCTAAAGGAGTATAACGATTATCATCTTTGTAAATTTGACAATAGTTAACATCATACAAATAATTTTCATTTATATATTCACGAACTTCTTCAGGGTTATTAGCTAAAAAATTATATGTTTCATCTGAAAGTGTTTCACTATTTATAAAGTCTTCACAAAATATAATTGAAAAAAGAGGCACGCAAGAACCCATTTCATTAGAAAATGTAGCATTCTCATTAAGTTCCCAAGTATTAGAAAATTTTGCAACAACCTCATTTGTATTAACATCATATATAGGTACAGTTCCTACACCTGAAATAGCTTGAAAGAAATTTAATTTAGCTGTAGTTAAATAAGGGCTTCCATCTACAAAAACAATCAGATGAGATTCGGTATCATAATTATCGTCTGTCTTTCCACAACCTGTCAAAGATATACCTAATGCTACAGATAAAGCAACACACTTTCTTTTTAATTTTACTAATTTATCTTTCATATAACTTAACTTCCTTTCACATAGTTATCTATAATAGCATTTATACCATACTTTGTCAAAAAAAAGAAGCTATTTAGCCTCTACAATTAATTTAATAGCAGTTCTTTCATCCCCATCAATTACGATATCTGTGAAAGCTGGAATACAAACCAAATTCTTGCCAGAAGGAGCAACAAATCCTCGTGCAATAGCTATAGCTTTTATTGCTTGATTAAGAGCTCCAGCGCCGATTGCTTGTATTTCTACCTCCCCTTTTTCACGAAAAACGTTAGCTAGTGCTCCAGCAACTGAATTAGGGTTTGATTTAGTCCCTACTTTAAGTGTTTCCATTTATTTCATTCCTTTCTATACTAAAGTATATGAAACCAATTTACAATTATTCTAAAGAAACATTTTATGAATAATATATTTATTTGTTCTTATGATGTAAATTTTTTACAGATACAATATTGTAAGGTAATGATATTATAGGCTCATCACTTCTTTCTAAACCATACTTTAAATATTCTTTTGTATCTTTTCCAACTAAATAATATACATATTCTGTAGGTAAAATAACCCAGCATTGATTTTCTAAAATAGGATGAAGTCCTTGATTTAACTTATTAGCACTATCTAAATTATAATCAAAAAAATCATCTTTTGTTCCTCTTTTAACAATAACACTCGTTATATCATCAAAACTATAAACATCATTATCAATATCATAAACTAAATTAAGTTGATGATTAACGCTTGTACAATCATCACAAATAATGCAAACAGAATAAATATTTTGTTCATCAAGTAATAACTTATATAACTGAGCTATTCCATTACATATTCCAATTTGAAAATTCAAAACACTAACAAACTCATCATAGGGATTTCTAACTATTGGTACTGAATGTTCAGTATTTTCTTTTATTTGTTCTAATAGATGGTAATCATATTGCAAATGATCACATAAATATTCAAAAATTATTCTACGTTTTTCATAATCTGTCAATTTTGAAATTTCATATGGTTCGAATATTTTTCGATTTAATTTCTTTAATTTATTTTCTATATTTATCCAATTACTTTCATTCATTATGCTCACCTATTAATATTTTATCAGATTTTTTTAATATAAACAAAAAGATGCTAATAATTAGCACCTATTTTTAAATATTTGGATCAACTAATATCTTAACAGCACTATCTGTACCAGAAGTTAATCTTTCATATGCACTTTGTACTTGTTCAAGTGGCACAACATCATCAACAAACTTCATAACATCAATTTGCTTATTAGCAATTAAATCAATACATGATTTAAACTCTTCCTTAGTATATCCAATAGCACCCTTTATAGTTAATTCTTTCATAACAGCCATAACAGAATACATAGATATTGGTTCAGTTGATACACCAACTAATACTACTTCTCCACCTTGTTTAACTAAAGTAAGAGCACTATTAACAGCTGGTGTATTTCCAACACATTCAATAACAACATCAAATCCACCATTAATTTTTTGCATCAAATTAGATACCATTTCAGGATCTTTAGCATCGTACCATTCATCAGCTACACCCAAAGATACAGCTTTTTCTCCACGTGCAGAATTTGTTTCTGAAACAATAACTAAACTAGCGCCTTCTTTTTTTGCAAGCATAGCTGAAACTAGACCGATAATTCCGCCACCAACAACTAAAACTTTATCTCCTACTTTTATATCTGCTAAATGAACTGCATGTAAGCCTACAGCAGTTGGTTCTACCATAGCACCTTCTTCATCAGTCATCGGATCAGGAACTTTGCATACCATATCAGAACGAACTGATAGTTTTGGTGCTAACCCTCCTGGATTAGTTAAAGAAAGCCCTACAGCTTGATTCCATGTTATAGCACAATATTGTGGATTACCACTTAAACAAGCTGGACATGTACCACATGGAGAAATTGGTAATGCTGTAACGCGATCACCTATTTTCAAATCATCTCTATTACCAGGATCTGTTACTACACCACAAAATTCATGTCCCATAACTAAACCTTTAGGATTTCCTCCTACCCAATAATGTATATCAGAACCACATATTCCTGTCTTTTTCACATCAATAATAACGTCTTTACCATTAGCAATTGGTTCATTAATATCTGTTACTTCAAATTGTTTAACATCTTTAATTGCAACACATTTCATATTCTACCTCCCTTATTATTATAACACTAATAAAAGAAAAGAGTAAATATGTAAAAAACGCTTTTAACATATCTTAATTTTACTTATAAAGTAATCTATAGGTTGAAATATGTCAATACCTATCATAGATATTTATTAAAATATTAACTTTATACTCTATATAATACTTCATAAAATATGTACCATTTTACCGAGTCTGAATTACTATGAAAACACTCACTAATATTATACATATTATAATTTATTATATCCTTAATATATTTTTAAGAAGATGCTAGTTGTATATTTAATATCTTGAAAATATAACTTTCGCATAAATAGTACCACAGCTAACACAATTAATTTTCTCCTTCTTTTTTATATAACTTAAAGCTAACAAAAGTTACCTTTTTCAACAGATTCTTATCTTAACTTTTTTACTTTAGCTTCAATGTAATCAATTGGATATTTATATCCTGATAATTCTTGGAATATTTTTTGAGCTTTAATACTTTCTAAATTTCCTAAAACTTTATCATAAATGTTGTACTCTAAGGGTTCTATTTTACCAAAATTTACTAATTCTCTATAATATAAACGCATTAATAAGTGAACTATAGCTCTATAATTTTCTGACACTAAATAATCATAATTAAATGTATCGCATTTAAACCATCTATCAGCATCGATAACAATAAGTCGATTTCTTTGCATAATAACATTTTTTTCATGTAAATCATTAACTATTATTTTATATAATGAAAGTCTTTCTGCCAATTTACATAAATCATGAAAATTATCTAAACTATAGTCCATAGGCATTGTTAAAACATTAAGTTTTTCTTCTTTATAATAATCCATATCATATGCTTTAACATGTGCTGTAAGAGCTTTACTATCATAGTATAAATTATGAATACAATATAAATTTGGATCTCTAATAACTTTAATTGTTTGTAGCACAGAAGCACTAGAATCAGATATTTTACATTTAAATATTTTTATACAACCATCTTTGTAATAGTAAACATCCCCTTCAGTCCCACAATCAACTAAATTCTCTTTAGGAAGAACTATCTTTACCTTTTTCCCTTTATAATAAAGTTTATATTTTGATTTTTTCATATAAATAGTCCTCGTAATAGAAAATATTCTAACATATATTATTAGTAATGTAAATTTATATAAGATTATATAAAAAGTAAACTCTCTCGTCTACTCTTTTACTACATATCAATAAAATATATTTTATACCAAAGAAGAAAGCAATAAATAGTATATACCTTACGACCATTATTTTTTTTATTATGATAATGATCCTCTAATAGTTTATTTATCTTGTCTACTTCAAAAAATTCTTTAACATATTCACTATTAAATATATCTTTCACTTCTGTATAAATTTTATCTTCTTTAAGCCATATAGAAAATGATACTGGGAAGCCTTTTTTCTTACGATTAGACCATTCATTTGGTAGAAGTTTTTTTGATGCCTTACGAAAAACATATTTAGTTATACCATTATTTATTTTATATTTATCATCTATAGTAATACTGTGTTTAAATACTTCCTTATCTAAAAAAGGCACTCTAAGTTCTAAACTATTAGCCATAGTCATCTTGTCGGCTTTTAAAAGAATATCATTTGGTAACCATAAATTCATATCTAAATACTGCATTTTAACTAAATCACTCTTATTTTTAACCTTATCAAAGTATGGTTTTGTTATATCTTGATATTTAATATTTGTTTGATATTTTTTCTTTAAAATACTATTACTCTCATCATTATCGAATATAAATGCCTGTCCAATATAATAATCCTCAATATCTTTACCACCTTTAATTAAGAACTGCTTACCTCGTATGTCGGGTAATTTAGAGGCTAAATTACCAATGCTTTTTCTTATTATCTTTGGTATTTTTCTATATCTAATAAAAGTTTTAGATTGATTGTAAAAATCATACCCACCATATAATTCATCAGCTCCTTCACCACTTAATACTACTTTAACATCCTGTCTAGCTAATGATGATAAATAATATAATCCTACTGATGATAAATTAGCATGAGGTTCATCTGAATAGTATTGAACCATTTTTACGCCTTCCATAAATTCATCATCATTTATTAACTTTCTTTTATTTTTTATTTTTAATAAATCTGACAAATCTTTAGCTTCATTTGTCTCATTAAATTTTTCAAAATCAAATCCAACAGAATAAGTAGTATCTGGTAACAAAGATGCTGCTATATAACTAGAATCAACACCACCAGATAAAAAAGAACCTACTTTAACATCACTAATACAATGATATTTAACAGACTCCTTCATTGTTTGATTAATATCATCGATAACATCTTCTAATCTTTCTTCTTTTTTATCATAATTAAAATCAAAATAAGAAGAAATAGTTAATTTGTTATCTATATATTTAAAATAGCATCCTGGTTTTAAACGGTATACATTTTTAAAGAATGTTTCATTTAAAGCTGAATATTGAAATGTTAAATAAGTTTTTAACGCCTGTTGATTTAATTCTTTTTTAAACTCAGGATGTACTATAAAACTTTTTATTTCAAATTGATCTCTTGCTCCAAATAATGTTTGTTTTTGTTTATCCCAAATTACAAAAGTGAACATTCCACGTAATTTAGTAACAATAGCATCACCATACTCTTCATAACCATGAATAATTACTTCCGTATCTGTATTCGTCTTAAAAATATGTCCATGCTTAATTAAATCTTTTTTCAATTCTTGATAATTATATATTTCTCCATTAAAAGTAATAACTAAATTTTCATCCTCATTTTTTATTGGTTGTCGGCCATTCTTTAAATCAATAATACTTAAACGTCTAAAGCCTAATGCTACATACTTATCTACATAATAAGAAAAATCATCAGGTCCTCGATGCTTTATCATATCACACATAGAAGTAATTATTTCGGTTCTTTGTCAAATAGTGTTGGTAACAATAAATTTGATAAATGAATTGTTTGTAAGGATGGTTGAAAAGATCATCCT
>CAVDCT010000009.1:0-70790 GCA_963607615.1 Roseburia sp. AF12-17LB
TTTATTAAATAAAAATAGCATTGGTAAAATTTTCACCAACACTATTTATAATACACCCATTATATAATTAATTTGCATTTTTTTATTTTTTATGTATAATAATAAAAAAATTAAGGGGGAAAAATATGAATAATTTAGAAAAACTAACTATTGAACAATTAACTATTTTAGGTGAAGCAATGGAAAAAGGAATTGATATTAGAGATTTGTGTGATCCAAGATTTGAAAGAGAAAGTTTGAATCTGTTAGTATGTGCTAGAAAAAGTGGAATGGATATTAGTTTTGTTACTAATCCATTATTACCAATTAATAATCTTAAATTACTTTTAGATGCTATTAAAGAGGGGATTGATGTAAGTGATATAGTTGATCCACGATTATCTGAAAGACAATTAAAAATTTTAATGAATGCTAAAAGGGATAATATCGACATTAGTGGTATAACAAATTATTTAATAAGTGATGAGGTTATGAGTTTGTTAGTAGCACTTAAAAGAGATGGTTATGAACTTGGAGATATTATTAAATATATGAATGAGGAATCTATAACTAAATTGTGTTCAGCATTAATTCATAAAGAGGATTTAGATGTTTACTTGAGACCCGTAGAAATTTATAGGGAAAATATGATAGAACAATTGAGTTCTTACATTGATGATTTTGAGGTTGATAGTAATAAAAATAGTAATAATGAAACTAAAAAAACTCTATTAATATAAATGGTAAGAAACTATAAAAGTAAATATATAAAATAAGGAGAAAAATTTGTTGACAAACGCATAAATTAGTGTTATATTATTTATGCGTTTTAATTTGGATTTGCAAGGGCAAATCTTTAATTAAGAGTAAAAAAGAAACACCTGGTAGTGTGTAAAGAAAGGAGATATTTATGCCAACTATAAATCAATTAGTTAGAAAAGGTAGAACTAATAAGACAAGAAAAAGTAAATCACCTGTTTTAGGAATTGGATATAACAGCAAAGATAAAAAACAAACTAATCAAAACGCTCCACAAAAACGTGGTGTTTGTACTCGTGTTGGAACAATGACACCTAAGAAACCAAACTCAGCATTACGTAAGTATGCCCGTGTTAGACTTTCTAATGGAATGGAAGTTACAGCTTATATTCCTGGTGAAGGACATAATTTACAAGAGCATAGTGTTGTAATGATTCGTGGAGGTCGTGTTAAGGACCTTATCGGTGTTCGTTACCATATTATTCGTGGTACATTAGATACAGCTGGTGTTGAGAATCGTCGTCAAGGACGTTCTAAATACGGTGCTAAGAAACCTAAAAAAAGTAGTAAATAGTTAATAGAGAAAAGGAGGAAAATAAATGCGTAAAAAACGTGCAGTAAAAAGAGACGTTTTACCAGATCCAATATACAATTCTAAATTAGTTACTAAGTTAGTTAATAGTATAATGTTGGATGGAAAAAAGGGTAAGGCTCAAACAATTTTATACAAAGCATTTGATATGGTAAAAGAGAAAACTAATCAAGATCCAATGGAAGTTTTCGAAAAAGCTATGGAAAATATTAAGCCAGCATTAGAAGTTAAATCTAGACGTGTTGGTGGTGCTAACTATCAAGTGCCTATTGAAGTTAAGCCAGAGCGTAGTCAAGCTTTAGCACTTCGTTGGTTAACTCAATATTCAAGATTACGTGGAGGTCATTCTATGGCTGAAAATCTTGCTAACGAAATTATTGATGCTTCTAATGGTGTTGGGGCTTCAGTTAAAAAACGTGAAGAAACTCATAGAATGGCAGAAGCTAATAAAGCATTTGCTCATTACCGTTGGTAATTTTAGAAAGGAAATAAAGTATGGCTCGTGAATATAGTTTAGAGAAAACTCGTAATATTGGTATTATGGCACATATTGATGCTGGAAAGACAACCTTTACAGAACGTGTGCTATTCCATACTGGTAAAACCCATAAAATTGGTGAAACACATGATGGTGAATCACAAATGGACTGGATGGAGCAAGAAAAAGAACGTGGTATAACTATAACTTCAGCTGCTACAACTGCGTTTTGGGCTGGTAATCGTTTAAATATTATCGATACTCCAGGTCACGTAGATTTTACAATTGAGGTATCTAGATCTCTTCGTGTATTAGATGGTGCAATAGCACTTTTAGATGCGCAAGCAGGAGTTGAACCACAAACAGAAACAGTTTGGCGTCAAGCTAGTGAATTTAAGGTTCCTAGAATGATCTTCTGTAATAAGATGGATAAAATGGGAGCAAACTTTGAATATAGTTTATCTACAATTGATAGTAGATTAGGCGTAAATTCAAAGCCAATTCAATGGCCTATTGGTGCTGAAAATGAATTTGATGGTATTATCGATTTAGTTACTCGTACTGCTTATCATTATAATGGTGAACAACATGAGGAACCAACTGTTATTGATATACCTGAAGAATTAAAAGATATCGTTGAACAAAAGAGAACAGATTTAATTGAAGCTGTTGCAGAGTTTGATGATGAATTAATGGAAAAATATTTAGAGGGTGAAGAGGTAAGCGTTGAATTAATTAAACGTGCTATTCGTAAAGGAACACTTGCTGCTGAGTTCTTCCCTGTAATGTGTGGAACAGCTTTAGGAAATATTGGTGTTAAATTAGCTTTGGATGCTGTTATTGATTATTTACCAGCGCCAACTGATGTTGAATCAATTAAAGGTGTTGATCTTGATGGAAATGAAATTGTTAGACATCCATCAGATAGTGAACCATTTAGTTCATTAGCATTTAAAGTTATGACAGATCCATATGTTGGACGTTTAACTTTCTTCAGAGTTTATTCAGGACATTTAACAAGTGGTTCTTATGTTTTAAATGCTACTAAGAACAGTAAAGAAAGAGTTGGACGTATTTTACAAATGCATGCTAATACTCGTACAGAGATTAGTGAAGTATTTGCTGGTGATATAGCAGCTGCTGTAGGACTTAAGAATACAACAACTGGAGATACTTTATGTGATGAAAAGAAACCTTGTATTCTAGAATCTATGGTATTCCCAGAACCAGTTATTGAATTAGCTATTGAACCTAAGTCAAAAAATGATCAAGATAAGATGGCAATAGCCCTTCAAAAATTAGCTGAAGAAGATCCAACTTTTAGAGCAACTACTAACCATGAAACTGGACAAACAATTATTGCTGGTATGGGTGAATTACACTTAGATGTTATTGTTGATCGTATGAAAAGAGAATTTGGTGTTGAGGCTAATATTGGTCAACCACAAGTTTCTTATCGTGAAACTATTACTCAAGCAGCAGAGTGTGAAGGTAAGTATATTAAACAATCTGGTGGACGTGGACAATATGGACATGTATGGATCAAATTTGAACCAAATCCAGATAAAGGATATGAATTTGTTGATGCTATCGTTGGTGGTGTTGTTCCTCGTGAATATATACCAGTAACTGATAAGGGATTACAAGATGCTTTAAAAACTGGTGTTTTAGCAGGATATCCTATGGTTGATGTTAAAGCTACATTATTTGATGGTTCTTACCATGATGTAGACTCATCAGAAATGGCTTATAAAATTGCAGCTTCTATGGCTTTAAAAGAAGCTAAAAATAAATGTAAACCTATCTTACTTGAGCCAATTATGCAAGTTCAAGTTATTGTTCCAGATGAATATTTAGGAAATGTTATGGGAGATATTACTTCTCGTCGTGGACGTCCAATGGGACAAGAATCTCGTGGTAATGCTCTTGCAATTGATGCAATGGTACCACTTTCAGAAATGTTTGGTTATGCAACTTCATTAAGATCTAATACGCAAGGTCGTGGAAACTTTACAATGGAATTTGATCATTATGAAGAAGTACCAAGAAATATTGCTGAAGAAATAATTAAAAAGAATGGCGGAAACTAGTATTAAACTGCTAGTTTCTAGCAAAAAAAGGTATTGCTATTTAGATAGTAATCGGATATAATATTATTGTATGTTAATTTAAAGGAGGAAAAAAAATATGGCAAAAGCTAAATATGATCGTTCAAAACCACATGTTAACATTGGTACAATTGGACACGTAGACCATGGTAAGACAACTTTAACAGCTGCTATTACTAATGTTCTATCTAAAAAAGGTTATGCTGATTTCGTAGATTATGCAAATATCGATAAAGCACCTGAAGAAAGAGAACGTGGTATTACAATTAATACTTCACACGTTGAATATCAAACAGATAAGAGACACTACGCTCACGTAGATTGCCCAGGACATGCTGATTATGTTAAAAACATGATTACTGGTGCTGCTCAAATGGATGGAGCAATCTTAGTTATTGCTGCAACTGATGGACCTATGGCTCAAACTCGTGAACATATCTTATTATCACGTCAAGTTGGTGTACCTCGTATGGTAGTATTCATGAATAAATGTGATATGGTTGACGATGAAGAGATGTTAGAATTAGTTGAAATGGAAATCCGTGATTTATTAAATGAATATGGTTTCGATGGAGATAATACTCCAATTATTCGTGGTTCTGCATTAAAGGCTCTTGAAGGAGATCCTGCATATGAAGAAAAAATCATGGAATTAATGGATGCTGTAGATAGTTGGATTGAAACTCCAGTTAGAGATACTGAAAAACCATTCTTAATGCCAATTGAAGACGTATTCACAATTACAGGTCGTGGAACTGTTGTTACAGGACGTGTTGAACGTGGACAATTAAAGCTTAATGATGAAGTTGAAATCGTTGGATTAAAACCAACTAAGAAGACTGTTGTTACAGGAATCGAAATGTTCCGTAAACAATTAGATTATGCTGAATCAGGAGATAATGCTGGTGTATTATTACGTGGTATTGCTCGTGAGGAAGTTGAACGTGGACAAGTATTAGCTAAACCAGGTAGTGTTACACCACATACTAAGTTTAAAGCTCAAGTTTATGTATTAAGTAAAGAGGAAGGCGGACGTCATACTCCATTCTTCTCAAATTACCGTCCACAATTCTATTTCAGAACAACTGATGTTACAGGTGTTATTGAATTACCAGAAGGTGTTGAAATGGTAATGCCAGGTGACAACGTTGAAATGACTGTTGAATTAATTGCTCCAATCGCTATCGAAAATGGAACTAAGTTCTCTATTCGTGAAGGTGGTAGAACAGTTGGTTCAGGAAATATTTCTGAAGTTATTGAATAGTATTAAAAAAGTAAATCTTATGATTTACTTTTTTTGTGATTTTAGTAAAAATTAAAACTATGAATTATCATAGTTTACTTTTTTAGTACTTTTCTAATAGGTGCTGAATTGCGATATAGAGTATATAATGGAAAGTTTGTTACTAATTCAAAATCACCAGCATATTCAATAGCGCTAGCATTAAAATTAAGTTTAAAATCATTTAACTCTTGATATTCATTTTTTTCCATAGTTGGGTTAGTTATAGCGCCTAGATTTAATTCTTTGTATCCATCAAACGAATATTTTTCTATTATTTTCCAAATTAATAAATGTTTAGGACAAAAATGTTTATATTCTTCATTAATACCATCCATAATTAAATAAAGTTGGCTTCCGTGTTTAATTATCATAGCAGATGCAATAATAATACCATAAGGATTATTTTTTAATAATTTAGTAGCATATACTAATTGCTTTTTGATATTAGATAATTTATTGTCTTCTATAATTTTTTGATTAATTAAATCATTATTAGCTTTACCTTGATTTTTGAAAAGTTCATCTGTGATTTTATTACATATATTTATTTGCTTTTGATATTCTATTTGAGTATTAATAAGAAATTCTTTTGTTTCAAGTTGAGCAAAGAAAATATCAACATTTCCGTTTCTATTAAAATAATAATATATATCATTAATATATTCTTTATCTTCAGATACTTGCTCATATAAATAATCTAGAATTTTTTCATTTCCTTTATAAATACGTATTCCGGCTAAATCACACATACGAATTTTACTTTGAAAGTCATCATTTAACTTATTAAACATTTCTGTAACATTTTGATTTAATTCAACGACAGCTTCAAAGCGAGGTTTAAATGCTTCAAAATAATTGTTATAACCTAAATGATAATATTTTAAATTTTTAAGATTAGAAAATACTTTTTCATATGATGGATTTGCTAAAGTAACATTAATAGATGGTGTAAATTTAGTTTTAGCTAAAAGAGGACTTATTTTAATAGCAATAACATTTTTTTTGCGTAAATATTTTTTTATTTCATTTGTAAAGTTAGTTAGTAAATCATTATCTGTATAGTCAATTAGGAACCCTCTTGGTGCATATGCATATTTAAATTGACCGAGTTTTTCGATTAGTACTAACGAAGCTGCAACAATATCATTAGTATCATTAATTAATCCTAAAAATATAGATTCATATTTTTGTTTATTCATAACGAGCCCATATTCTATTGTTTGATAAATTGAGGAAAGGGAATAGTTATTTGTAAATTTATTAAACTCTTCGTTTGTGAGTTCTCTTAATTCCATATCATCAGCTCCAAATCATTATATAATTATATCATATAAGGTATAATTTGTCACTAATTAAAACACGTTAAGTTTTAATATACTTAACGTGTTTTTTTACACTATAAATATCTAATTTTTATTTTTATAACTATCGCACATAGTTGCTTCTTTATTCTCGTCATCATTACAATTGCAAACTTTAATTTCTGTTAATTTACATTCATCATTATCACAATTACAATGTGAACAATCATAAACATTACATTTAATTTTTTGCATTATTATCACCCTTTATAATATTTACATTTTTTTACTAAATATGTATCTAATTTTTTTATTATTGTAATTAAAAGAAATATTTGATAAAATTAGTACATAAATAGGAGGATAATGAAATGGAAAATAATAATGAACAAGAAAGTAAATCACAAGTAAATAAAAAACATAAAGGACATGGACCAATATATTGGTTAATAGTAATAGTTGGTGTAACTTTTATAGTAGCAGCTAGTTTTAATTTAGGAACTAAGTTTGGAAAAATTGTTGAAGGAAATGATAGTACTACTACATCTAATAATAATGAATCAAGCAATAAAGATAATAATAGTAATGAGACAAGTAATACTGATAGTAATTTAAATAGTAATACAAATAATCTATTAAGTGATGAAGAAGCACTTGAATTAGGAAATGAACAATGGAAATATGCTTCGTCAGCAACTTTTTGTGGCGAATATAAATATGATAACAACGATCAAGATTCCGATGGAATAGCAATTACTAACTTTGATGAAGTTAATTCTCATTTTACAAATGATAATTTAATAAGTTCAAAAATTGGTGGTAATACAGCTAAAAGTTTTAAAGAAAAAGAAACAGCTAACTTTGTATATAAAAATGGTAAATACTATGATCCATCATCATGTGGAAGAGGAACTGATATATCATATATGAATACAACATTGAAAATTGTAGATAAAAAAGAAAATGAAATAAAGTTTACTGCTACTTCTACATATTGTTCCACTTCAGTAAATAATAGCGATTGTACTGGAAAAACTTCAACAACTGATGCTGATTTTATAATAAAAAAAGAAAATGGTAGTTGGAAAATTGCAAAATTCTATTTACCTTATTAATAATATAATAATACTTAACTTCACATTTTTATTATGTGAAGTTTTTTTATTAATAAAATTAATATTTAAACATATAATTAATTGGTGATATAGTGGATAGAGTAAAAATTGGAATACCAAAAGCATTAACGTATTATTATTTTAATAATTTTTGGAAATATTTTTTTGAGAAGTTAGATGTAGATATAGTTTATAGTCCAGAAACCAATATTGATATTTTAAATAGAGGTATTAATATTTCTAACGATGAAATGTGTTTAAGTTTAAAAGTTTATTTTGGACATATAGATTATTTGAAAGACAAATGCGATTATATTTTAATCCCACGAATTGAAAATGATGGTATTGATAATCAAACTTGTACTAATTTTTTAGGACTTTACGATTTAGTTAATAATTTATTTGATGTTAAGATATTAGATTATAATATTAAAGAATTTAATGTTTTGAATGAATTAATTAAAATGGGAAATATTATTAATTTATCTAGTAATGATATAGAGAATGCTTATTATTATGCTTTAAGAAAGTGTGATATGTGTGATAAAAAGCAGAATGAATTGCAATGTGAAATGTTAAATAAACCTAATACTCATAAGGTTCTTTTGGTATCACATCCTTATAATACATATGATAATTTAATTGGCAAACCAATTATTGATGAACTCGAAAAATATGATTTAGAAATAATTAGATGTGATAAGTTTGATAGTAAAGTTACAAATCAAAAAGCTTTAGAATTATCGCCTAATCTTTATTGGAAATATAGTAAAGAGTCAATTGGTAGTATCTTACTTTCTGAAGATGTAGAGGGAATAATTTTTCTATCATCTTTTCCTTGTGGATTAGATTCACTTGTAAATGAGTTAGTTATGCGTAAAATAAATAAACCATATTTGAATATTATTATTGATGATATTTCTTCTTTAACAGGTATTGAGACACGTATAGAAAGTTTTGTAGATATAATATATGAAAATTAGCTATCCTTTAATGGGAAGTTATGATGTACCAACTAAATACTTGTTAAGAAAATTAATAAAAGACACAGATATTGTATATCCACCTAAAATAACTAGTAAAACTAAAGAACTGGGTGCTAAAAATAGTCCTGATTTTGTTTGTACACCATTTAAATATACTTTAGGAACTATGATTGAAGCATTAGATAAAGGTGCTGATACAATTATTCAATTTGGCGGTGGATGTAGATATGGTTATTATCACGAATTACAAAGAGAAATATTAGAAAATTTAGGTTATAAATTTAAATTGATTAATTTTATAAGTGGAGGAAAAACAATTAATGTAAGTAAATTACTTAAAGAATATAAAATTAATCGTTTGAAGTTTGTTTATTATTTTTTAGTTACAGCTAAAATGGTTACTTATATGGATAAAATTGCTGATTACATTCGTCTTAATAGTTGCTATGAAATAGAAAAGGGAAGTTTTAATAAATTAAGACAAAGAATTTTAGATGACTTTTTAACTGTAAAAGGATTTATTGATTTAAAACGTAAATATCATTATTATAAAAAAGAAATAAAGAAAGTAAGGTTGAAGAAAAAGGATGTTATTAAAGTTGGATTAATAGGAGAACTATATACTTTAATGGAGCCTGTAGCTAATTATAATATAGAACAAGAATTGATATCTATGGGGTGCAGTGTTAAAAGATTTACTAATGCTAGTTATTTAATATTTAGAAAGAAAAAAGCAGTAAGAAGGTATCTTAAAAACTTTTTCATTAAATATCGAATGGGTGCTGATGCCTTAGATAATATTCATCATACAAAGTATTTATGTGAACATGATTATGATGGTATTATTCATATAAAATCGTCTTTCTGTACACCAGAGATAAGTGCTATGCCAATTATTAGTAAGGTAGCTAAAGAATATGATGTACCTGTTATTTTCTTTAGTATGGATTTAAATACTTCGGAGACTGGTATTAAAACAAGATTAGAAGCTTTTTATGATATGTTAGAAATGAGGAAGAAAAAATGAATTGTTATTTAGGTATAGATATTGGTTCGATTTCTACTAAAGGAGTAGTTATCGATGATAATAATAAAATTATTGTATCTTCTTATATTAGTACGGATGGTAGTCCTATTGATGCAACAAAAAGATTATTAAATAATTTAAAAATTCCAGATGAATATATATTAAAAGGTATTGGGACAACAGGTAGCGCAAGAAAAATAATTGGACTAATGTTAAATGCTAATGTTATAAAAAATGAAATAACTGCGCATGCTATCGGAACTTTAACTTTATATCCTGACATTAGAACAATTTTAGAAATTGGTGGTCAAGATTCAAAAGTTATATTAATAAATAATGGTATTGTTACTGATTATGCTATGAATACTTTATGTGCAGCAGGAACAGGGTCATTTTTATCAAGTCAAGCTAAAAGATTAGGTGTTGATGTTAATTCATTTGGAGAAATAGCTTACAAAAGTAAAACGCCAGTTAAAATAGCAGCTCGTTGTACTGTATTTGCTGAATCTGATTTAGTACATAAGGCACAGATAGGTTATACTAAAGATGATATAATTGCAGGTTTATGTAGAAGTGTTGTTCTTAATTATATAAATAATGTTTGTAAAGGAAAGAGAATAGAAGAACCAATTATTTTTCAAGGTGGTGTTTCAAAAAATAAAGGAGTTCATAAATATTTTGAAGAAATATTAGGTAAAAAAGTTATTATTGATCCTAATGGACATTTGATGGGTGCCTTTGGAGTAGCTATTTTATCCAAAAGAAATAAAACTAATAAAGTTTATACAAAAGATTTAGCAAATATTGAATTTATTACTAGAGGAAGCGAATGTTCGGGGTGTAGTAATAACTGTGAGCTAATAAAAATATATAAGGATAATGTTTTAGTTGATACCTGGGGTAGTAAGTGTGGCAAGTTTTAGTATTTTATTTTTCTCCAATTTATGATATTATATATAATAGGAGGAGTAGGATATGGAAAATTTAGATAATCAAGAAGAAATTTCTAAAAATTTATATAAAAAAGTTAAAAGAAAGGGTCATGGTCCATTATATTGGCTTATTGTTATAGTAGGGGTAACTTTTATTATAGCAGCTAGTTTTAATATTGGTATGAAAGTAGGAAAGATGGTTGAAGGAAATGATATAACATCTGATAACAAATCATCTGATCAAAATAGTAATCAAGAAGAAAGTAATAGTAATGAAACAAGTAATGTAGAAGAACAACCAAAAGAAGTAAGCCAAGAGACATTAAACTATTTGACTAATATATTAGGAATAGATAAAGATGGTTGGGATTACCTTGCACTGTACACGGTTCAAGGTGTTGTTAACGAAAAACTTAGTACATCTGAAAAACACATATTGACATATTTGTATGCTGATACTAATAATATGTTGACAAAAATTTCAGGAACTCAATATAATTATTGTGCTACCAATGATAATTGTGAGGGTATTTTAAAAACAGATTTTACTAAAATAGCTAAATTATATGGTATAACTGATGATCCTACTACTTTATTTAAAACAGAGCAAATATATGGTAATTATTATATATATGAGCCTGGTCTTGGTGGGGGTATTAGTGCTAAACAAACTAATGTTAAAGCCAATTATTCAGGTAATGATATTATTGTAACAACTGATTTGACTATATCTTCACCTGATGGAGAGGTAGATAAAAAAGCTATGACTTATACATTTAAATTAAATAATGAAAATAATTATTATCTATATTCAGTAGCTAGTAAATAATTATATAAATCAGACTTTTATTTAAGGTCTGATTTTTGTATATAATATAAAAAATAAGGTAATAATTATACTGATTTTTAATATATTTTAATAGTTATTATATTTATGAGGAATATATATTGCAATATTTTATTTTTTAAAGTTGACAAAAAAAGTTTTATAGTGTATAAATTAGAAATAGGAAAAAAGGACGTGAATTATGTCAAAAAAAGCAGAACAAAAAAATTTAGTTATTGTGGAGTCACCAAGTAAAACAAAACCTATTGAGAAATATCTTGGTAATGAATATAAAGTAGTTTCTAGTAAGGGACATGTAAGAGATTTATCAACTAAAGGAAAATTTGGTTTTGGTGTTGATATTGATAATGATTTTAAACCCGATTATGTACCTATGAAAGGTAAATCAAGTGTTATTAAAGAATTACAAAAAGATGTTAAAGATGCGAAACATGTGTATTTAGCAACCGACCCTGACCGTGAGGGAGAAGCTATATCTTGGCATTTGTATGATGTTTTAAAATTGAAAGATGAAGATTATGAACGTGTAGTTTTTAATGAAATTACAGAGGGAGCAGTTAAAGAAGCATTCAAGCATGCTAGAAAAATTGATCAAGATTTAGTTAACAGTCAAGAAACACGAAGAATACTAGATAGAATCATAGGTTTTAGATTAAGTAAGTTAATTCAATCTAAAACAGATGGTAGTAGTGCAGGGCGTGTTCAATCAGTAGCGCTTAAACTTATTGTTGATCGTGAACGAGAAATAGAAGCGTTTATACCAGAAGAATACTGGACTATCAAAGGCGTGTTTGATTCATTTGATGCAGAGCTATTTCAGTTTGATCATAAGGAACTTAAAATTAAAAATGAAGAAGAAGTAAACAATATTTTAAAACAGTTAAGCAAAGAGTTTAAGGTTGAAAATATTGAAAAGAAATTAAAAAATAAACAATCAAAAATGCCTTTTATTACAAGTACAATGCAACAAGATGCTTCTAATAAATTGAATTTTAATTCTAAAAAAACAATGCAAATTGCACAAAAACTATATGAAGGTATTGAATTAGAAAGTGAAACTGTGGGACTTATTACATATATGAGAACAGATTCAACTAGACTTTCTAATGATTTCATAAAAAGTACTTATGCTTTTATAAATGATAAATATGGTCAGGAATATGTAGGTAGTGTAAAAGTATCGAAGAAAAAAGATAATGTTCAAGATGCTCATGAGGCTATAAGACCAACAAGTATTAATAGAACTCCAGAATCTGTAAAGAAATATTTAACGAATGACGAGTTTAAATTATATAGAATGATTTACTATCGTGCTTTAGCTTCTTTAATGAAGAGTGCGACAACAGAAAATACTACAATTATTTTAAATGATAATAATTATCAATTTAAAGCTACTGGACAAATTATGGTTTTTGATGGATATTTGAAAGTATATAAGGATTATGAAGATACTAAAGATGTATTATTACCAATTATAAATAAGGATGATGTTTTAATCGCCAATTCAATTGAGCATGAACAACATTTTACAAAACCACCAGCAAGATATACAGAGGCAAAACTTATTAAAGAAATGGAAGAATTAGGAATTGGTCGTCCAAGTACGTATGCTACTACTATGGATATTTTAAAGAAACGTAATTATGCTGTATTGGAAGACAAAAAGTTTGTTCCGACTGGTGTTGGTATTGAGATTACTGATAAGTTACAACAATGTTTTAGTCATTTGATCAATGTTGAGTATACAGCTAATATGGAGAATGATTTAGATAAAATAGCCGAAGGTGAAGAAAATTGGGTAAAAATTCTTAAAACTTTTTATGATGAGTTTGAACCATCAGTAAAAGAAGCATTTGATGCTATGCCAAAAAAAGAGGCACAAAAAACAGGAGAGGATTGTCCAGAATGTGGTAATCCATTAGTTATTCGTAAGGGTAAGTATGGAGAATTTGTTGCATGTAGTAATTATCCAAGTTGTAAGTATATAAAAAGTGAGCCTAGAGAGGTAATTGAGGTTTGTGATTGTCCTAATTGTGGTTCTAAAATTATTGAGAAGAAAAGTAAGAGGGGAAAAGTCTTTTATGGATGTAGTAATTATCCAAAATGCAAAACAGCATATTGGGATAAGCCAATTGGCAGAAAATGTCCAGAATGTGATGGAATGCTTACAACTAAAAATAATAAAGTTAAATGTAGTTCTTGTTCGTATGAAGAATAGATTAAGCAACTTAACAGTTGCTTTTTTGTGATAAAAAAGTGAAAATCCTTTTATAAATCAAAGAAATATTTACATCTTTTTTTAAATATGTTAAAATGTAGAGGAAAGGAGTAGGAAGATATATGAAAAAGTATCTTTGTGAGTTTTTAGGAACTTGCGTTTTGGTTTTATTTGGATGTGGAGTAGCTGTATTAACAAAAGCTGACATAGTTGCTACATCATTAGCATTTGGTCTTTCAATTGTAGCAATTGCATATGTTATTGGAAATATATCAGGTTGTCACGTTAATCCAGCTGTAACATTTGCTATGTGGATAGATAAAAGAATTAGTGGAAAAGATTTTATTCTTTACATAGCAGCTCAATTAATAGGAGCTTTAGCTGGTAGTGCACTTTTAATATTAATATTAAATACTACAGGACTTGGTGATTATAGAACTATAGGTTTAGGTCAAAATGGTTATGGTTCAGAAGCTGCTAGTGGAATTACAATGCTAGGAGCTTTAATTACTGAAATTATTTTAACTTTTGTTTTTGTATTATCAGTATTAGGTGTAACTAAAGATAAGAAAAATAGTTCAGTAGCACCAATTGTTATTGGTTTAACATTAACATTAGTTCATATTTTAGGAATAAATTTAACAGGAACATCTGTTAATCCAGCTCGTTCATTAGCACCTGCATTATGGTTAGGTGGAGAAGTTTTATCACAAGTATGGGTATTTGTTGTTGGACCATTTGTAGGAGCTGCTTTTGCTGCTTTAGTTAGTTTCTTTATTGATTTAGAAACAGATGATAAGGAAGTTGTCGAAGTATTTGATATCGAAAAGATTGAAGCTGATGAAGAATTAGCTACTAAAAATAGTGATAAAAAAGAAAAGGTTGTAAAAGTAGAAAAGAAAGATAAAGATATAAGTAAAACTGAAAAAGAAGAAAAAAAGCCAAAGATTGAAAAGGTTAATAAAACAACAAAGTCTACAAAAGAAACAACTAAAAAAACAACAAAATCTAATACTAAAGCCAAAACTAATAAAACTGCAAAAAGTAAAAACTAATAAAAAACTATCAACATTTGTTGATAGTTTTTTGGTGTGCCGTGCATGGCATATATCCGGTTGTTGAAAGTCCAATACACGCGTAGGTATCGACGAAGTGTTAGGGAAGCACAAAGCATCAGTCGTGAGGCTTGGGGCTAAAGGAAGTGTGAAACAAAATCGAGGGCTAACGAACAGAAACTTATTACAAGGCTGCATAAACGGATAAGGTTGCCAAACAAATCAAAGTCCAAAAGATACTCGTAACTTTATGTAGTAAAGTGAGTAGCTAATCGAGGAAAGATATATGCCTTACCACGGGAGGTCTTGCAAACGATTAAGGAGAAACCTATTAAGAAAATTGGCCGAAAAAGGTTTATTGCAAGAAGTCAGCAGAGGTCGTAGTACTAAGAAATTAGGAAGGACTGAATAATTTGTAGTTCTAACTACTAATACTGGAATAGATTAAATCAGAATAAATAAATAGGTAATAAATTGACGTATTCAAATAATAAATCCTATAAAAGATGTTAATTTATGCACGATAATAGAAAGAGAGGAACAAGTATGGAACTTTTAGAAAAGATACTTTCTAAGCAAAATTTGAACTTAGCTTACAAACAAGTCTATAAGAATAAAGGAGCAAGTGGAGTTGACGGAGTAACTGTTGATGAACTATTTTCTTATATAAAAGAACATAAAGAAGAAATTCTATGGAAAATAAGAAATAGAAAATATAAACCATTTCCTGTAAGAAGAGTCTATATACCAAAGGAAAATGTAAAACTAAGAAAATTAGGAATACCAAGTGTAATAGATAGAGTAATACAACAAGCAATAGTGCAAGTATTAACTCCAATCTATGAAGAACAATTTTCCAATAGTTCATTTGGTTTTAGACCTAATAGATGTTGTGAACAAGCAGTAATAAAAGCATTAGAATGCTTTAATGATGGTTACGATTGGATGGTAGACATTGATTTACAATCATTCTTTGATGAAGTTAATCAAGATAAATTAATGGCAATTATTCATAGAACCATAAAAGATGATGATGTTATTTCACTAATAAGGAAATTCTTACAAAGTGGAGTAATGGAAAAAGGCGTCGTTCAAGAAACAAAGAAAGGAACACCACAAGGAGGGAATTTATCTCCGTTATTATCCAATATTATGTTAAATGAACTTGATAAAGAATTTGAAAAGCGAGGACTTAACTTTGTTAGATATGCCGATGATTGTTTAATAATGGTAAAGTCAGAAAAAGCAGCAAATAGAGTAATGGAAAGTATAACAACATTTATAACTAAGAAATTAGGACTAAAAGTAAATGTAGAAAAGAGCAAAATAGCAAGACCAAATCAAATAAAATATTTAGGTTTTGGATTTTATAAGAAAATTAATCAAAATATATGGAGACCTAAACCACATATTAAATCAGTCCAAAAGTTTAAGACTAAACTACACGATATACTTATAAGAAATAGAAGTATTAGTTTAGATGAGAGACTTCTTAAATTAAAACAATTAATATATGGTTGGATAAATTATTTTAGAATTGCAGATATGAAAACTTTATTAACAAAAGAAATTGACCCAAATATTCATAGAAAACTGCGAGTAATTATATGGAAACAATGGAAGAGGATAAGAAAAAGGTACACTTGTCTTAGGAAGTTAGGAATACCCCATAGAGATGCTTATGTTACAGCAAACTCAAGGAGAGGTTACTATCACATAGCACACACAAGAGTATTGGAAACTGCAATATCTAAAGAAAGATTAAATAAAAGAGGTCTAATTAATTGCTTAGACCACTACCTAAAAGTTCATATGATTACAAATTAAACCGCCGTATACCGAACGGTACGTACGGTGGTGTGAGAGGGAAAAACACTTATTATATTGAAAAATTTTCTCTATTCGATTTTTTTTTATCACCTATAGAAAGTATTTTAATATTATATAATAGCAGGTGATTTATGAATTCTTTTAGTTTTGTTTTTTTATGTTCGATGTTAATATTTTTTGCTACATCTATTGGAGCTTTATTAGTTTATGCATTGACAACAATTAATAAGAAAACTGAAAATAAATGTTTGGGGTTAGCAAGTGGAATAATGTTTGCTTCAGCTATTTGGTCTTTGTTAATGCCAGCTTTAGATAGTACCAATTTTATATTCGTTTTAATTGGTTTTGTAGCAGGTATATGGATTATTATTAAATTAGATAATTTTGTGAAAAAATATACAGATAAAAAGTCAAAAAAAAATAATATGTTATTTATAGCTATGACTTTACACAATATTCCAGAAGGGATGACAGTAGGACTAATGAGTACTTATGCATATCAGAATAGTAGTGTTATTACAGTGTCAGCGGCTCTTGCTTTGACAATTGGCATTGCTATTCAAAACATTCCGGAAGGTGCGTCTATATCTTTGAATTATCGTCAAGCTGGATTAAGTAAATTTAAATCTGCAATGCTTGGAATATTATCAGGAATTGTTGAACCTATTAGTGCTATTATAATGTTTTTCTTGTTTAACTATTTAGCCTTTTTGTTACCATTTGTTTTAGCAGCAGCTGCTGGAATTATGATATATGTTGTAATTAATGAATTAATGCCTGGAACTACTAATGAAAATTCTAATTTAGGAAGTATATATTTTATTTTAGGATTTATTATCATGATGGGATTAGATGTTTTATTATAAAAAAAATAAAAAGACTAAATCTTAACTTATTTAACCTTTTTATTAAGTGTGGATTATCTCCACTTATATATATATAATATCATATTTTTAGTTATTTGTAAATATATTTTTATGACTGTTATTTAAAAAATAATAATTTATATATCTTTTCTTCATCATTTTCAAAGTCAACATCTTTAGTATGATCTCTATACAAATTAAAATAATATAATATATTGTGGATTAACCATTCTTTTTTTAGTGACTCTTTTGAACGTACCCATGCTGTTTCTGCAGGGTATATTTCATTATATTTTAAAATTATGTTGATTATATCTTTTCTAAATTCGTTGGTTTTAATACGATAAGAAGATATGATTTGAATGTCTTCTTTTTCGTTTCTTAAATCAATAATAAAAATATCTTTATCATTATACTTTATAGAATTATTATTATTTATTATATAAATATCTTGTCCATTTATAGAAGCAAATTTCGGATTATTATTAATATCATAATTATTATAATAGATTGTTGGTAAAGAAGTTAAAGCTTGTGGTTGAGAGGATGTTAATATTATAGTAAGAGTTAAAGTGGTAAATATTGTTTTTATAAAGAATCTTTTTTTCCGTTTCATAATTTTTCTCCTAACATATTAGATTTTAACATTTATAATAAATTTTGACAATAAATTCTCAGTTTCTTCATATATTTTTCACATTTTTATTTTATTATATATACAGAAGAAAGAAAAAATATAATATATAATTAATAAATATTTGTGGAATAACTCCTCCGCAAAACAATTCTCTATAAAATAGTGGGAACTATACAAGCCTTACTTAAAAAACTTACTTCTTCTTATATAATTATATTTATAAGATGATAAATACTTTCTTCTGAAAAAGATACAATTGTATCTTTTTTTCATGAAAAATTCACAAACTAATATTATAATAATATTTGATGATTAATTCACTTTATTATATAATGTTGTTGGAGGTATTTATGAAGGTTTTGATTGTGGATGATGAAGATTTAATTAGAAATATTATAAAAGATTATTGTATTAATGAAGGCTATTCGACATATGAAGCTAGTGATGGAATTGAAGCTATTGATGTTTTCAAAAAGAATGCTGATATAGATATTATTGTTTTGGATATAATGATGCCTAATATGGATGGTTATACTGCTTATCGTGAAATAAAAAAAATTCGAAATGTTCCAACTATTATTTTATCTGCACGTGGAGAAGAGTATGATAAGTTAATGGGATTTGACTTAGGAATTGATGATTATTTAACAAAACCTTTTTCACCTAGAGAATTAATTGCTCGTATTAAAGCTATATTAAAAAGAGATAATAAAATAACCGATAGTTATTCTTACAAGGATTTAAGAATTGATACTAAAGCTCATTCTGTATATATAGGTGAAAATGAAATTGAGTTAACACCTAAAGAATATGAATTACTAGTATATTTTATAGAGAATAAGTCTATAGCGTTATCTCGCGAACAATTATTAGGAAAAATCTGGGGATATGATTTTTTTGGCGATGATCGTACGGTTGATACACATATAAAGACATTAAGAAGTCATTTAGGAGAATATCGTGATTTAATTAAAACAATAAGAGGAGTAGGTTATAAATTTGAAGAAAAATAAGGCACAAAAAAAATCAATATCTTCTAGTATACTTATTTATTTTATTATCTTTTCAATATCATTATTATTATTTCTATGGATATTTCAAATATTATTTTTAAATACTTTTTATAAAATATCAAGAACTAAGTCTTTGAATTTAGCACTTAATACTTTATCTCGTAATTATGATAAAAAAGATTATCGTGCTTTGTTCGATGAAATATCTATTAATAATGATATTTGTATTGAAATAGTTGAAAATAATATTATTGAATACAGCTCCAGATCTGTTGATCGCAAGTGTATGACAAGAAGTAATATAGGTCTATTAGAATTTCAAACTAATTTTATTAGAAATGATGAAAGTTTAAAAAAAGCAGAAATTATTAATCCTAACTATAATAATAAAACTTTAGTAGTTGGGAAAAAGTTGGATGATAGTACTTATTTATTTGTTAATACATCACTAGTTCCATTGGATGATAGTATTAAAATGCTTAAAAGTCAGTTTATTTATATAGCTGTTATAATATTATCTATGGCTACCATTATTTCTTATTTTATATCTAAAAGATTATCTATTCCTATAATAAGAATAAATGATAAAGCGAAAAAAATGGGACAAAAAGATTATAGTGTTAAATTTGATGATAAGACAAATATTTTAGAGTTTGACGAATTAGGTACGACATTAAATGAGGCTACTAGAGAGTTAGCAAAAACTGATGAATTACGTAGAGAATTAATGGCTAATGTATCCCATGATTTAAAGACGCCTTTAACACTTATTCGCGCTTATGCTGAAGCTGCTCGTGATATTGATGCTAATAAGACAGAAAAACGTGATGAGGATTTAAATGTTATTGTGGGTGAAACAGAACGTTTAACTTTACTAGTAAATGATATTTTGGAATTATCTAAGTTAGAATCAAATGTTATTAATATTGAATATGAAGAATTTGATTTGAAAAAGTTAATTAATACTATTATTAGTAAATTTGATATCTTAAAAAAAGATGGTTTTAAATTTGTTATTAATAGTGATGATAATATTGTCGTGAATAGTGATCGAAGAAAGCTTGAACAGGTTATTTATAATCTTGTAAATAATGCTATAAACTATACAGGTGATGATAAATTAGTAACTATTAATGTTATAAAAAAAGATTCCGTTATCAGAGTTGAAATAGTTGATACTGGTGATGGTATAGATGAAGAAAATATCAAATTAATTTGGGATAAATATTATAAAGTTGATAAACAGCATAAAAGAAATAAATATGGTACAGGATTGGGATTATCTATTGTTAAATCAACATTAATATCATTAGGATATAATTATGGTGTTGATAGTAAACTGAAAGAAGGTACAATATTTTATTTTGAAATAAAATAAAACTTCATATAAATTTCACACGATGTTCATAATTGATTGGTATCATTAAATTATGAAAGGAAGTGATAATAATAGTAAGATAACTAACACACTCACAACTAATCGCAATCAAAAGATAACTGATAAAGTTGTCTTTTTTCTTATATCTTTAATTGTATAAAAAAACAAAAAAATACACATTATATTTATGAAAGGAATGATAATATGAATGAAGTACCAGAAATGGTTTCAACTAAGGATTTAGCATATATAGAAGATATGTTAAATTGGAATTTTATTGCTGTTAAAAAGATTAATAGTTATTTAGAAAATGTAAATGATGATGAAGTTAGTGAATTATTAAGCTATATTTCTGAAAAGTATAAAGAACATTATCAAAATATAATTGATTGTTTAAATATAGGAGGTTCAAATGAATAATAAAATAAGTAATCCTAAAACAGAAGTTCCTAATACAAAAGAAATGAATGATTTAGATTATTTAAGTGATGTATTAGAAATGACAAAAAATATGGTAAATAATTATTCATACGCATTGAATGAAGCAAGTAATAATACTTTATATGAAGCGTATTTGCAGATTTTTGAAGAGACAAGCAATATTCAAAGAGATTTGTTTGATTTAATGTTTCAAAAAGGTTGGTATTGTTTAGAAAAAGCTGAAGAACAAAAAATAGAAGAAACAAAAACAAAGTTTAATAAGCAATTAGAACAAATGTAAGAAATATGATTATATTTATACAAAAATAAAATGTCTACATTATAATGTAGATTTTTTGTTAATAATATTACTTAAATAATTTTTTATAGTATCTTTTCATCTGTTTATATGTTTCATAATATTTATAAGAAGATTTAGTTAGTTTAGGAGTTATTATATAAAGTTATGTTATAATAAAATTATTGAGAAAATAAAAAATATTGAAAAATTATAATATATGAATTGTGGTGTGTAATATGAAGGTTATAACTATAAAACAACCATTTGCTACTCTTATTGCAGAAGGCTTAAAAAAGTACGAATTTAGAACATGGAAAACTAAATATCGTGGTGATATTTTAATACATGCTGGAAAAAGTATAGATAAAGAAGCAATGAAGCGTTTTTCGTATTTAAATCTAGATTATCCAGTTGGATGTATTATAGCTAAAGCTAAAATTACCGATTGCGTTTATGTTGACAATGAATTAAAAGATGAATTACGTAAAATAGATGATAGGGTATATCATGGAGTTGTTAAAGAACCAAATGATTGGGATGGTTATGGCTTTAAATTAGCAGATGTGCAAAAAATAGAACCTATATATATTAATGGGAAACTAAGTTTATGGGATTATGATTATAAAGAATAGTATTGTAATTATTTTTTATGTGTGCTATAATCAATTTACTGATGAGGGAGTAATTAGCAAACATTTTGTTCTATAGTCAACAACCGCGATATTTTATCTGGCTATGGATTAAATAATGAGACTTATCTACATTTGTAGATAGGTCTCTTTTTGTATAAGGAGTGAGAATATGATTTTAAATATAATGTTACTTGTGATAGGTTTTGTACTTTTAGTTAAATGTGCTGATATTTTTGTAGATGGATGTAGTAATATTGCACGTGCTTTAGGAATATCATCAATAATTATAGGACTTACTATTGTTGCTTTTGGTACAAGTGCTCCAGAAGCTGCAGTTAGCATTATAGCGTCTTTAAAAGGAAATAATGATATATCAATTGGTAATGTTGTAGGTTCTAATATATGTAATTTATTATTAGTATTAGGTGTAAGTGGATTATTTGGAAAGTTAACAACAAAAAGGAATGTAATAGCTAGAGATTATGTGTATTCATTATTTTCTTATTTAGTTTTATTTATATTGACATCAGGCTTTTTTTTAACTGGTAAGACAACAGGTACGATTACAAGAACTGATGGATTGATATTATTGTGTTTTTTAGCTATTTATTTATATTCATTATTATTTGATGCTAAAAAAACTACTAAGAAAAAAGAAAAACGAGGAGAGTTTCATTTTAAAGATATTATTTTTATTATAATAGGGTTAGTTGGAATTGTTGGTGGAGGACAATTAGTTGTTAATAGTGCTAAAGAAATAGCGTCCTTTTTAGGAGTTAGTGATAATGTTATAGCGCTTACAGTAGTTGCTATAGGAACATCCTTACCAGAGTTAGTAACATCTGTAGTTGCTGCTAGAAAGGGAGAATGTGATATTGCTATTGGAAATGTAATTGGGTCTAATATTTTTAATATTTTCTTTATTCTTGGATTATCTAGTGTTGTTAGCCCAATATCATTTGGTTTAGATACATTTATAGATATTATTATTATGGGAATTGTAGGTATTATTGTTTTCTTCTTTGTTTTAAAAAATTATCGTATTGGAAATAAAAAAGGTCCAATAATGATTATTTTATATATCTTATATATTATATATATATTAATGCGTTAATCAATGTTTTATAGTTATTTATTAGTTAGTGGTAAATAACTTTTTTTATTTACAAATAAATTTTAACTTACAAAAAAGTGTAAAAATATGTTATAATTTAATTACAACGAGTAGCTATTCATGGCGTAAGTCCTGTTGTATAGCTATTCTTTTTTTTATATATTAAGGAGGAAATATGAAAAATATTGGTGAATATATTATATATCGTAGAGATGTATGTAAGATAATTGATATTAAAAAAAATCACTTAAATCAAATAGATTATTATGTATTAGTTCCTATAAAAGATACTACTTTACATATAGATGTTCCAATAGATAATCGTTTAGGATATATAAGGGATCTTATGAGCAAAGAAGAAGTAGAAACTTTGATTCAAAAAATACCTGATATATCTATAATTGAAGATGATAATCGACATTTAGAGGGACGTTATAAAGAATTACTAGATAGTGGTGAGCATGAAAATCTTATTAAAATTATTAAAACCACATATTTACGAAATAAACATCGTTTAGACAACAAAAAGAAAATTAGTGAAAAAGATAAATATTATTTTGATTTAGCTGAACATTATTTATATGATGAAATCAGTGTTATTTTAAATATGAGTTTTGACGAAACAAAAGAATATGTTATCGGACGATTAGAAACAAAAGATAATTAATTGTTATTGAATTTTTTATAACTACTATTCTTTGTTTATATATTAGGAAAGTGGTTTTTTTTATCAAAGTCTATTTACAAACATATGCTTGTATGACATTATATGTTTATCAAGAGGTGATATTATCGGATAAACAATCAAAAGGATATGTATTTAGAATATATGCAAATTAAAATAAAAAACAATTAATCTATAAAATCTTTGGAGTCAATAGGGTTATTTTATGACTACTTTTTAGAAAGAAAGTAAAAAAGAAAAGACGTTAATACAAGTGTTAATATCATGTTTAAAGGTATCCAAAAATATATGAAAGAACTAGATATTTCAAAAATTGATAAAAAATAGGGCGGCGACCGTCCAATATTGGTCTGTGGAGAAACAAAGTTTCATTGAAACAGAAAAAAACTTATCGTGAGATAAGGTTGTTAAAATAAATTTTGACTTTTGTTCTTAGTGTGATAAAATAATAATATAGAATAAGGAGGTTGTAGTTATGGGATTATTTGATATATTTAAGAAAAAGAATACAAATTTAGAAATGGGAGAGAACCAAGCTAATTTAAATAATAATATGTCTCCTGTTCAAAATACTATTCCTAATGGTGTAGATACTAATTTTACTGAAATGTCTAAAAATATTCAAAACGATGTTGTTGAGAATGAAATTGATGAGATAGATAAGATTTTAGATCAGATTTATCCTACAAAAAAAGATATAACAGTAAATGATAGTATTTTGAAACGTATTAGTGTATATAGTCAAAATTATTATTGGCATTTTGTTACTCATGGATTGAAAGATAAATACCAAATGGAACTAACTTTTAAATTGAAAATGAATGATAATATTAATGATGATAAAGAAATTAATTGTGTTTGCGAGATATTGAAATTATTATCTAGAATAATTGAAGAAAAAAATGAAGCATTTGTTACATCACAATATATTAGAACAAATAATGCTATTAGTATGGATGCTGATTCTAAATCAAATATTACAGGATTTATAACAATTGATGAACCATTAATAAATGATATTCCTATATTGGATACTAAAATTAAACTAATTGAGATAATCGGTGCTACTGATATGGAATTAAAAGCTATTATAGATAATCAAATGACCGTAGATGATTTATATAAAAAATTAGGCACTGATATAACTGATTATAATAGATAATTACAAATAATAACCTCATTACCTTAAAGTAATGAGGCTTTATTATTTTTTTAGTATATTTTCAATAATATTTATTGTTTCTTTTTTTAAAATATTATAATTTATTGTTTTGTGTTGATGATAAACAATTTCATGACAAAGGTTTTCTATTATTCCCATAATGATGTGAACTTTTTCTTTACTATTATTAATTATAATATTGTTGTTAACTAATATAGAAACTATTCTGTTAGTAGTTTCAATTTCTTGTTCTTGAAAAATTTTAGCTATTTCATCATCAAGATGGGACATGGCCATCATTTCTTCATGGGCCTTCTTAGAAAGGGTATGAGTTTCAATGAAACTATTAATCATTTTTTCTAATAATTTATCTAAATTACTTATTTCTAGTTTTTCTTTTTCTAATACATTTAACATTGGAAACATAATACTTGCTGAATAATTTTTAATTCCCTCAATAAAAATCTCTTTCTTATCATTGAAGTATTGATAAATTATTCCTGTTGATACATTAGCAAAAGTAGCAATTTCATTAGTATTTGTATTATAAAATCCTTTTTCACACATTAATTCAAATCCCTTTTGTATGATACGATTTCTTTTTTCAATACTTCTTTTTTGAGTTGGAATTCTTGTTTCAGACATGTTAAATCACCTCTTGTATAAACATTATACTTTTTAAAAGATAAAAAATCAACAATATATGATAAATCATTCATATTTTATTGACTAGAACCGAAAATTCAAGTATAATTATAAATGTGATATATATTTCATATTTTAGAGAGGTGATGAATGTGTCTTTAATTAAACTAAAAAAAGTAAAAAAAACTTATATGATTGGAGAGAAAACTTTTAATGCGTTGGATGAAGTAAATTTAGAAATAGAACAAGGTGAATTTGTTGTAATTTTAGGACCTTCTGGTGCAGGAAAATCAACTCTTTTAAATCTATTAGGAGGTATGGATAAGGTTACTAGTGGAAGTATTATAATTGGAGAAAATGATATTGCTAAATTAAATGATAAAGAACTTACTAGGTATAGAGCTAATGACGTTGGTTTTATATTTCAATTTTATAATATTATGCCAACACTTACAGTAGAAGAAAATGTAAATCTTATAAAAGATGTAACTAATACTAGTAAGGATTCTAAAGAGGTATTAAAAAGTGTGGGACTTTTAAAGCATGCTGATAAGTTTCCTTCAGAATTATCAGGTGGAGAACAACAAAGAGTTTCAATAGCTAGAGCAGTAATGAAAAATCCTAAAGTATTATTATGCGATGAGCCAACAGGGGCCTTAGATTCAATTACAGGTGCTGAAGTATTAAAGCTTCTTAAGGAACAAGCCGATAATGATACTACTGTTATTGTTGTAACACATAATGCAATGATTGCCGATGTTGCTGATAGAGTAATTCGTATTAAAAATGGAAAAGTAGAATCGAATGAATTAAATAAACATCCAAGAGATATAGATGAGGTTAAATGGTAATATGTTAAAAAGAAAGATGTTTAGAGACATTAAGAAAAATTTATCTCAATTTATTACTATTTTTCTAATGGTTTTAATTGGTATAATGGCTTATTCAGGAATAGAAGCATATATGGATGGTATGACTTATACAGCTGATAAGTTTTATACTGAAAATAATTTACAAGATTTAAATGTAATAGGAACTAATTTTACTAAAGAGGATTTAGAAATAATTGAAAATATTAATAATGTTAAATATGCAGAAAGAAAATTATCAGTAACTGGTACAACAGATAATGATAAAACATTACTAATAAACTTTATTGAATCAAATAATATATCAAAATTTTATATTATTGATGGTGAAGAATTTGATGTAAATAAATCTGGTGTATGGTTAGATGAATTTTATGCTAAAGAAAATAATATACAAGTAGGAGATACAATCCTTGTTAAATATGAAGGATTAGAGTTAAAAGAAAAGGTATTAGCAACTATTAATGTACCAGATCATTTATATGATACAAAAGATGAATCGGAGTTATATCCAGATAGAAAAGACTTTGGTTTTGTTTATCTTTCTATAAATGAAATTAGTGAGGATTATATAAAATCTAAAGTAATGAAAGAAATGAAGGTTACAGACGAAAAAAAATTTGATTCTCTTAATAAAAATTTTAATTATAAAGATTATCTTGTATTTAATTATGTAATGATAGATGTTGACGATGTAAATAAAAGAGATAAAGTTAAAGAAGAAATAGAAGATAATGTAAAAAATGCTATGGCGATAATAAATATAGAAGATACATCTTCTTATTTAACTTATCAAGGTGAAATAGATGAAGGAAAAACTTATGTAGGCGTATTTTCTGGATTATTCTTATTTATAGCAATGCTTTCTGTTATTACAACTATGACTAGAGTAATAAAAAAAGAAAGAGTTCAAATTGGTACGTTAAAAGCTCTAGGCTTTAGGAATAGAAAAATATTATTACATTATATGGGATATGGATTATGGATTTCTATTTGTGCCTGTATTGTTGGTTTAATATTAGGTTATTATTTTATCGGTAATATATTTATTGGATTAGAAATGTCTATGTTTGAAATACCAAATGGACATCCAGTTATGAATAGTGGAAGTTTTGTAGTATCGTTATTAGTTGTATTGAGTGTGTCTTTAATATCTTATTTTACAGGAAGAAGTATTTTAAAAGAAAATCCATCGGAATCATTAAGGACTAAAATTCCAAATGTTAAAAGTAGTACATTAACTATTACTAAAAAAGGAATATTTAAAAAACTTAGTTTTTCAAGTAAATGGAATTTAAGAGACATTATTAGAAATAAAATGCGAACAATTATGGGAATTGTTGGTGTTATTGGATGTACTATGTTAATAGTATGTGCTTTAGGAATGCTTGATAGTATGAATTATTTTATAGATTTACAGTTTAATGATCTTTATAATTTCGATTATAAAATGAATTTAAAAGAAAATATAAGCGAAGATGAGGTTAAAGCTTTAGAAAATAAATATGGGTCTAAAACTTCTAAGAGTTATGGTATTGAAATTAAAAATGGTGAAAAAAGGGAAACTAATAATATTTTAGTTACAGATGCTAAAGAATATTTAAGATTTGTTAATAATAATGATAAATTTATTACTCTTGATAAAGATGATGGAGTGTATGTAACATATAAACTTGCTAAAACTAAAGGTTATAAAATAGGAGATGAGTTAATTTGGCATATTTATGGTGATGATAAATATTATACCTCAAAAATTGTTGGTTTTAATAAAGATCCTCAAAATCAAAATGTTACAATGACAAGAAAGTATTTTGAAAGTTTAGATATTGAATATATACCAGATACAATATACATAAAAGGAGATTTAGATGAGGTAAAAGAAATTGAAAATGTTACTACTATTCAAAATATAGCAAATTTAAAAGATGGCATGAATAAAATGCTTTCAATGATGAAAACTATGTTGGTTTTAATTATTGGAATAGCTGTACTTTTAGGAGTAATAATCATTTATAATTTAGGAATCCTTTCATATACTGAAAAACAATATCAATTCGCTACTTTAAAAGTATTAGGATTTAAAGATAAACAAATTAAAAATATATTTATTAAACAAAATAATTGGATAGCATTTATCTCTATTATTATTGGGTTACCACTTGGATATTATCTAACAGATTGGTTATTTAAAACAGCTATAGAAGAACATTATGATTTTGGAGCAAGTATTACTATTAGAACATATATTATTGCAGCAATTGGTACATTTATTATATCTTATGTGGTATCTAAATTACTTGCTAGAAAAATCAAAAATATTGATATGGTATCAAGTCTTAAAGGAAATGAATAAATAATGAATTAGATAAAAAATGATATAATACTAAGTATAGGACATATATAATCATTATTTTAATTGAAAGTAATATTAGTATAATGCAATATTTATTGATTGTATATGATTTTGTTGTTGCAAAAGGTTATAATACCTAGAACAGAAAATATGAAAGAAAATAAAGCTTATTTATTTCATAAAAAAGGAATTGTCTTTGTTTTGGTTTTAATGACGTTCTTAGATGTTTCTTTGTACAAAAAAAGATCATTGATTTATGATCTTTTTTGTTATATTAGCAATTATAAAAATGTCTATAAAACATATAAATAATGGTAAGAATATAATAATCCATCTAATAATATTTAATATTGAATTCTTAATAACAAAATGGCCTAAAATTCCTCCAAAAACAAAGTTGCTAAGAATAAAAATACAAATAATTATGACAGTATAAATACTTAGTATTAAATATTTCAATTTACTTCCTTCGATATGAAATTTTATAATTATTTTTTTAGATAATATATAAAAAAGTAAACTGTTTATTAAGTGAATACTTAAGCCTAGTATAATATTAAAGGTAGAATTAGTATAATTTGAACATAAAAAACCACAATTATCTAATGTTTGATAATTATATAAGTAAATATTAAAACTTATAATAAATATAAATATGTATATAATTGTTGTTAAACAATATAATCCTAAATACTTTAATCTAAATACATTATTACTAGGATTTATTTTTATACGTTTAAATAAAAATATTGTTGGTAATATAGTACTTAGAATAAGAAATAAAATAATACCAATAATAATGATATAAGTATACATAAGAAAACCTTTCTTTCTTAGGTAAGTCTAACATATATACGTTTTAGTGTCAAATTATTATTTTTATAGTTTAATATTTTGGTATAATATAAAAAGGAGGATATGTTATATATGAAAGAATTAGAAGATTTAAAGAAGTATCAAAGTAAAATAAGTGAAGTACAATACTTAATTAATATTTTAGATTGGGAGGCTCATGTTTCAGCACCTCAAGAATCATTAAACTATCTTATTGATGTTAAAACAAAGTTAGAGTTAGAGGTTTTTAAACTTCAAACTGATATAGAATATAAAAGAATACTTGAAGCATGCTTAAAAAGTTCTGAGTTTTCTAAAATAAAGGATGAAGAACAAAAATATATTAAGAAATTATATAATAATTTTATTCTGAATGAGAAAATACCAGTTGATTTCTTTGAAGAATATACAGCACTATGTAGTACTAGTAATAAAATTTGGCGTGAAGCTAAAGAAAAGAATGACTATGAACTTTTTAAACCATATTTGAGAGATATTATTGAACAAACTAAAAAGTATTATCGTTTTATGGATGAAAATAAGGATTTGTATGATATTATGTTAGATTATCATGAACTGGGGTTAACAAATGAACTTATTGATTCTTTATTTAATGAATTGAAAGAGGCTTTAATACCACTAATAAGAAAAGTAAAAAACAATAATAATGTAATAAATTACAAGCAAAAATATAAAGATAGTGATCTTATAGAATGTGCTAAAATGTTATTAGAATATATAGGTTTTGATCTTAAAAGAGGTGCTTTAGGTATTTATCCTCATGGATTTACAACTAAAATTTCTTATGATGATGTTCGTATTGCTTTTAGACAAACTGATGATCCTGTTGATTTTGTATCAACTATTATTCATGAGGGTGGTCATGGTTTATTTGAACAAAGAATGAATAAAGAATTAGGACAATATGAAAATGAATGTATTGCTAATCTTTGTGCTTTACATGAAAGTCAGTCACGTTTTTATGAAAATATTTTAGGAAGAAATATTAATTTCTGGTATCCCATTTATGATGATATTAAGAAGAAATTGAAATTGAATTTAACATTGGATGAATTTGTACAAGAATTAAATCATGTAAAGGTTGGGCCTATAAGAGTAGAAGCAGATGAATTAACTTATTGTTTACACATAATTGTTCGTTATGAAATGGAACGTGCAATATTTAAAGATAATGTTTCTGTTGATGAATTGCCAGATATGTGGAATCAAAAAATGAAGGATTATCTTGGTATTGATATAAAAAATAATATTGAAGGATTAATGCAAGATGTTCATTGGTCAGAAGGAGAATTTGGCTATTTTCCATCATATTTATTAGGAACTATATATGATGGAATGTTTCTTGAAAATATAGAGACAAATTTAGGAGCTATTGATGAATTATTAAAAGATGGAAATATTCAATTAATTACAAATTATTTATCAGATAAAATATATCAATATGGTGGTGCTTATAATTCTAGTGAAGTTATAGAAAGAGTTTGTAAAAAACAATTATCAGTTAAACCAATTATCAATTATTTCTATCAGAAATATGATTACTAATTTAATTGCATCTTAATAAGATTAATAGTATAATAAATTTATAGAATAGAGGTTAAGTATGAATTGTTTAAAATGTGGTATGAGTAATCCAGATAATGCTATGTATTGCACTGGATGTGGAAATCCTTTAGCACCTAATCAAGTTAGTGGACAAGAAACTGGTAGTATTACTATTATTAGACCTAAAAGTTTTGTTGGGTGTTTAGTGGCTTATGATGTTTATGCTGATAATTATTATTTAGGACAAGTAAAAAATGGAGAGACTATGCAATTTCCACTTTATTATGGTAATCATAATATTGTTATTAAACATGGTCTTAACTCCGGAAGTCAAATGATTGTAATAAGTAATACTCAAAGAAATTTAGTTTTTAATTGTCCTTTACAAATGGGATTAGTAACAAATAAAATTCTCTTTAATTTTATTAATTTTTATAATTAAAATAAAAAATGTTTGAAAAAAGTAGCCAATTTTATTCATATTATGATATAATCATGTTATAAAGATAGGATAGGAGGATAATATGAAAAATAGTAAAGGTTTATTTGTTGTTGGATTATTAGCTATTATTTTGGTAATGTCTGTAGGTTATGCGACATTTACAACTGATTTAAAAATAAATGGTAGTGCTGAAATTACTGGAGAATGGGATGTTCAAATCATTGGAATAGAAGCAACTACAGTTAATGGTTCTGCTAGTGCAGGTACTCCAACTTTTAATGCTACTAGTGCAACATTTGATGCTGATTTGGTTAAGCCAGGTGATTCAGTTACTTATACTGTAACAATTGAAAATAAAGGTTCTATCGCTGCTACTTTAGCAGGAACTACTTTTACAGAACAATTAGATGGTTCACCAGCAATTATATATAGTCATACAGAACCTGCTAAATCTTTAGAAGCTGGAGCAAAAACAACTATGACTGTTACGGCTACATATGATGAATCATATGAAACAATTCCAGAAGTAACTTCTAAAACAATTACTGGATTAGTACAATATACACAAGCAGGATAAGGAAAAAAATATTTTTTTCTTTTCTTTATAGGGGAAATTTATATGAGACGAATCTACAAGAGAAAAATAAAAAGATTTGTAAAAAGTAATAGTTTTCTTATCTTGATAATAGTTTTATTACCAATTATGCTTATTATGGTTACTGGTTATTCTTTAATGAGTAGTATTCATTATATAAATGGTAGTGCAGGTATAACGTCTAATTCAAATGGTGGAAACCCTGAAGATGATAAAGAAGAAGTGTGTCATGCTGATATAACATATAGTCCCAATTTTTGGAGTACATCACCTTTACAAGGCTCTTTAAATATAACAATAAGTAATAATTCGACTACCGATTTTAATTATTGGGAGTTAAAGTTAGGTACTTTGATTAATACTTCAGTTAGTAATGATTGGCAGAGTAAATTGACTCAAGATGATGCAGGGTATTATTATGTAACCCCATCTAAATATAATAATGTAATAAAAGCTGGAGAATCTAGGACAATTAGTTTTTCTTTATTCAATAATACAGATAATAGTATAACTGAAGAAAGTTTGAAAAATTTTAAGTTAGTATCTTGTGGTGGCGTAGATAAGATTATTAGTGATGGGGATATGTCATTAGGAATATCTAAGGCTGAATATAAGCTTGATTCTGAAATAACTTTGGTATCTGCTCAAGTTAATGGAGAGCCTTATAATGAATATAATGTAACTATTACAAATGATAGTACCACTGAAACAACTAGTTGGCGTGGTGTTTTCTATTATGGCGATACGACAATAAAACAAATATGTGCTTATCAAACTAATGATGATCAGGAAAATCATATACTAAGTATTAAAAATATGAGTGAAACTGAACTTGTAGAAGGATGTTATGTTGAAGGAAATATTGAGGTTGGAAAAAGTGTTAGTTTTAAAGTTATATTAGGTACAGATGATTCTAACTTTATGCCTAAAGGATTATTTGCAGGCATTGGAGAATTGTAGTATTATGAATAATATAAGACAAAAAAAAATTATAATTTTATCTTTAGTTCTTCTTCTTATAACTATATATTTTAGATTTAGTAATGCTATTATTTTTACTAGATATATTAATCCATTATTATGGTTAGGTGTTATTGGATATATTTATTATGTATATAAAAATAAATATATAAGGCAACAAAGTAGTAAATATTTAATATATAAGATGATTATCTTGACTATTATATATTTAATAGTTTATTTCTATATAGGATTTATATTTGGCTTTGTAAAAAGTTTATATTCACATAGTTTAAAAATTATTATAAGAAATATTTTTGAGATAATAATTCCTATTATTGGAATTGAATATTTGAGAGGTATTATTGTTAGCGAAAATAAAAAAAATAAGTTATTGTTGGTAGGAGTAGTTTTAATTTTCTTCCTTATTGAGATTAAATACAATAGTTTATTAAGTTTATTTAATAATAAAGAAAGTTTATTTAAATATATTTGTTCAACTATTATACCTACTTTAGCAGGTAGTTTAATATATACATATTTAGCATATAAGAGTTCTTATAAATTACCATTAATTTATAGAGCTATTATACAGTTTGTTCTTATTTTAATACCAATTGTGCCCGATATTAATTGGTTTATTATTGGAAGTTTAGGTGTTTTAGTACCTGCTATTATTTATTTATTGTTTAAGTATCGTTATTTTAAAAGAGAAATAAAAAATGAGCGTAGTGTTCAGGTTAATAAAGCTTGGTATGTAGCAACAATTATTATTGCTAGCTTATTAGTATCTTTTATGTTAGGATTATTTAAATATGAACCTGTTGCTGTATTATCTAATAGTATGTCTCCTGTATATGTAAGAGGAGATGCTATAATATATCAAAAGTTAGATAATAAACAGTATGAAAAGTTAAGAGAAGGAACAATTATTGTTTATACATTAAATAATCAAATTATTACTCATCGCATTGTTGATGTAGTTAAGGAAAATAATAGTGTAAAATATAGAACTAAAGGGGATTTTAACGATAGTTATGATATTAATTTAGTAGAAACAAGTCAGATAAAAGGTGTATATTTATTTAAAATAAAATATATTGGATTTCCATCTGTATGGCTAAATGAATATTTTAATAAAACCGATGCTATCGTAGAAACAAAGTAGGGTGATACAATGAATAAAAAGGAAGAAAAGAATAATAGTAAATTAACTGGAATAGTTATCTTTATAAACGTAATACTATTTATTGCCGGTATTGCTCTAGTAAAAGAAAGTTTTATTAAAGATAGTAAAACAACACCTTCTTTATATGTATATGAGGCTAAAAAGTCTAGTACTTATTTGGTTTATCTTAAAGAGAATAAGTTTTATGATAATAATATACTATCTTCTGGTAAACAATATCCATCTCAATTGATAGATAAGATGGCTATAGATTTAAAATATCATTTAAAAGGTGATAAGAGTGCCAATATCGATTATAAATATAATGTAGTAGCAGATATTGTAGGAACTAGTAGAGGAGAAAGTGCTAGTACTAATAATGCCTCTCATGAAGTATGGAGAAAGAGTTATACTTTAGTTAATACAAAAACAGATAGTATAAATAGTAGTGATACTTTAGATATTATTGAAAATTTAAATATAAATTATAATTATTTTAATAATTTAGCAGCAATGTTTAAAGCTACTTATAATTTGAATATGGATACAACTTTGATTATAAAATTAAATATTGAGTATAATATAAAAGTAAATAATCATGATAAATTAGTTAACGATTTTATTCAAGTAGAAATACCTTTAAATGATAGTATTACAGAAGTAAAAAATAGTTATGATGATGTAACTGTTGGAGATATTACTGATAGTAACAATAAAATAATAAAATCTTCTATTAATTTTATACAATTAGGAATTGGTAGTATTTTAATTTTAGGTACTATTATTATAGTAGTATATATTGTTAGAAAACAGAATAAATCAACTGAAAATTTATATAAAAGAAATATTAATTCTATTTTAAAGGAATATAGCGATTTAGTTGTTACAGTAATTAATAAACCAGATGTTACTAATTTAAAAGTTATGAAATTAGCACTATTTGATGATTTAATAGATGCAGCAGAGCAGAATCAAGTTAATATAATTCATTATGAGACAATAAAGAATCAAGAGAGTTTATTATTGGTGATTGCTCATGGTTATGTATATATATATGAAGTAAATTCTGATAGTATTAGAAGAAAAAGTAATTAAGATCATATAAAATAAATATGATCTTTTTTGTGGTATAATTAATAAAAGGAGGATATATGAGAAAATATAATAGGATATTATTAAAACTTAGTGGAGAGTCGTTAGCAGGTACTAAAGGAATAGGCATTGATTTTGATAAAGTATTAGCTATATGTGATGAGATTAAAGAAGTCGCTAAAAATACAAAAATTGAAATTGCTATTGTAGTAGGTGGTGGTAATTTCTGGAGAGGTCGCTCAAATAAGCAGATTGATAGTTGTACATCAGCTCATATAGGAATGCTAGGAACTACTATGAATGCTTTAGCACTTGATGATGCATTTAAACAATTAGGATTTGAATCACGCGTTCAAACAGGAATTGAAATGCGTCAAATAGCAGAGTTTTATATTCGTAAGCGTACTATTCGTCATTTAGATAAAGGACGTATTGTTATTTTTGGTTGTGGAACAGGAAATCCATTTTTTTCTACGGATACTGCAGCAGCATTAAGAGCAGCTGAAATAAATGCTGATGTTGTATTGAAAGCTACTAATGTTGATGGAATATATACAGCTGATCCTAAAATAGATAAGGATGCTACTAAAATAGATGAAATAAAATATATTGATGTATTAAATAGAAAATTAAATGTAATGGATTCAACAGCAACTACTTTATGTATGGATAATAATATCCCTATTATTGTTTATAATATGAATACTAAAGGTAATCTTGAAAAAATTATTAATGGTGAAAAAATAGGAACAATTGTACATTAAAAGCTTGTATTGAGCTTTTTTTTTGAGTTTATAAGTGATATAATGAGAATTACAGGTGGGTATTATGCTTAATAAGTATACAGATTATGGAGATTTTGTAGCAATCCATGCAGATGGTGCTTCAAAATATGGATTAAATATTTTGATTAATAGAAGAAGATTTGATTTAGTTAATAAAGCTACTAATGGTTATTGGCGTATTACTTGTAAAGATTTTAATTATTTTGCTTATACAATAGATAGTGAAAAACTAGTATATATGCATGAACTATTAACTGGAGTTAATAATGAATTAATTGAAGAAAGATATATTAATGGAGTTGATTCAAGTAGGTTAATTTTCAATCCTTTTAGAGGACATATTTCATTAATTAAGCACAAAAATGGTAATGGTTTAGTTAATGTTGATGATAATTTAATAATTACCCCTTCAAATGTTAGTAGTTGTGAAGATTATAGTTATTATTTGAACCCTATTTTATTATTTATTGATGATATATATGATTGTAATTTTCAAACAATATTAAATAGTGAAGATGATTTAACTAGAGATGATAATATTGAAATATTTAAAGAACAAGTATTAAGTTTAGCTAAAGATCGTTTATTTAAAAGACTAGGTCCTGATATTAGTAGTTTTAAAAAAATATTTGAATTGTATGAGAAAAAACAATTAACTGGTGATATGTTAGAAAATTATGATATTACTCTTAGGGAATTATATGAGATATTTAATGATATTTATCTCAAGTATGAATCTACTTATTTATTTCCAGAACATATTATTTTGGTATATCCAAATATTAAAGTTAAGAAAGCTTTAAAGGAACATTTATGTAGTTTTAGCGGAGCAAGAATCTATAAAGGTGAAGAATATATTTCTTATCAATTATTTATAGAAGATTTAACAGATAATAGTGTATATACACTAAATAAAGCTATTTCTACTGAAATTGGTTATGAAGATTATCTTCCTAAAGATATTCAACAATTAGATGATTTTGTATATAAACTTAATCATTCTTATGAATTAGATTTGGATGATTATTATAATTTTGCTACCAATATTAAAGCTGATAATTTAGGCATAAAACTTATAAAGAGAAAGAAGTAATGGGTTGATGTATTAGTGATTGATGAAGGAAAAGAATTAATATTAAAAGTTCAAGATATTATTGATATTATATTAGAAAATCAAAATAATTATGCTATTGATAGAGATATTATGGTAAAGCTAAATGAGTATTTTGAGTCTAATAGTGAGATATTTGACAATGATTTTATAGCGCATTATTTGAATTTTATTGGGCTTTTTAATCCTTTTTTTGATTTTCTGTTAGACAAATTAGTTAGTTATGAAAACAGTTTATTAAAAAGAAAAGAAATAATAGATGATTGTTTTTTTGCTTTTAATTTTAATGAATTTGATGAAAAAGATATTTTAAAACCATATAATGAAATTCCTAATTGTTTAGAGGCTATGTTTCCTAAAAATGTAGTGATGCAAGGTGTTGTATTTTATTTACATTTAAACATTTTGTTAAAAAAGCATATGTTTAATAATAATCGAATAAGAATAGTTAATCAAATACCTGTTGTTGATATTGATTATGGAAATAGAATATCTTTTTATAAAGAGGAATATATAACTATTTTTAGACATGAATTAGAAGAGGGAATAAGGAATAGTGTTTTTCTTGATGATGATGAAATTATTGAATATATTAGACAGGAAATTAAAACTTTAGAAAATGCTCTTGATATTTAAAATTTATTTTATATTAATTAATATAATATGCTTTTTTCTTTACTATATTGATAAAAAGAAAGCTATTAACCATAAATATCGTATTCCAGAAAAGATACTAATTATAACTTCTATAATGGGAGGTTGCTTTGGTAGTATTCTTAGCATGCATTTATTTCATCATAAAACTAAACATTTGAAATTTAAATTATTAATTCCTATTTTATGTATTATTTGGTTATTCTTGATATGCAAAAAGTTCTATGTTTTTTCATAGAACTTTTATTTAAATAAACCTTTAAATATTGATTTTCCAATTTGTCTTCCTATAGTATTCATAGCTGAATTAGTCATTTTGTCAACTGCTTTTTCAGTTTTAGTTTTCTTTTGCGTCTTTGTAGCTTTTTGTTGTTGCTTAGCTAATTTTTCTTTTTCTTTTTCTTCTATTTCTAGTTCTTTTTCTTTTTGTTCAGCCTCTATAGTAGCATTCAATTTTTCAAAAGCAGATTCTCTTTCAATTAATTCATCATATTTTCCTTTAAATAAACTTTTATCAATTATTTGCTTTCTTGTTATATCATCAATTGTTCCCATTGAACTTTGTGGTGGCAAAATAGTTACTTTATTAACTATTTCAGGTTCTCCATCATTATTTACAAATGATATTAAAGCTTCACCAGTACCTAAAGATAAAATAGCTTCTTCCGTATTAATATTAGGATTAGTTCTAAATGCACTAGCAGCAGCTTTTATTACTTTTTGCTCTGCTGGAGTATAAGCACGTAGTGCATGTTGTACACGATTACCTAGTTGTGATAAAACTTCATTCGGAATATCTTTAGGACTTTGTGATATGAAATATAGCCCAATACCTTTAGAACGGATAAGTTTAACAATTTGAATGACTTGTTTGATCATATAATCCGGCATTTCTTCAAATAGGAGGTGTGCTTCATCAAAACAGAAAATAATTTTAGGTTTATCTAAATCACCAACTTCAGGTAGTTTAGTATATAATTCATTTAAAAGCCATAATAGAAAAGTAGCATATAAATTAGGCTTTTGAAATAGTTTTACAGCATGTAAGACATTTATATATCCACGTCCATCATTACTATCAAATCTAATAAAATCCGTTATATTAATACTAGGTTCTCCAAAGAAAAAATCTCCACCTTGTTCTTGTAACACAAGTATATTTCTTTGAATAGCACCTATACTTTGTAGAGTAACATTACCATATTCTAATGTATAATCTTTTCTATTATCTCCAACATATTGTAATATTAATCTAAGATCTTTTAAATCAATTAATTCCCAATTATTATCATTTGCAATTTTAAAAACTATAGCTAATACACCTTCTTGAGCTTCTGTAAGTCCTAACATTCTAGATAAAAGCTGATAACCTATATTATTTACTGTTGTTCTAATTGGATGACCATATTCTCCATATACATCCCAAAAATGAGTAGGAAAACTTTTAAAATTAAAATCTGGTATATTTAATTTAGTTATTCTTTCGGCTAGCTTTTCATTATTAGTACCTTCAACGCACATACCCGCTAAATCACCTTTAACGTCAGCTAAAAAAACAGGTACCCCTGCATCAGAAAAACTTTCAGCAATAACTTTTAAAGTAATTGTTTTACCACTACCACTAGCTCCAGTAATAAGTCCATGACGATTAGCTTTATTAAGTAAGATATTTTCTTCAATAATATCGTTTTTTCCAACTATGATTTTATTATTTAAATACATAAATAATCCTCCTTATTAAAATAATTATATCATGATTATGGATATGTTTAAATATATTTTTTATATAATACAAGTTGTAAATAGTATATATTTATGATATAGTAATACTCAAAAAAGGGAAATGGTTTGAGAAATTTATGATAAAAGAAAAAAGTTTTTATGGTGAAAATGATTTTAATGGTTTTAAAAATTTTATAAATTGTAATCAAACTAAAAATAATATTGAGTTTAGTGAGTATTGTTCTGTATTTACATTTGCTACAGAAAATTTAGATTCATATTTGAAAGAGTTAGACGTAGAGAATAAAGATGTATTAACTGTTACATCGAGTGGTGATCAGTTAATTAATTTAGCACTTTTGAATGCTAATAATATAGATTGTTTTGATATTAATAGACTTTGTTATTATTATACAAAGTTAAAACTAACAGGATTAATGTTTTTAGATTATGAAGAATTTATAAATTTCTTTGTTTATTGCGAAGACTCTATTATGATGTATGATACTTTATTTGCTTTAGATATTAATTATCAATGTTTTAACTATAATATATATAATAAATTACGTGAAAAATTAGATTCTGATGTTAGAATGTTTTTTGATGCAGTATATTCTGAATATAATTGTGATGGTATTAGTGTTGCACGTTCACCTCTTTTTAATAATATATCACTAGTATCAGCTATGCATAATAATACATATTTATCTAGCCATGAAAACTATTATGCAGCACGTGAAAAATTTGAAAAGTTGTTAGTAAATAAGAAGATTAAATTTTATAATTTAGATATTTTCAAACTTCACGAATTAGATGAAAAATATGATATTGTGTTACTTTCTAATATTTATGATTATATACCATTATCTTCACAAAGTGAATTTGCTGAATATATAAAATACCAATTAAATAAAATCTTGATGCCTAATGCTAAGGTAGCTGTTGAATATCAATATTGTGGCTCTAGTAGAGAAAATAGTAATAATACTATTAAAAACTTATCTGTTAATATAAAATGTATAACAGATAGTAAATATACATTATCGAGGGATGTGGAAGCATTAGGTACACTTGATTTAGGATTAATTAAAGTTCCTACTATATATAAAGAACTTCGCAAAGAAAATATAGAAGATTGTGTTTATGTATATAAAAATACAAAGCATAGACGTCATATTTAATTTTTGACATTCTAAGATTTGTCAATAGTAAAATTTTATGTTATATTAGTGCATACTGAAAAGACACAAAATTTATTATTTTTCAAAAAATAGTAAATAAGGTGTTTTATTAGTGTATAATATAAGAGTAGTTATGTGGAAACTACTGAATTTCTAATTGCTTACACAAAGCTAAAATTTGTCGTAATAATTTTGTTGTACAAGCAATTGTAGCAGCGTAATGATGTTTACCTTCATTACGTTTTTTTCTATAATATTTTTCAATATCATTTTCTTTATGACATAAGGAAGATCCGGATTGTTTAATAGAAGGATCTAGTCCACAATAAGCAGTTAATTCTTTAATATTATTAAATCTATTAATATCTCCAAGTTCTGCAATAATTAAAGCGGTTGTTAAATCGCCAAGGCCAAATATAGAATTAATTTTATTAAAATAATCAGATTGTTTAGCATAATTAATTAATTTAGTTTTTAATTCGTTTATTTCTTTTTCATTATTATATATTAATTTTGAAATACTTGATAAGTTAGAAACAATTTCATCATTTTTTGAAACTGAAGGATATGATTCTTTAGCTAATTCTTTAATTTTAATTGATTTGAATTTCCAATATCTAAAATTATTTTGTTTAAAAAAATTCTGAAGACAATCAATCCTAGTACTAGCAATGATTTCAGCATGAGGATATTTACTAATAAAATTGAGGGCAATATTACTATAAATAGCTTGATTTTTGAATATTAATTCATATTCAGGAAAACAAAGGTATAGTAAATTTTTATATCTGTTTTTAAGATTAGAATTAAGTTCAGACAGAGCAAAATATTGTCTAGATAAAGCATTCATATTTAAATATAATTCATCAGGTTTTATATACTGTTTAAAATCTGTTGTAAAAAATAATTCTGATAGCGAAATACAATCTAATTTATCAGTTTTAGTTTTCCTTAAATTTCTCTTATACATTTTAGAATATAAGGTATTGATAGTGTAAACATTATAATTATTTTCTAAAAAGAATCTTTCAACAGGCTTATGATAAATACCAGTCGACTCCATTATTACAGATATATTATCTAATTTGAAATTAGATATTTTTTGATTGAGATTATCAAAATCTATTTTTGAATGATTAATCTCATAAGGCTTGATTAATACTTCACCACAATTAGTTATTAAAGAAACCATACTTTTACCTTTAGCTACATCTATAGCTAAAACAGTTTGCATAAAACATCTTTCCTTTCGTGCGATTGAACTCTTTTGTCTTCATATTTTCTCATCACGCTTGTTATATAGGACAATACAAATGTAACTCCTCACATTCTTAAACTAGAAAAATAAAAAGAAAGAGCTAGGCCGTCAAAAATGTGGATCTAAAACCCTTGATATAATTTGCCTAAACTCAATCGCAAATTATCTATTTATTTTATAAAATGAATAGATAATATTATATAGTAAATGATAAGTATTTCAACTTCCTCAATTTACTAATCAGTATTATACGTGATATAATTATTATAGGTAGGTGTGTTATGCAAGAAGTTTATGAAGCAGTATTAGAATCTTTAAAGTTTGCTAATAGAAAATCTAGATCATTATTAAAACCAGAGTTTGGTGAGTATTCTGCAATGTATACGTTTACAACAGAAAATTTAGCATCTTATTTAAATAAGTTTGATATTAATGGAAAAAGTATTTTAACGGTAACTGCAAGTGGGGATCAGTTAATCAATTTAGCTTTGTTAGGTGCTAGTAGTGTAGATAATTTTGATTCATGTAAAAATGCTTATTATATGACAAAACTTAAAATTGCAGCTTTAAAATCATTAACTTATGAAGAATTTTTATTATATTTTTCATATTGTGAAGATCAAGAAATAGATCATTTAGGCATAATACCTATAGAGCAACCAGTAAATGAAAATCCGAGATTTTTATCCTATAATCTATATTTAAAAATTAGAAATTATTTAGAAAATGATGTTATTTATTATTTCGATTATTTATATAATGAATATAATTTTAGTGGTGAAAAATTAGGTAATTCATCTTTGTTTTATAAAAATAGTATGAAAAATGCGATAGCTAATAATAATTATTTATTTAGTGCTGATAATTATTACGAAGCTCGTAGTAGAATAGAACAAGTTAGTTATAATTTTTATAATTGTGATGTATATCAAATATATAATATTCAGTCTCAATATGATATTATTTTACTTTCTAATATATATGATTATGTAACATTTGATGAATACAATCAAATAAATGATAATACTGAATATATACAATATATTAAAAATAATTTAGATTGCATCTTAAATTCAGAAGGGAAAGTGGCTGTTACTTATCAATATCGTTATCGTGAAAAGAATATGGCTAATAGAACTGCATTACAAAAGTTATTTGGAAAAGGTAAATATATAATAGAAAATAAGCATGAATTAGATAAGTATAAATTTAAAAAGATTATTGTTAGTAATAGTACAGATGTTTATCGTGATACACATGATGATTGTTTATATGTATATGAAAAAGGTAAATTTAAATAATCTTTTTTTTTATATCTTGACAAGTGTAATAATTTACACATATAATATATATGGAGGTGTCAAGTGGAATTTAAGAACCCTAAATATAACAATCAAGGAATTCATTTAGTAGGTGCCTTATTTACAATAGATAAAGGAATCACTAAAGTATTATTAATTAAAAGAAAGAATAAGCCATTTAAAGATATGTGGGCTTTAGTTGGTGGAGCTTTATATAATGATGAAGAAGTAATGATGGGGATGTCTAGAGAGGTTAAAGAAAAGACTGGTATCACTAATATTCATTTGGAATTATTTGGTGTTTTTAGTGCATTAGACCGTTGCAAAGAAATGAGAATGGTAGCACTTGCTCATATTGGAATAGTTGATAAAACAAAAGTATCTATTATGAAAGAGACAATGAAAACATCAGATTGTGATTGGTTTCCATTAGATAAAATTCCCGCTTTAGCATATGATCATAATGAGATATTAGATGAAGCAATTGAAGTACTAAAAGGAAGAATTAAAGAAACTGATTTTTTAAGGTATATGTATCCTGATGGTTTTACAATGCCTGAAATACAAAAGGTATATGAAAGTATTTTGAATAAGACGTTTGATCGGCGAAACTTTAGAAAAAAATTATTAAGTTTAGGGCTTATAGAAGAAACAAATAGATTAGAAAAATTTGATGGTAATAAGCCAGCTAAAGTATATAGCTTTAAGAATAAGAATGAAATTAAAAATGTATTTTGATACATTTTTATAAGAAAAAGCAATGTGTAATTAAATACACTTTAAGAAGGCAATATGATATATTTAATGCGTCATGGGTTAGATGATGAACAATTTGTTGGTGGTTGGAGCGATATTGGATTAGTAGAAGAAGGAAAGGTTCAAGTTGAAGACTCTGCTAAATATCTTTTAAATTTACCAATTAAATGTATTGTTAGTAGTGATGTTAAAAGAGCAATACAAACAGCTACTATAGTAAATAAAAAACTAAACTTAGATATTACTTATGATTCAAGATTAAGAGAATTAGATAAAGGATTATTAACAGGTGTATCAACATTAGAAGCTGATAGGTTATTTTCTAAACGTGAACAGTTATCTATTTATGATAAATATCCCAAAGGTGAAGCTATGATTGATTTGTACAAGAGAATAAAGTTGTTATTAAATGAAATAAAAGATTGGGATAATACGTTAGTTATAACTCATCGTGGAGTGATTAATATGATTTATTATATATTAAATGAAATAGAATTAGATATGGATAAAAATAAATTCAATGTTACTCATGCATCAATACATGAAGTTGAACTTGATAAGAAATTGATAAGGAGGATATATTAATGGCTAATATAGAAGCAAAAATAGTTTTAACAGGAGGTCCATGTGCAGGAAAAACTTCAGCACTTGCTAGAATCGAAGAGTATTTTACTGAATTAGGATATAAAGTTTTAATAGTAGGAGAAAGCGCTACTGAATTAATTAAAGGAGGTATTAGACCATTTGGTGATAAAGCTTTGAAATCATTTGACTTTCAAGATACTATTTTAAAATACCAACTTCAGAAAGAATCATTATATAATGATGTAGCTAATAAATTATCAAATCATGATAAATGTATTATTATCTATGATAGAGGATTAATGGATAATAGTGCATATATATCTGAAGAAGAGTTTGACATACTTTTAAAAAATAATAATTTAACTAAATTAGATTTAATGGATCGTTATGATATGGTTCTTCATTTAGTTACAGCAGCTGATGGAGCAAGTGAATATTATACTTTATCAAATAATACTGCCCGTAGTGAAGGAATTAATGAAGCAATTCTTTTAGATAGTGAAACAATGAAATCTTGGCAAGGTCATCAAAATTTACATATTATTGATAATTCTGTTAGTTTTGATGAAAAAATGAATTCAGTAATTGAATGTATTTCTAATTATATAGGAATTAATAATTCTTTAAGATATCAAAAGAAATATTTGATTGATACTGATTGTATAAGTGAGAAATTTTTAAAAAACACATTAGCACTTAAAATAGAACAAACATATTTAGGTAGTGATAGTTATGAAAGAAGACTTAGAAAAAGAACTTTAGATGGGGAAGAATCATACTATTTTACAGTACAAAAGCAGTATGTAGCAGGAAAAAGCAAAGTAGTTATTGATAAAAGAATATCTGAAAAAGATTATTATCAATTATTATTTTATTATCCAGAACATCGTAGTATTACAAAGTTACGTTATTGTTTTATCTATCAAAAACAACAATTTAAACTAGATATATTTGAAGATGGAATTGCTATTTTAGAAACTAATGGTAATAATGTTAAGTTACCAAAAGATATAGTTATTGAACAAGAAATAACTAATGATATGTCTTTTTATAATCATAATTTAGCTACAAATAAAAAACTTAGTAAAAAATTAACTTATTAAGTTTTTTTTGATAAGTTTATAATTACTAGTTATTAAACTAATTAATAATTTTGGATATTAATAATATGTAAAAGATGAAATATTTATATATAAAGTGTGCTATAATATTATTATTTGAGTAGGGAGGCTAATATGGAGAAGATAATTTTAGTTGATGGTAATAATTTATTATTTAGAAGTTATTATGCAACAGCTTATACAGGTAATGTTATGAAAAATAGTAAGGGTTTTCCGACTAATGCCTTATTTGGATTTACTAATATGATTAATAAGATAGTTGAGGAAGAAAAACCAACTCGTATGGTAGTAGCATTCGATAAAGGAAAAACATTTAGGCATGAGAAATACGATTTTTATAAAGGTGGACGTAGTGAAACACCAGATGAGTTAAAAGTTCAATTTCCAATAGCTAAACAGATGCTAGGTTTTATGGGTATTAAATATTATGAAATTGATAATTATGAAGCAGATGATATTATAGGGACATTTGCTAGATTATGTAATGAAGATGATAATTATATAGGAACAATTATTAGTAGTGATAAAGATTTGTTACAGTTAATATCTCCTCAAGTTGATATTAAACTATTAAAACAGAAAGATTATATTAGATATAATCTAGACTCTTTTAGAGATGATTATGGTATTGAACCAATAAATATTATTGATTTAAAAGCTTTGATGGGAGATGCTAGTGATAATATTCCTGGAGTAAAAGGAATAGGAGAGAAAACTGCTTTAAAGCTATTACATGAGTATAAGACATTAGATGGTATTTATGAAAATATTAATAATATTAAAGGTGCTACTAAAGAAAAGTTATCTAGTGATAAAGATAATGCTTATATGAGTTATGAAATAGCAACTATTTGTAAAGAAGTACCTATGGATATTAATATGGATGATATAGTATGTAAAGATATAGATATTGAAGCATTAAACAAGTTATATGAAGAATTAGAATTTTATTCTTTTCTAAAGAAGATAAATGTCGTTAAAAAACAAGATAATATTGAATATACTATTATTAATGATGCTAGTAAATTAAGTGATATAGAAGAATGCGCTATTTTTTTAGAGACAACTAATAATAATTATCATAAAACTGATATTATAGGTATGGGTATTTATAGTGATAAAATTAGCGCTTATGTTCCATATGAAGTATTAAAAGAAAATCCATTATTTTTATTGAGTGCTAAAAAATATACATATGATTCTAAAAGACTAGTAGTAGCATTAAAATGGCATAATATTTATGTAGATAATATTGTTTTTGATACGGAAATATCTAGTTATTTATTAGAATATAATTTAAAAGATGATATAGCATATTTAGCTAATCAATTTGGTATAGATATTCCTTTTAGAGAGAATCTCTATCCTAAAAAAGGAGATATGGACTTAGAAAGTATAAGTAAAGCGAGTGTTATGAAGGCTAAATTTATCTATGATACTCGTGAGGAGTTATTAAATAAATTAAAAGATAAAGAAATGGATAATCTTTTCTATAATATTGAAATGCCTCTTAGTATGGTTTTAGCAGATATGGAATATACTGGTATAACTTTAAATAAAGATACATTAAAAGAAATGGGAAAAGAAATTAAAACTAAGATTGATGAATTAAGTATAGAGATTTATAATTTAGCTGGATGTGAGTTTAATATATCATCACCATCCCAATTAGGGGAGGTATTATTTGATAAATTAGGTTTAAAACATGGTAAAAAGGGTAAGACTGGTTATTCAACTGCACAAGATGTTTTAGAAAAATTAGCTAATGATCATCCTATTATTGATAAAATATTAGAGTATCGCATGTTAACTAAATTATATAGTACTTATATTGAAGGATTACTAAATAGTGTATTAGAAGATAATAAAATTCATACTATTTATACCCAAACATTAACTCGTACAGGACGTTTATCATCAATAGAACCAAATTTACAAAATATTCCAGCTAGAAATGAATATGGTAAATTAATTCGTAAAGCTTTTGTTCCTAGTGGTGATGGAATTATCGTAAGTAGTGATTATTCACAAATAGAGTTAAGATTACTTGCACATATGTCACAAGTAGAATCTTTAATTAATGCATTTAATAATGATATTGATATTCATGCTAAAACAGCTAGTGATATTTTTAAGTGTGATTTAGATAGTGTTACTAAAGATATGAGAAGAGCTGCTAAAGCTGTTAATTTTGGTATTATTTATGGTATTAGTAGTTATGGGCTTTCAACAAACATTGGAATTACTCCTAAAGAAGCCTCAAAATTTATTGATGATTATTTAACTACATATCCAGGAATTAAAAATTACATGGATAGTGTTATTAGTGAAGCTCATCAAAATGGATATGTTAAAACTTTATTTAATCGTTATCGTACTTTACCAGAATTAGAAAATAAAAACTATATGATTAGAAGTGGAGCTGAAAGAATGGCTTTAAATGCTCCAATACAAGGAACAAGTGCAGATATTATCAAAAAAGCAATGGTAGAAATATATAATGAGTTTAAAGATAAAAACTTAAAAGCTAAAATGGTTATTCAAGTTCATGATGAATTAGTTTTTGATTGCCCAAAAGAAGAATTTGATATTGTTAGAGAAATAGTTCAAAGAGTAATGGAAAATACATATAAATTAAGTGTCCCACTTAAAGTAGATATAGAATATGGAACCGACTGGTATCAAGCGAAGTAGGTGTTGATAGAATGAAAAATAAGGTATCATCTGTGATGATATATAGTGTGTTAACAAATATATTTTTGGCAACAATAAAAGTTATATCTGGAATAATATTTTCATCAGGAGCTTTAATATCTGATGGTATTCATTCCTTTAGTGATTTAGTTACTGATATTGTAGCTATTGTTGGTAATCATTTAGCCCGTAAACCTGCTGATAAAGAGCACCCTTATGGGCATGGTAAAATAGAATATTTAACTAGTTTAATCATTGGAATTGTTATTATTATTGTTGGATTTGAAGTTATATATAATTCATTTAAAAAAGAAATTGTTGTTCCTAGTATTTTAGTAGCTATAATAAGTTTTATTACAATAATTGCTAAAATGCTATTATCTAATTATATAATACATCAAGGACGTAAGATGAACAATAATATTTTAGTTGCTAGTGGTGAAGAAAGTAGAATGGACGTTATTAGTTCTATTGTAGTTTTAGTATCTGCTTTATTAATGCAACTAGGTAGTATTAGTAAAGTGTTTGAATATTCTGATTTAGTTGCAAGTATTATTGTTGGAATCTTTATTTTACATACCGGTTTGAATATTTTAAAAGATAATATTAGTGTGGTTTTAGGAGAACAAGAAACAGATCGTACTTATTTGAATAAAATAAAAAAAATGATACGAAAAACTGATGGTGTTATAGGAATAAAATCACTAGTTATAATGAAATTTGGTCATAAATCAAGTTTAACATTGACAATATTGATGGATGGAAAAACAACTATAGATGAAGCACATGAAATAGCAGATCTTATTGAAGATAAGATTAGAAGTTATAGTGAAAAAATAAAATTTATTAATATTCATATTGAACCAGCAAAAGTCTTGCATTGATTAACTTAATTATAAATTTTTGTTAGAATATATACGAGTAGAAAAATTATGACAATAGTTAACGAATCAAAAAAATATCACGGAAGAGATGTTTATTTGAACTATGCTAGACAAAGAAATCTGTCAGAAGTAAAATCAATGGTAAATTATAAGAGCGATTGTATGTTAAAACGAAGAATTAAGTTAATTCCATTTAAAGAATGTGTTGGAAAAGAATTATATGAAATTTATCAAGACATTCCAAAAGAAGAAATAGGATCAACTAATAAAATGAATAGTATAAGTTATGAAGAATTTAAAGGAAAATGTAACGAGTTAATAGATGAAGAAACGATTGAAAATACTGAAATACATACTACAACCAGCCGATTTATTTTATATGATAATAATAAACCAATAGGCGAAGTAGGTATTAGGACTATGTTAAATGATTTTTGAAAAAATAAGGGAAGTCAAATCTACTATAAAGTAAGAAGAAGCGAAAGACAAAAGGGTTATGGAAATATTATTTTTGAATTAGCTTTAATAGAAGCAAAAAACTTGGATTTAATAAAGTGAGAATAAACTGTGATGACAATAATATAGCATCTAAAAAGGTAATATTAAAAAACGGTGGAATTGTCGATATAAAAAATTATAAGACAAAGGATGGCTCTAGTTCTAGCTATATAATAAATTTAGATGAAAAATAGAAATATAATAAATAATATATATAGTTTAATATCAACGATAGACAATGCTCATATTAACATTTTTATTGAAGAAATATATATAAATCAAATAGAATTACACTTAAAATTGAAAAAGTTAATATAGATATATGTATATAAGATAGGAATGGGTAGATTAGAAGAACAAAGATTTGAAATAACTATAGATGCTGGATACTTGATTAGAGATGAAAAATATCTGGAAACATATCAAATGTTAAATTTATAGTAGAAGTATCAGATTTTATAGAAAAAATTAATTATATAGGTAATGATTTAAATTTTGTCTCAGCAGTGTGTGGAGCAAGTAGTGGAAATATATTTGCTTATGCAAGTACTCCAACGGTATATGTAAAAGATATATATTACAAAAATAAAATAGGAGGTTGCTTTGATGAAACAATTTAAACATATTGGATCGTACGGATTAATACTAGATAACGATAAAATAGTATTAATTAAAAAGGTGGGAGGTCCTTATAATGGCAAATTAGATTTGCCAGGTGGAACAATCGAATGGGGTGAAAAACCTGAAATAGCTTTGGTAAGAGAATTAGAAGAAGAAGTTGGAATTAAAGTTATTGATTATGAATTGTTTGATGGTAATTCAATAACTTTTGAATGGACACATAAAAGTGAATTAGAGCAAGGACATCATATAGGATTTTTTTACAAAATAAATAGTTTTGAAAATAAAATTAAATCAAATATTTCAATTAGTGAAATAAATGATGATTCTTTAGGTGCTCAGTTTTACGATATTAAAAAATTGAAGAAGTCTGAATTATCAGATATTGCAAATTTAGAAATTGAAAAATTAGGTTATAAGTTAGTTGATTAGAATTACTGGAATAAACATATATTTCGAAAAGATAAGATTCAAAAATTTATGAAATAATGAAACAAAGAGATAATTGATATGGAATATGAAGTAAGATATTATTTTTCAACATGAAAATTAAATGACATAATTTCAAAATTAAAGAGTATTAAAGAATTAGAAATGAATGAAAGAAGTTATGAAAAAACTACACAGTTTGATCATCCTAATGAAAAGAATAGTTTCTAAATAATGTTTTAAAAATGAAATCTATAGAAAGCTATGAAAGGTATAGAACCATATTTACAAATGATGATGTAGAAATTTCAGTAGATGAGTATCCATTTGGAATAGCTTTAGAAATTGAAAATAAAAGTAATAATAAAAATCCAGAATTAGTTGTCAAGAAATGGACTGAATTATTAGGCTTAAATATAAAAGATGCTTATAGATTATCTTGGAATGATAAATATACTGAACTTTGTAAAGAACAAGGCATAGAACATTTTAATCATGTTACATTCGAACTACCTATGCCAAAAGTATGTGAATAATTAGTAAAAATGTCTCTGTCAAAAAAATAGTTGACAATGTAAAAAAAATTTTATATCATAACATATCAAGAAGTTGGTGATGTTATGAATAAACAATATTTATTATCATATAATCTTTCTAAAATATCTGATATAGATAAAGAAATGACTGTTAATAATGAAAATAGAAATATGTATGTAAAGAAGAACCATACTAAAATTACTTTGTATAAAGTATTAAATAAATTAATAAATTCAAAACTTTTAGCATGCTTAATAATAGTATTATCTTTATTTATTTTTCTTTTAACTAAAAAAGCAATTTTCTCTATTATAATTACATTACTTATAATTGCTTTATATAATGGTAGTTTATTACTAATAATTAATAAATTAAAACCAACTGATGAATACTTTTCTAAATTAGAGGAATATAAGACAGCTAATAATTTTTTACTCACTAAACGAAATACTTATATAGCATTATATAATTATGCTTTAAATGGTGATCAAGCAATTATGAATAATATAAAATTAAAAATACATAAACAACAATTTTATGAATATGATAAATATTTAGATAAGGTATGGTTACATCAAGATGCATATGCTTTAAACACATTAAAAGAAATGCAGAATAAAGAACACATATTTACACAGTCAATAAAAAATAAAGTTTATTTTGAACTTAATTATCAAGTAGGAACAGAAAAGTTATCTGTTACTGAGTTAAAAACAATTATTAATGCTTTATAATTGACATTGTTTATACTTAATGTTAAAATTAGATTATAAATCGATGATGAAGACTAGTAATTTAGATTGTTATTTAAAGAGAGCTTATGGTGGTGAAAATAAGTAATAGCAGCTTTATGAATCTACTTCTAAGAGAAATGTAAACATTTCCGGTTAATACCGTTATTTAAATTAAGATTATAATAGGATGGTACCGTGCTATGCACTCCTAGTTATAGTCTTTTTTTGTTAGAAAGGAGAAAAATGATAGATACACATAATGATTTATTAACAATTGCTTATTGTTGTTATTTAAAAAATGATTATCAACCTTTAATAGAATTTAATAAAATGATTAAAGAAGGTAATGTCATAGGGATTATTGCTAATTTATATTTTATGAGTATAGAAGAGATGAAAGATGAGTTAGATGATAACTATTATAATGATGATATATCAATTGTTGATATGTTTAAAATATCAAAAAAAATACTAAATAACTATATATCTGATGTACATTTTATATATAGTATAGAAGGTTGCGATTATATAGATATAAGTGATTTAAAAGCATTACGTGATGAGGGATTAAATTCAATTATATTAGTTTGGAATAATCCTAGTAAATATGGATCAGGTAATCGTGATATTTATGGATTAACTAATCTTGGAAAATCATTTATAATAGAAGCTATGAATTTAGGATTAGGAATTGATATATCACATGCTAATAAAAAAACGTGTATGGATATTTTAAACTTAGTCAAAGAAAAAAAATATCCTTTAGTTTATGGAAGTCATTCTAATATTAAGCGTTTATATGATCATAGCCGTAATCTAGATGATGAAGAAATAGAATCGCTTAAAGAAGTAAATGGTAAATTAGGTTTAGTAACTGTTAATTTATTTGTTACTGATGAGTTTGAATATATAGAACATATAAAGTATGCAGTTGATAAATTAGGAATAGATAATGTAATGATTGCGTCTGATAATATGGATTATACATGTATTGAATTAAAAGATACAAAGTTATTTGATTATCAAGATATGAATAGGAAAATTAGATTATTATTAGGTAAAATATATAATAAAGAAGAAATAGATAAAATAATGTTTAGAAATGTTTTAAAACTATTTAATGAATTGGAGGAGAATTAATATGATAGATATAAAGTTAATAAGAGAAAATAAAGAGTTAGTAAAGGAAAATATTAAGAAGAAATTTCAAGATAAAAAGTTAGTTCTTGTTGATGAAATATATGATCTTGACATTAAATATAGGGATGCTAAAACAAAGGCGGATAATTTAAAAGCTGAAAAAAATAAAATTAGTGCTCAAATTGGTAATTTAATGCGTGAAGGAAAAAAAGATGAAGCACAAGCATTAAAAGATAAGGTTACTAATATGGCAAGTGAAATAACAACATTAGAACAAGACGAGGCAACATATGAGAAGAAAGTAAAAGAACGTATGATGGTTATTCCTAATATTATTGCTGATAGTGTTCCAGTTGGCAAAGATGATAGTGAGAATGTTGAAATTGAAAAATTTGGTGAACCAGTCGTTCCTGAATATGAAATACCATATCATGCAGATATCTTAGAAAGTATTAATGGACTTGATAAAGAATCATCAGGTAGAACTAGTGGAAATGGTTTTTATTATTTGATGGGGGATGTAGCACGTCTATCTTCAGCAATGCTTTCTTATGCTAGAGATTTTATGATTGAAAAGAATTTTATTTATTGTATTCCACCTTTTATGATTAGAAGTGATGTTGTTAATGGAGTTATGTCATTTGATGAAATGGATGCTATGATGTATAAAATAGAGGGTGAAGACTTGTATTTAATTGGTACTAGTGAACATTCAATGATTGGTAAATTTAAAGGACAAATTATTAAAGAAAAAGAATTACCTATATGTATGACTTCATATTCTCCATGTTTTAGAAAAGAAGTAGGAGCACATGGTATTGAAGAAAGAGGTATTTATCGTGTTCATCAATTTGAAAAGCAAGAAATGATAGTTTTATGTAAACCTGAAGAATCAATGGATTGGTATAATAAAATGTGGCAATATACAGTTGAACTTTTTAGAAGTTTAGATATACCAGTTAGAACTTTAGAATGTTGTAGTGGTGATTTAGCTGATTTAAAGGTAAAATCTTGTGATGTTGAAGCTTGGTCTCCTCGTCAAAAAAAATACTTTGAAGTTGGTTCATGCTCAACTTTAGGAGATGCTCAAGCTAGACGTTTAGGAATTAGAATTAAAGGTGAGGATGGTACCTATTATCCACATACATTAAATAATACAGTACTAGCATCTACACGTGCTTTAATAGCTTTCGTAGAAAATAATTATCAAGCTGATGGTAGTATTAAAATACCTAAAGCTTTACAACCATATATGGGTGGTAAAGAAATAATAAAAATTAAATAAAAAAAGGTATTACATTATTTAAAAAAAATATGTTATAATACTTTCTGACGAGTGGCTTTAGGGCGTAAATCCAGTTATTGGGTTTACGTCTTTTTTGAGCTTATAATTGGAGGAGGAATAATATGGAAAAAAATAAAATGGCTACAGTCCCTATGAAAAAGTTATTTTGGAAAATGGGCTTACCAATGATTATATCTATGGTATTACAAGCTTTATACAATGTTATTGATAGTATTTTTGTAACTAATATGGGTAGTGAAGGTGTTATTGCTAATCAAGCTCTTACTTTAGCATTTCCTATTCAAATTATGATTATTGCTATAGGCGTTGGAACTGGTGTTGGCCTAAATTCTTTACTATCAAAAAGTTTAGGTGAGAATAATAAAGAGAAAGTAAATAAAATTGCTGGAAATGGAATATTATTGAGTTTATGTATCTTTTTAGTATTCTTTATATTTGGAATTTTCGGTTCAAAATGGTTTATATCATTATTTGCTAGTAATAAAGAAGTAATTGATATGGGAACAACATATTTAAGAATTTGTTGTTGTTTCTCATTAGGTGCTATAGGCTATACTGTTTATGAGAGATTCTTACAATCAACAGGAAAAACAATGCTTTCAACTATCTCTCAAATATCAGGTGCTGTTGTAAATATTGTTTTAGATTATATATTTATTTATCCAATGAATATGGGTGTAGCAGGTGCTGCTTTAGCAACCGTAATAGGTCAATTTGTATCATTATTTATGGCTATGATCTTTCACTATAAGAAAAATAAAGAAATAAATGGTTCTCTTAAATATATAAAACCAAATATTGGATTAATTAAAGGAATATATACAATAGGTATATCAGCAGCTTTAATGCAAGCTTTACTTGCTGTTATGATGGCTGGCGTAAATGCGATATTAGGACTTGCTAATACAGATACTGTAGTATTAGTAGGTTCATTTGGTATATATTATAAAATACAACAAATTGCTTTATTTTCAGCATTCGGTTTATCAAATACAATTATTTCTATTTTATCATTTAATTATGGGATGAAAGATAAGAAAAGGGTAGATGAATGTATCAAGTACGGTATATTTGATACTTTGATTGTTACATTAGTTTTAACTATTGCTTTTGAAATATTAGCAAAACCATTAGCTAGTTTATTTGGACTTGCTGGTGGTACATCTTTAGAAACAACTAAGGTATGTGTAATTGCACTTAGAATTGCAAGTCTTGGTTATATCTTTATGGGTGTTTCCGTTGCGATTCAATGTATATTACAATCAATTAGATATGCGATAAGACCACTTATTATTTCATTATTTAGACTTATTATTTTTGTTTTTCCTATTGTATATTTATTTACTAAAACAAATGATGTTGTAAATTTAGTTTGGTGGACATTCCCAATTGCTGAATTTTTAACAGCTATTATATCTTTACTAATATTAAAAGATTCTTACAATAAGAAAATTAAACCATTACAAAAAATTAGTACAAGTAATACTAACAATAATTTAATAATTAGTATTTCTAGAGAACATGGTACTAATGGAAAAAGAATTGCAAAGGAAGTTGCTAATCGTCTTGGTATTAATTTTTACGACAAGGAAGAAATTAAAAATTTTGCTATCAAAAATAATTTAGTTAATGATATAGATGAAAAAGATTTATACGATAATTTTTTATCATTAGATACTAATAAGGATGCAATTATTAATCAATCAAAAATAATTAAAGAGATTGCTAAAAAAGAGGATGCTGTAATAGTTGGTCGTGCATCTGATTATATTTTAAAGGATAATCCTAATTTAGTTAAAGTATTTTTATATGCTCCAATTGAGTATAGAATTAATAAGGTAAAAGAAATATATAAAGATAACGAAAAAGATGCAAAGAAATATATTCTTGCCTCTGATAAATCAAGAAAATCATATTATGAAGTTATTACAAATAAGTCATGGGGTGATAAGAGTAATTATGATTTATGTCTTAATTGTGAGATAGGAAATGATACAATTATTAAAATTATATGTGATTATGTAAATAGTAAATAGATTGTATAATAAAAAGGTATAAAGTTTTAATGCTTTATATCTTTTAATATACATAGTATTTAATAACATTATTTTTTCTTATACTCTTTTAATACAGGCTGTATTTGATTATTATTTAACGCTTCTTCAATAGTTGGTAATAACATATCAAAGTGTGATATTAAAGAGTTAGGTTTTGTTTCATAGTTATCTTGACCAAAAGGAATAAAATATATATTTTTGGTATTTAATAGTTTCATAATATTTTCCCCATTTAAACCTAAACCATCATTTGTTGAAATACCTATTACTATAGGACTTTGATTTCTCAAAGTAGCTTTAGTTGCCATTGTAACTGGTGTATCAGTTATACCGTGTGCTAACTTAGCTATAAAATTACCAGTTGCTGGAGCAATTACTAGTAAATCAAGCTTTTCACTTGGACCAAATCTTTCAGCATTAATAATACTATCAACAACTTTTTTACCAGTAATCTTCTCTAAAACCTCTTTAAAATCTTTTCCCTTACCAAATCTTGTATCACAGGAAACAACCCCAAGTGATGCAATAGGAATAACTTCATATCCTGCTTCTACTAACTCTAGTATTTGTGCCATTATTTTTTCAACTGTACAATATGAAGAAGTAATTGCAAATCCAATTTTCATAATTAATTATCCTCCATTATATAATTTATTTTTTTTATAAGAATTTTACCGGCTGTTTTAGGAGCTATTTTGCCAGGAATTCCTAAGTATAATTTATTCTTTATATGATATTTATCTAACATACTTTTATTAATGCCATGTGGATGAGAAGATATATCAAGTATATATGCATCAGGATTAATGTATTTAATATCATCATCATTTATAATAAATTGTGGTACAGTATTAATAATAATATCATTATTATTAATTTCTCTTATTAATTGTTCACGATTAGTAGTATAGAAACTATTGATATTTTTTTTGCTTAATAATTCTTTATCTTTATCTAAAATAATACCTACACTAGTATTAGCACCCAACATATTTAAATATTCAACAAGGACTCGTCCAATATTACCATATCCTAACACTAAAACATTTGAGTCATTAATTGTTATATCAGTATTAGTAATAATATCAGCAATTATTCCTTCAACGGTAGGTATAGCATTCTCTTTAACAACACAAGTATCATTCATTAAAAAAGTACATTCTTTATTAGCTATTTTAAGCATATTATTTAAGTTTGGTGTGTTAATACCAGAAAATATTAAAACATTATCTTGGGCATTAATAAGTATATCTGTTGGTAATTGGATAGGATTACTATTAAAATGACAATTAATTAAATTATTATCCATTACTCCATTTATAGGGAAGATAATAATATTATATTTTGATATATCTAAATTTTTAATATCTATATTATGAATTGTATCATTAATATATATATTTCTATATCCTACAAGATCAACATTGTATTTTGAACTCAAGTCTTTTATAATTTCAAGATATCTTGAATCGCCCCCTAAAATTAATATATTCATAAATCAATCCTTCCATAGATATAATTTATGCATCTAAAGTTAAATGGTTACAGTTCCTAAATCAAATTAAATTCATAAATTATATTGGGAGGCAGATAATATGTGTGGATTTGCTGGATGGTATAGTTTAAAAAAACATACTAGAAATAATAAGCGAATTATAAAAAAAATGACTAAGACATTAAAATATAGAGGTCCAGATCAAAAGGGATTCTATTTTAGTGAGCATTTATTATTAGGACATAGACGTTTATCAATTATTGATATTAAAAATGGTAAGCAACCAATGACTTATGAGGGATATACTATTGTTTATAATGGTGAATTGTATAATACAGATGAAATAAGACAAAAACTATTAGATAAATATACATTTACAACAACAAGTGATACAGAAGTATTGTTAAAAGGATTTATTGAGTATAAAGAAAAAATACTTGATATGATCGAAGGTATATATGCTTTCGCTATATACTATGATAATAAGATATTTTTAGCACGAGATAGATTAGGAGTTAAGCCTTTATTTTATACTAGTGTAGATAATAACTTCATCTTTGGCTCTGAAATAAAAGCCTTATTAAAAAATAAGTTAGTTAAACCTATTATTAATACTAACTCTTTACAAGAATTGTTATCATTAAGTCCATCTAGAGTACCAGGAAGTGGAATATTTAAAGATATATATGAACTACGAGCAGGTCATTATATGATATATGATGGAAGTACAAAAATTACAAGATATTGGAATATTAAAAATCAGGAATGTATTGATGACTTTGATACATCTGTTATGAAAATAAAGGAATTATTAACAGATTCAATAAAACGTCAGATGGTAAGTGATGTTAAAATATCAACATTCTTAAGTGGAGGATTAGATAGTAGTATTATAACTGCTATTTGTAGTAATGAATACAAAAAAATTGGTGAAGTGTTAGATACATATTCGATTGATTATGAAGATAATGACAAATACTTTAAAGGAAATAAATTTCAAGTATCTCGTGATAATAAATACATCGAATTGATGCAACAAAAATTTGAAACTAATCATCATTATAAAATTATAACTCAAAAAAAATTAGCTAAAGCGTTAAAAGAAAGTGTTATAGCAAGGGATTTACCTGGCATGGCTGATATTGATTCTTCACTATTATGGTTTAGTAAAGAAATAAGTCATGATCATAAGGTAATATTAAGTGGTGAGTGTGCTGATGAAATATTTGGGGGATATCCATGGTTTTATCGAGAAGAACTAAGAAATAGGGAATCTTTTCCATGGTTAGATAGTATAGAATCTCGATCTAATTTATTAAAAAAAGAACTTCAAGATAAATTACAATTAAAAGAATTTGTAAAAAAACAATATGTAAATATTATAAATGAAGTACCTAAGTGTAGTAATGAAGAAGAGGCTAAAATTAAAAATTTATTTTATGTAAATATGACTTATTTTATGCCTACTTTATTAGAGCGTAAAGATCGAATGACGATGCGAGCTAAATTAGAAGCAAGAGTGCCATTTGCTGATACTAAATTAATAGAATATTTATGGAATATTCCTTGGGAGTATAAGTTTTATAATCAACAAGAAAAAGGCCTATTAAGAGAGGCTTTTAAAGATGTTTTACCAGAAGAGATTATTACTCGTAAAAAAAATCCTTATCCAAAGACTCATAATCCAGTTTATACTGAATTAATCGTAAAAATGTTGAAGAAAAGATTAAAAAGAAAAAAATCAATTTTAAATCAGATTTTTGATCATGATAAATTAGATGAATTAATTGCTTCAAAAGGTGAAAACTTTAAAGAACCTTGGTTTGGACAATTAATGACAGGGCCACAATTATTAGCGTTTTTATATCAATTAGATATATGGGCTGATAAATATAAAATAATATTGGATATAAAGTAATTAATGTGGTAAAATATGATTAGTATTAAGTAGTAATAAAAAGAATAATAAAGTTCCAAATTTTTCACATAATCGACACAAAGAGACTTTATAATTGTAATTACAAAGGAGATAATAATATGGATAATTTTAAAGAGAATAATGATAATAAAGAAAATCATACAGAGTTAATAGGTGATGCTGAGGCAATAGAAAAAGAAACGCCAGAAGAGAATTTAGAAAGCGAGAAAGAAAATTTACAAGAGTCAGTATCTAATCAAGATAATCAATCAGTAACGGATTCTAATTCTCAAGGAGAAAAATCTAATCATTCATATAATTATAATTCTGATGAAGAAAAAAATAGAAAAGATATTAAGAAGTTAACATTTTTAATAATATTATTATTTTTAATATGTCTTTCAGGCATGATATGGAGTTTTACTAGAAAAAGTGATGGTAAAGTAAGTAAAGAAAATAGTAATAGTAATAAAAGTAATGTTGAATTAAAATATACTGAAACAGCTACAAGTAATAATAACGGAACATATGTTATTGATGTTTCAGAGGTTGTTGAAAATGTTATGCCAAGTATAGTTGCTATTACAAGTAAAACATTAGTAACAACTGGACGTTATGGCCCAAGTTATTTTGGTAATGAACAATATGCTACTGGCGCTGGTTCAGGTATTATTGTTGGTAAGACAGATAATGAGTTAATGATTTTAACAAATAAGCATGTTGTTGAAGATGCTGAAAAATTAAGTGTTAAGTTTATAAATGATAAAAGTGTTGATGCCACTGTTAAAGGTTATTCATCATCTAAAGATATAGCTATTATTACTATTTCATTATCATCATTAGATGATGAAACTTTAAAGAGTATTAAAATAGCAACTATGGGTGATAGTAATGAGTTAAAAGTTGGTAATGGTGTAATTGCTATAGGTAATGCTTTAGGATATGGTCAATCAGTTACAACAGGTGTTATTAGTGCTTTAAATCGTGAGGTAAGTATTGATAATACAACAACTAATATGATTCAAACAGATGCTGCTATTAATGGTGGTAATAGTGGAGGTGCTTTACTTAATAGTAAGGGTGAAGTAATTGGAATAAATTCGGCTAAATATTCTTCAAGTTATAGTAGTAGTTCAGCTAGTATAGAAGGAATGGGATTTGCTATACCAATATCTGATGTATCTGATTTAATAACAAGATTGATGAATGGTGAGAATCTATCAGATGAAGAACGTGGATATTTAGGAGTAAGTGGTTATATTATTACAAATGATTATAGTGAAGCATATGGAATGCCAGTTGGTTTTTATATTAGTAGCATTGTAAAAAATAGTGGTGCTGATCAGGCAGATTTAGAAATTGGAAATATAATAACTGAAATAGATGGCAATAAAGTATCTCAGTTCACGGATATTAGTGAAGTTTTAGAAACAAAAAAAGCTAAAGAAAAGGTTACTTTAACAGTAAAATATACTAGTGGTCGTGAATATAAAGAAAAGAAAGTTAATTTAACTTTATCTAGTTATAGTGATGTTAATTAGTAGGTATTAAATGATTTTAGTTAGTGCTTGTTTAGTAGGATTAAATTGTAGGTATGATGGTGGAAATAAATTTAATAAAGCTATATTTGATTTAGTAAAGAATGGTCAAGCTATATTAGTTTGCCCTGAACAATTGGGTGGTTTAAAAACTCCTAGGAAACCATCAGAAATAAGAGTTATTGATGGAAAGAAAAAAGTAATTACACAAGATGGAGTGGATGTTACTTTAGAATATGAAAGAGGCGCTAATGAAGTGTTGAAATTAGCTCAACAATTGGGTATAACTAAAGTAATATTCAAATCTAAAAGTCCTGCATGTGGTTGTGGTATTATATATGATGGAACGTTTAATAATAAGAAAATAGTTGGTAATGGAATAACTACTGAATTATTAATTGCTAATGGTATTGAAGTTATTACAGATGAGGATTATTTGGAAAAGTTAAACAAATAAAAGCTCGGGTTTTAAACCTCGAGCTTATTTTAATATTTTCATTTTAGGCTGTTCATTATTATTTTTAACAATTTCTTTAGAATATTCACACATATATAGTTGCATCATTTTTATTAATTCTTGAAGGTTACGAGCCCAAAGTCTATATCCTTTATTATGTAATAAATTATTTTTATCATTATCATTTAGATAAGCTTCAATCATATTTCCATATATATTTATACCTTTAGATATTTTATTAAATTTATTAATAATTTTATCGTAAGTAATATTATTGATACAATTATAATCATAGCTAGTTTTTAATTCTGCAGAATAAATTGGAATACTATTTTGATTATAAAAACCTAGTGAATTCATTCCACCTTTTTTTATCAATTTGAGCTTTGAAACTGTAAAAGGTGGTGTTAAAATAAATTCATTGGGCTCAAAGATTGTTTCTGCATCAACATCAACATCTACAAAAGGAATTTTATTTTTGATTGTTAGTTCTATAATAAAATGTTCTTTAGGATCCCACTCTTGTTCCGCTATTTCTAAAGTATATCCAATAACTGAATCTATGGTACTAGCTGTTGACCATAAAGTATCTATTTGTCTACTTGTTTTAAGATATTCTAATTCTGATAGAGAAACTGAACGATATAATTTTAATGGTATATTTTTAGATTGGTCATAATAATTTATATAAGATTGAAGCAGAATATTTTGAATATGTTTTAAATAATCATTAAGAACACTTTCTGTTTTGATAAAACGCTTAGGTAATTTATGATTTAATACATTTTGGTTAAATTCTAATTTAAAACTTTCGTCATTAGTTAAATTTGACATTAAATTACATAAATTTATATTAGCTTGATTATTAGAAGCTGTTTTATTTGAATTTTTAAGTTGTCCTAAGTATTCGATAGGAGACATTAATATTTTAAGTATTTCACAATCTTGTGAACTATAAGTATAGCAATTTATACTTTCTACTATATTTTTATTAGTATTCATATTTTTCCTCCGATTTAATAAAAAATTTTAGTGATATATTAACATAATTTCTGTTTAATAACAAGTTGAACTTTGTTATTGACAAAAATTAATTTAACATATATTATAAAATTAATAAAACTATTATGTATGGATAAAGATTGAATTAGAATTTATTAAAATAGAGAATTGATTATGAAAAAAACATTTTTTACTATAATATGTACGGTTATAATTTTAGAAATTACAGGTTGTGGAAAATCAGAAAATAAGTTAGTTGGAGATACACCACTTACAAATAACTCTGAAAAAGTATTTAATATTACAACAGGAAATAAGAGTTGCGTTCCTGTTCAATTAACTTTATATGAAGATGGAACTTATGAATTATTTACTGCTTATAAATCGTGTAGGCCAGGTCAAACCTGTACTTCAATTTTGAAATATACAAAATCCGTAAAAGGTACATACGATTATGATATTATGAAAATATTAGAAGATGATAGTATAGAAGTGGATAAATCACACTCAATGGATAATTTGCCAGAGTATGAAATCTATTTAGGAAATTACTATGTTGAAAATGGTTACGGGTATTATTATACTGTAGAAAAAGGAAAAACAAATAAGTATCTTGATGAACTTTTAAAAAGTATAAATGTAGATTTAAGAATTTGTGCTGAACCTGAATATAGTGATTAATAAACTACGATTTATCGAATATTTGAGTTTCTTCTAAAATAGACGTTTTTATTAAAATGTGTTGTTCAAATTAAATACTATCCTTGATAGAATTAAATCATGAAAAGGAGGTATTTATAATGAATACAGATAAGATTTATGCAGAACATATTGCAAATGAATATTCTGCAAAAAAAGAGTCAAAAGTTATTGCTCTAAAAAAACTTGATAGAAAGGCAAAAACTCCCGCAAATGTATTTACTTATACATTTGGAATTATTATGAGTTTAATATTAGGATTTGGTATGTGTTTATCTATGGGTGTTTTAGCAGATGGAAAATATTTTGTTTTAGGAATTATTTTAGGAATATTTGGAATAATCGGTTTAAGTGTTAATTATTTCATATATAAAAAAATATTAACTAATTCAAAAGATAAATATGCTGGGGACATAATTAGACTTGCTAATGAAATAGCAGAAAAAAACAAATAATAATGGTAAGAAAGTGGTGGTATTAAATGAATAAAAATGAAAGCAAATATTTTAATACTGCCACTCTTTTTGATGAAGCTTTAATAGAATTATTAAATAGAAAGAGTATTGAATATATTACGGTAAAAGAGATATGTGCTAAAGCTGGAGTTAATAGATCAACATTCTATCTTCATTATGAGAGTATTAATGATTTAGTAGAAGAATGTATGAGTTATATAAATAATAAGTTTATAAATAGTTTTAATGAAAATGCTTCAGAATTTATGAATAAAATAAATGATACTATACACATAAATGAATTAGTTTTGATAAATCACAAATATTTAACTCCATATTTAACTTTTGTTAAAGAAAACAAAAGTATATTTAAAGCTGCATTAAATAATCCTGAAGGAATGAAAGCAAATGAAAAATATAGTAATTTAGAAACCTTTGTAATTAGTCCAATAATGGATAAATTTAAAATTTCAAAAGAAAAAAGAAAATATATTTTAGCTTTTTATATTAGTGGTATTATGGCTATAGTTAATGAATGGATTAAAAATGATTGTAATGATTCACTAGAATATTGAAATGTGATATTGATTATTTTTCAAATATTGATAAAGATGACATCATAACATATAAGAAAACAAAATATGCTTATGAAATACTAGTAAATGATAAAATTAAAGCAATTAAAAAATATAAAGATTGTGTAATAGATAACATTACACTTGAAGATTTAATGGTATTAGTAATTAAGGGAGAAAAAATATGATAGGATTAATAAAAAAAGATTTTTTGCTAATAAAAGCAAATTTAAAACAAATGATAATTATATTTGTAATTTATTTGTTATTAACATTTCAAGGTACATTTGATGTTACATTTGTAGTACCATTAATTGGAATTATGCTATTTATAACAACATTTAGTTATGATGATTTTAATAATTGGAATCCTTATGCAATAACTTTACCAAAGGGAAGAAAGAATATCGTTAGAGCTAAATATATATCATCCATAATTTTAACAATTATTTTAAGTATATTATCTTTGACTCTGGCTGTAGCAATATCTTATACTAAAACAAATAATATAAATATAGAGGAAATTCTATCATCATTAATGGGAACTTTATTATCAAGTGTTATTATAATTTCTTTACTTTATCCAATAATTTTTAAATTTGGAGCAACAAATGGAAGAATTATATTATTTATAGTGGTATTTAGTATTGCAGGAATAGGTGCTATAATTACTCAATTCGTAGATTTAACTTTTATATTAAATATGATAAATAAATTAGATAACTATGTATTAATTGCAATCCCTATAATTTCTATAATAATGTTAAGCATCTCATACCTAATTTCAAATAAGATATATAAAAACAAAGAATTTTAATTATAATTTATTCTATATAAAATAAAAACTTACAAGCTTATAAAGTTTGTAAGTTGTTTTTAAATGAAACGAAAAATTATTTATTGAACAATCATACAATTCACTTATAGATTTTTGAGTTAACCATAAATCTCCATTATCAAATCTTAATTGTATTTCTTTATCATGTGTTTGTATTTCAAATAATAAAAATTTAGTACTAGAATTTCTAATCATTAAATTTTATTATTTTTCATTATTAAGGTACCCCTCTAAAAATCATTTGTTAGTTTTAGTTTTTCAAATATAGGCTCATTCACGTTATAACTTTTTGGAGATATTGGACTGGGGTGATATATAGGTAATATTTTGTACCCGTTAACTTCATATACATTTCCAACTACATCTGCAAATTTATCAAATTTAAAATCAAGTAGATTTCTAGTTGGAAATTCTCCTAAAGTGATAATTAATTTAGGATCTAATATTCTTAATTGCTCTATCATTATATTCTTACAATTATTAGAACAAGTTTTTAAATTCTTTCGCATTAGTGGATAACACTTAACTGATTCTAAAAAAGTAGTTTCAAAAATATCTTTACCAATAATATCAAATAATTTTTGTAATACAACTCCACTAGGTAATACTTTGCCATTTATATCGCACCATAATTTATGACTTTTTCTCCATCCATTATTAGCAGGTGCTTCACCAACTAAAACTATGTCATTGGATTTACCTAGAAATACTGTAGCATCATTAGAAAATTTATCTACTAATTTATCACAAGATTTACAAGAATATATTTTTTCATCAATTTGTTTTAATAAGGATTCTATTAATCTTGATTTTAATGTGTTATATCTATGTTTTGTGTTATCAGTTAATATCTTTTCTCTATCTATAATTTGATAGTCTTTATAAATTATTTCGTGATTAAACTGACTTGAAGTTAAATCAATAATTTTATTATCTATCAAATTAAAATAATGACTAATTTCATCAACATGAATTTTACAAATATCTCCACCGAAGTAATCGTTAATGATTAGAGATGTTATTGCACACATACCAAAACATTTATTAGAGTCGCTCCAAACATCTTGAACTTTAGGATAGCATAAATCTTTTGAATAACATTCTAACAATGCTTTTTGTATATTTTCAATATTCATAAATAACACCTCATTTCATTAAGTATTAACTATTAAAATTATATCAAAATTACCTATATTAGTCATTCTGAAACAGAAAAATAGTAATAAAATTTGCCGTGAGTAATATCACATTGCTCACTAATGTAATTACCAACTGAAAAAGAAAAAAATCAATCATTTCAGATTGACTATGTTAACATCGCTTAGTGCGATGATTTTGCTTAATGGTGCCGGGTGTAGGAATCGGACCTACAGCTAATCATTACGAGTGACTTGTTTTACCATTAAACTAACTCGGCATATATATAGAATATCATAAATGAATGAAAAAATAAAGAGAAAGCTCTAACTGTTTTTAGTTAGAACTTTCTGCTTTTACTTTTTTTTCAATAATAGCTTTGTTATTTATTAGTCTTTGCTCGTTAGGCGTAATTGTTAAAGCTTCATTAATAGCTACTAAAGAAAATTTATAAAGTTCTTTTTGAAAAAATGCTATTGAAAGTAGATCGTAGATAGTATGGTCATAACAAAATGGTTCATTTATATAAGTTTTGGGATTATGTTTAATATCAAGTGCTTTAAAGCAATGATTGATTACTTGATTCCAATCCTTTAAATCATAGTCAATTAGCGCACGTTCAACGAAGGGATCACGTAAATGCGGCGCCTCTTTCATGGCTAGATCAGCCCAATGTTTTGCCTCAGAATAATTATTTAGATTTTTGTAACAACGTGATATAAAACGCATTGAGGCACATCTTTCATCTTTCCAAGTTGCTGATTTAAGTTCAAGATGACGTTTTAATGTTTTTATAGCATCTTCATATTTTCCATAATACATATATTCACGACCGAGATAATGCATATTACGATCGTTTTCAGGCTGTTCTTTTACTGATAATTCTAAAAGTGGTAAATAACTACTTCTAGATTTATTATTATCAGGATAATGATTTAATGTAATATCATCGGTAGTAATAAATATTTCATTATCTTTTTTGTAGTATAGTACTTCATGTACAGGATGTACCCAATAATAGTTTTGACGTGTATGAATTTTTTCTATGTAAAAATTAACTTCGGGAATATTATCTTTACTTAATTTCCAATTATAATTGTATCGTAATCTTGTTGTATTATCTTTCCAGATTTCTTCTAATTTTTTACGCCATCCAGGAAGAAATACTTCGTCTAAATCAGTACAAACGCAAATATCGACATCACTAGGAACTAAGTCTAAAGACTTGTTCCTAGCAACATCAAATCGCCATGGACTAATAATTTCTTGGGTTACGTGAACACCTAGTTTTTTCAATGATTCAACAGTATTATCGGTAGAACCAGTATCTAAAACATAAATGTCATCGGCTTCTTTCATTGAATCAACCCAACGATTAACGAATTTTTCTTCATTTTTACTTATTGCATAGACAACTATTTTGTATTTGCTCATAATTTCTCCCTTCCAAATAGTTATGTTTAATGTGTGTAAGATGATTAGGGTAATTTTTATATATTAATTCTAGTTATTATAAAATAATTTAAGAATGAGCTAACCTTTTTAATATAAAGAAATAGCTCATCTAAACTATAAAATTTAACACACGTAATAGATTTAATTAAGCTACTATCAATTATATACATCATCTAAATTTAATGATTGATTATCTTCTTACTCTATATAAATTTGAATTATAATTTCTGTTAAGTTTGATGGTACTAGTGAAGTAATAAGTTGATAAAAAGCAAAATCTTTATTTGAATTTGTGATATCTTGTTCTCTTACAGAAAATGTTCCAACATTAACTGATCCTGTAGTAATTTCAAATGTAGCAGTTGTGGCTAAGCCAACTTGACTTCCTTCTCTTCTAGCAAAGAATTACAAAATGTAATAGCAATCACAGCTTGTTATAAGGACTGTTTATCGAACTGATGAATTTACAGTCTATGAACTAGAGTGTAATCTTTCTTGACTAGTGATTGAAGTAATTCCATTAGGATTCGTAAAAATCCAAATCAAAGATTTACGTCACTTATAGTCTACATTCTACTTTTAAAAGAATCTGTTCGCCTGCTTGACATTTACATTCGCATCTACTAGTAGGAACAGTCGTTTAGGGGTTAAGGTGACACTCCAATTTCTTGGTGTCTTATTTTTTTAGTACAAATTATTATGCTGCTTCTTCATCGAGTTGTTTTACAGATAATGCTGCTTGAGTTACTGTACCACTACCATTTTGACTTGAAGTAATAGCTAAATCAATCGTATCTCCTGAATTTAAAGCGATAATTACACTTCCACCAAATGTTTCTGGATCAGTATTTGATGCAGTTACAGTTTGAAGTGTTCCAGGAATATCCGCATTATTTCTTCTTACAGCTACTCCTAAATTACCAGCAATATTTGTACTAGCAGTAATGCTATAGTTAATTTCGTAATCTCCATCCTGAGTAATATTAATAACGCTACCAGTAGTTGTTACATTATGAAGCGGCATTTCATTTACTAATGTAAATTGGATTGGAGTATTTTCTGTTAAAGTAATTGGTGTTGAATTAGCGTTATATAAACCACCATATGCAGCTAAACCAGTAGTACTTTCTCCTGCAGCTCCAGTAGGACCAGTAGCCCCAGTAGCTCCAGTTAAACCTTGAATACCCTGAATACCTTGAATACCTTGTGGACCAGTAGCACCAGTAGGACCAGTTGCACCAGTAGGGCCAGTTGCACCAGTGGCACCAGTAGCTCCAGTATTACCTTGAATTCCTTGAATACCTGGAACTCCTTGAGGACCAGTAGGACCGGTAATACCACCAGCAGGCCCAGTAGGTCCGGTAGGGCCAGTTGGCCCTATACAACAAGTTGGACGATGATTACAAGAGCAATCAATTATCCTTCTTGCATTATCGAATAAATCTTCGTTCATAAATACCTCCTTCACTTATATATTATGAGAAAAATTTTAATGAGATAATAAAGGAGCATATAAATTGAAAAATAATTATTTAAAAAACAAAAAAGGATATATAAAATTAATTTATATATCGCTTAGTGTTAAAAATTATCCAATAAATAATTGTGACCAATAATATTGGTATGTGGAATTTTTATCATAGTAAACAGCTACAGCCATTTGTGTAAAGTTAGGAGATAAAATGTTTTTTTTATGTCCTTCTGAATTCATCCAAGAATTAAATACTTCTGTAGCACTACTTTGTCCTGCGGCTATATTTTCTCCAGATGTTTTATATTTTGTATTTATGGCGGTATTATATCTAGAACCGTTTGGACGTGTATGAGCAAATTTAGTACTTGTTTCTTTAGCTCTTATTTTTGCAGAATTTTCAAGAGAACTATTCCAAGATACTTCTTTTAATCCATTTTCTTTTCTAACTTTGTTTACTAAACCTAACAATTTTTTAGCTTCTGTTTGATTAAAGTTTCCAGTAACTGTAGTTTTATTAGTTTTGTTTGATGTGTTATTATTTGAAGATTTACTATTTTCATTACTAGTTTTATTGCTTGTTTTTTTAGCATTTGTATTACTAGTCTTTTTGGTATTTACATTACTAGTTTTTTTAGTGCTTATATTACTAGTTTTATTATTAGTTTGTTTAGTATTATTATTGCTATTAGTTTCTTTTTCTTCTTGAATATTTTGAACTTCTTCTTTATTTTCTTCTAATTGTATTTCTACTTCTTGAGTTTTATTACCTAATATAGTATTTAAATTTGGCTGTTTTGTTATGATAGATTCAGATAAATTATTGTATAGATTATTTGTATCCTTTTGAAAATATATCGATGATGCAACAATTCCCATTAATAGAGTAATAGAACCGATTGATAAAATAATTTTTTTCTTATTAATTTTTTTCATAAAACACACACCCCTTTTTTTAATAATTATAATTATTAAAAATTTCACATATTATACACAAATTATTAAAAAAATGCAAATTGAGTATGTTAATAATTAAAAATTGAATAAATAAAAAAAGTCTTGATTTCAAGACTTTAAAGGGTGTATTATAAATAGTGTTGGTGAAAATTTTACCAATGCTATTTTTATTTAA
>CAVDCT010000010.1:0-69750 GCA_963607615.1 Roseburia sp. AF12-17LB
ATATAAATTTATTTTATCTTTATAGCTTAATTTACTCATATAAAAACCTCGTTTCGTTGTCCAAGAAACGGGGTTCATATCATGACCTTTCTATTCTTTCAAATTATTTTATTTTTTTAGTCCGTGCTCTATAATCTTTATATATAGCTTTTGCTTTATCATATTCATATGCTAATTCACATAATAATGTTAAATTCAATATAGTAGATAATAATAAGTACCATTTTATTTCATTTTTTTCATTTACCAAAGTACCAAAGAATTTATCATCTGGTGATGTAGAAACTTTTTGTGAAATAATATCTTCAATACTATCCTTTGGTAAATAATTACTAGCTAATTCACTATCTAAAGGAATAAATAAATAATTAAGTAAGTTACAAAGGTTTTCTTGACTGGGATAATTTTTATAATTACTCACTATACTACTATATTCATCCATAATATCTAATTGTGTCAAATCTACATAATAATAATTATCTTGAAATTTAACTAAATTCCAAGCATGTTCTGATCCATTTAGGGTACCTGTTATACTATATATTTCAATGTTGTTTTGAATACAAAAAGCTAATAAAAGTGCTGAGTAATTAGCACATATACCAGGAGCTGACACAGAATTACGATTTCCTGCTACTGCCGTTAAGCATTTTTTATTATATTCTTTTACTAACTTATATTCTTTATTAAATTTACTGATTCTAGAATTCTTTTCTAATACCTCTCTTATGTTAGGATCATAATAAAGATAATCAGTAACATAATTACAAATATCTATAAACTTTATTAATTCATTTTGATTTTTATCTAAATTATTATTAGAAACCATATCTATTAATTGATCATATAAAAAATCATAATTATTACCGTTTACATTTGCTATATTTAAATATTTTTTAAATATTATGCCATCTAACTCATCTTGTAAAAGATTATTCATAAAGCTAATCTTTTTAATATTTTCCGGATGTGATAATCTTGAAAAATCTGTGCTTTCATTCATATGCCCTAAAACATAATTTCTATCAAAAAAGAAATAATATTCTTTAATATTGGTTTCATTTAATTCATCTATATGTAAATCTGTTAATAATTCTGCGTTTCTTATTTCCAATTTTTTTAAATTGGGACAATATTCTAAAAATTCTAGGTCGCGTACTTCTGACATATCAATACTTAAAACACTCATTTTATTAAACTTATCAACTCTAATATTTTCATAATCCTTGCGTGCTAATGGTTCTATTAAATCATCATCTATATCATAAAATAAAGTATAATAATCGTTTTTTAAAGTATCATTTAATGTTTTAAAGCCTATTCTTACACCAGTCATTATATAAGTACAACATACTATGCTACCTACTAATTTTAAATAATTTCTCTTTTTTTTGAAAAATTTACTTACTCTTAGTTTCACACTAATCACCCAATTCATTAATTTATATTTGTGTATTCTAACACACTAATTATAACGTGTCAAATTGCCTACTTTTTTGTCAAAATACAATAAAAAGATGCATATGCATCTTTTAATAATATAGTGAATTTATTTTACGACTACATTCTTTAACGCTATCTTTATTTAGATAATATACAGAACCTTTAGCATTAGAAAAATTAATATAATCAGTTTTAATTTGACCAGTTACAGCTTGATTTCTAATAGTCCATTTTTCATCTAATAAACTTTTAATTCCACTAGTCATTGTATTTTTAGGAACATTAGTCTTATATAATCCATTCATAGAGTTTAATATACTAGTATATCTAGTAATATTAGACGGCTTTTTAGCTGCATTTAATATATCTTCTAAAATAGCTGAAGTGTTTTCATCTCTCTTAGTAGCTCCCATATAGAAAGCTAATCTTTCACGTGCTACTGTTAATGTTTCTATACCGTTTAAATGTTGACATCCCTTAACAACTTTTAAATGTTTTCCTTTCGTATCATCATATGTATTTAAAACAAGAGCATGATCTGTTGTATAAGCTTGATCAGAACAATATTCTATTCCACCTAAAGAGTCAACTACTTTAACTAAGCCAGGAGACTTAACTGTAAAATAATAATCTATTTTAATTTCAAATTCTTTTTCTAATGCTTTTTTATTAACATTAACCCCATAATATCCATTACTACTTAAAGTATTACGTTTTTCTTTTCCGTCTACCTTTACATATGCAAATCTATGAATATTAGTAATTAATATTTCATGCTTTTTAGTATTAACTGTAATTATTTTATTCAAATCTGACCTGTATCCAGAGAAATCATATGCTGTTAAATAAATATTGTATGTACTTCCATTAGATTGTTTCTTTTGATTATTTTCTTCTTTATTATTGTCACTATTATTGTTAGAATTGTTTTTATCTTCATTATTATCTTCCGAATCTATGTCGTTATCTACCTTAATTTCTAATTCTATCTTATAGATAACATTATAATCTTCTCTATTCAATCCATACAATTCTTGTAAAGAATCATATGATAATTCATCTATAAAAAATAGATCATTTTTATATATTGAAGTTATATCATCTAAAGCAATAAATTTAGCACTCACTTTTTCTTTTAATTTACTAATAGCTTCATCATTATATAAAGAACCTGTATAATAATAAATATCTTTATTATTAATATCATCTATTTTATAATCCTTTTTACTTAATAACAGATAATTTACTTTAATAGATTCTTCTTCATTATTAGAAAATGTATTATCTATAAACTTATTAGTCTCATTAACATACGTAATACCTATAACACTTATAATAGATATTAATAAATATATCAATACTGTTATTATCTTTAACCATTTATTTCTAACAAATAAACATATATTAGCTATTATATTAAGTATAACAAGTATTAGTATAAATATTAATAAATATTTATTAGGAATTATATTAATACTATATACTTTATATGTCATTAAAGAAGACATAATTACAAAGATTAAACTAATTATTAGTTTAACAATTTTCGATTTATTCATAAAATCACCCCTAAAGCCTAACATATGATACCATAAAATATTAAAAATTTAAACTATTATAATTTAATTTTCTAAATCATCAAACATTTTAGCAATCGTAGGACTATTACTAGTTAACTTTTTTATAGTTAAAGAATCAGCCTTATTGTTAGCCAGTCTTAAATTATCTTCACTTTTAAGCAAGTTTTCTTTAGTCTTTTGTAAGTGATCAATTGTCTTATCAATTTCTTCAATTGCTTTTTTAAATCTTTCACTAGCTAATCTATAATTTCTACCAAATGCATCTTTAAAACTATTCATATTTTCTTCAAAATGAGAAATATCTATATTTTGATTTTGAATAGTTTTTAGTTGTCTTTTATAATCTAATGTATTTAGCGATGCATTTCTAAGTAAAGTAATTAAAGGTATAAAAAATTGTGGTCTAATAACATACATTTTATTATATTTATATGAAACATCTACAATGCCATTATTATATAATTCATTATCTATTTCTAGTAAAGATACTAATACAGCATATTCACAATTTTTATCAGTCCTATCTTTATCTAATTTTTTAAAGAAATCTTCATTACGATGTTTACTAGATGTAGTATCAGCTTCATTTTTCATTTCAAACATAATAGAAATAATTTCTGTACCATCTGTATCATATTCCCTAAAAATAAAATCTCCTTTAGTACCATCTTTAACATCATTATCTTTTTCAAAATAAACATTACCAAATAAAGGACGTAATTTATTAAACTCATTACTACAATGTTGTTCTAAAGATTCTCCAACCATTTTTGTAGATTGTTTAGCTTTAAAATCTTTATAGTAAGCAATTTGTTCATCTTTATTTTTTATTTTCTCCTCATAATTATCCTTTAAAGTTTGTTCTTTAAGTAGATACTCTGTTTTCGTACTAGTCAATTTGCCATTTAAAGCATCTATCTCCTTTTCTTTTTCACCTAAAGCATCTTTAAGTACTAATTTTTGTTCTGCTTCTTTTAATTTTAGTACATTCTTTAACTCACTAATTTCTAATAACTTTTGATTTAATTCACTACTATATTTTTTCTCTAATTTACTTTCAGTTTCAGACTCACTTAACTTTAATTTATTTCTTAACTCTATAATTTCTAAATCTTTTTCATTCAATTTTTCAGTTAATTCTTTTTTCAAATTAGCTTCAACTACTTTAATAGAACTATCTTTATCTAATTTATGTTGTTCATCTCTAAGTTTCAATTCTTTATCAAATTCTTTATCTCTAATTTGTTTAACTATTGATTCATAATCACTTTCATCAATTTGAAAAACAGTTCCACAATTTGGACATTTTATTTCATTCATATTATCCCTCCGTTCTCATTAGTTACATTACTCATATACGATATAAAAACAGCTTTTTTCTTTATTAATACCACTAACCAACTAACATAATTCTATTATAACACTCTTAAATATATTTCTAACCATTTATAACAAAAAATATATAAATTATCATTTATTATATCAAAATAAAAATTCAGTTAGTATATTTTATAAATATATAAAAACTGAATTAAAAGAATTAATACTAAATAATATTAAATATAAAATGAATTATTCTAACATATATATTTTGAATAAAATTATTACTATAAGTACTATTTAAGAAATCATAAGTATTAATATTAGAAATCTCATTAATATCATTTTTCTTAATAATTATAGAATATTCTTTTTCTGTTAATTCTTGCTTCCTAGTTTGAATGGTAAAATATGTTTAAAAAGTCGTAAACTATTTATTTTCTATCAATTTATCATTCTTTTTATCTAGTTTCTCTATACCAACAATATTTTTATCATTTACTAATATTGACAATTCCTTTCTTGCTGTTTGATTTAATTTTTCTAATCTTATTTTTTGTTCAATATTATTATCAATCATACTAGCATTTAAAACTTCAAGATTACTTAAAACTACTAAATGTAGTATATCTGTATAATCTCTTATATTACCCTCTAGGTTAGGATTTTTATCTTTCCATTCTTTTGCTGTCATTCCAAATAAAGCAACATTTATAACATCCGCTTCATTGGCATATACATATTGTCTTTGGTTATCTGTTATTTTAGGAATTATATTTTCTTTTATACTATCAGTATGAATTCTATAATTTGTTTTAGATAGGCTTCTTCTAACAGACCATTCAATTTTTTCTTGATAACCTTCATTATATTTTAATCTTTCAAATTCTTGTATTAAATATAGCTTAAATGCAGTATCAATCCAAGAAGCAAATTCCAGGGCAATATCTGGATGAGCAAAAGTTCCTCCATTATACTTTCCCCTTTTACTAATAAAACCCTTAGAATTTGTCATACTAATCCATCTAGAGGGGCTCATAGTAAACGATTGATTTGCTGAATCATTTTTAAACTCGCGAAATTCCGCTAGTTTAAAATCTTCATTAAATAATTCCTCCCAAAGACAATAAAAATCAAATGAACTTTTATTACTCATCCATTTTATAATAACATCTCCTGGATTGTCAGGATTCTTATATCTTGCTAAATCTGTTAATGAAATATAATCAATATTATTTATCCTAATTACATTAATTAAATTATCTTTAACATTCATTGTTGTTTTAATTTTATTATTCATATTCTTGTTCCTTTCTACTTAATTATTGATAACAAAATTATAAAATCATTACATTTTTCATTATTTTTACTATTTTCTAATATAATATGTCCATTACTTATTTTTCCTTTAAAATAAAGCAAATCCATCCGTTTTATATGATTTGTCATTTGTCCTATACTTGTTTCCTAGTTTAGATTGTAAAGTAAGTTTGTTCTAAAGAAATTACTTGCTTTCTACTATCGCCATTTTGGGCAATTAAATAACAAACGTACCTAGATAATTTGTAATCTTGTTGCTTTCTTATTGCTCCAGAGCCAATACTAACCATTTTGTTAGTGCTGACAAAATGGTCCTCAATAGCAAATTCACTATTTTATAATTCTCCCTTGTCATTACCATTTATTCGATTTATCGTTTTATAATAAAAAAACTCCCTAACTATATTATTATAGATAAGGGAATTATTTCCTTTTTAAATTATTAACTTTGAAAGCATAAAAATATATAATTCTATATATTTTTATATTTATTATATAAAACAGAATTATATTTAATATATTTTTCTTTAGCTAATCTTCCAACTATAAAACTCATACATATTTTATTATCATGAGAATATTTTAACATTTTTTGTTCATTTAAATTAAGCTTTATTATTTCATTCCAATCATAATCATTAATCATTGTCTTAATAGCAAACTCATCTGCCCTTTTCTCTCTATATTCATCGCCATCAATTATAGTCTTACTTTGAGCCATTACATAATCACTTTTACAATGTCCTAATTCGTGGAACAACTCAAAATAAAACGAATCTTTAGTACTATAATTTTTAGTTACATAAATAGTTGGTGTTTTTCCCTTTACTCTAAAGCATCCTCTTACTTTAGTACCGGGCAAGGCCTTTTCACATACAAAGAAAATACCATATTTATTTAAGATATTAATTATATTATTAACATCTATATCTTTCTTATATGATTCTATAATCAAATCATGAATAACTTCATTAAATTTATTAGAATCATATACGCCTACTTTTTGATTAACAACCAATTTATCACAACGCGCTATCCAAAGAGCTAATTTATTATAATCATTACCTGTTTTCTTAAATAACGTATAATTCTTTAATTTCTCAAAAGCATCAAAATCTTTCACATTCAAAAAGTTTAATATATCAACACAAGATTGAAAAACACTTGTTTCATCTTTAAATGAAACCCAATCATTTTTTTTAAGTTCATTAAAACAAAAATCTTTTTTTATTATTTGATTTAATTTATCTTCATTTTCATATTTATCTAACAATTCTTTAATCAATATTCGTTTATTTTCAACTGAAATAATAAAACTAGCTGGAATATCAGTTAATCTTTCAATAGTACCAGCCATAATTAGTGTAATATTTTGCTTACCACTTAATATTTCATTCATATGCTTTTGAGTAATACCTAATCTTAAAGCAAATTCTGATTGCGATATATTATTATATTCCAAATAATCCTTTAAAAAACTACCAAAACCAATCATATTATCCCTCCCCATAGTGTTTATCATCTATCTCAACAAATTCAATTTCAATTATCTCTTCTAAATTATTATATGGATAGTTAGAGCATGGTTTCATATGTAATCGCAATTTACTATTGAGATGAGCAGTATATATCTCTTTTAAGTTAACACCCTTCTTCTCTATACGATATATATTATGTAATGGATTTAACATTAATCTCTTCATGTTATCCGATTCAATTATCAATTCTTCTACCTTAGATAACTTTTCCAACTCATTATCCATATGTTTCTTTTTTAATTTCTTATAATCACTTTTAAATTTACTACTTTTTATTATTATAATCAGAACCACCTCTCAGTTGTTATATGTATATTATAACCTATTACGTTATAATATTCAATCATTAATGCAAAATATTACAAAAAAAAGAAATGGCTTAACCATTTCTAAAATTTTAATCCCTAGCAAATAAATCCCTTGTATAGATTTTATCAGCTATTTTTTGGGTATTTTCATCAAGTCTATTAACTAATACTACATCCGATAACCTTGAGAATGTGTCAAAATCTCTAATAACTTGGCATTCATTAAATGAATCAGTTTTTAATGTTGGTTCAAAAACAACAACTTTTACATTATAAAACTTTAATCTATCTATAATTCCTTGAATTGCTGATGCCCTAAAGTTATCAGAATCTGTTTTCATAGTCAATCTATATATACCAACTACTGTAGGATTTTTTCTTAAAATCATTCTTGTTATATGGTCTTTTCTAGTATCATTAGACTTAACAATTGCTTCAATTAAATTTTGAGGTACTTTCTTATAGTTAGCTAATAATTGTTTAGTATCCTTTGGTAGGCAATATCCTCCATACCCAAAAGATGGATTATTATAATGGGCTCCTATTCTTGGATCTAAACATACACCATCAATAATATCCTTAGTATTTAATCCATTTAATTCAGCATATGTATCTAATTCATTAAAATAAGAAACTCTAAGAGCTAAATAAGTATTAGCAAATAACTTCACAGCTTCTGCTTCAGTAGAATCCATATATTTAATTACTACATCTTCTTTTAATGAAGCCTCCTTCAATAAATTAGCGAACTTTTCGGCTCTCTCAGACTTTTCTCCAACAATAATTCTTGAAGGATATAAGTTATCATATAATGCTTTACCTTCTCTTAAGAATTCTGGTGAAAAGAATATATTATCAATTGCATATTTTTCTTTAACTTCATTAATAAATCCTACAGGGATAGTTGATTTAACTACCATAGTAGTATTAATACCCATTTCTTTGACTTTAACTATTATATCTTCAACACTTGAAGTATCAAAGAAATTCTTCTCGTCATCATAATTAGTTGGTGTACTAATTATAACGTACTCAGCATCTTTAAATGCTTCTTTATAATCTAAGGTTGCTGTTAAATTAAGTTCCTTTTCCTCAAAGTATTTTTCAATATACTCATCTTGAATTGGACTCTTTCTATTATTAATCATCTCTACTTTTTCTGGTATTACATCTAATGCATATACCTCATTATTTTGTGCTAGTAATGTAGCTAGAGATAAACCTACATAACCAGTACCTGCTACAGCTATTTTCATAACCTTAAACCTTCTTTCTTAATTTTTTATGAACAATTTTCTGAAACAAATTATAATAATATTTAAAATTATCACTTTTATGAAAACAAATAATTATAAACAAATTAGAAACCACTAAACATATTATTAAATCCAGTAAAAATTTTATCATGATATTATTTACTAATATAACAGACGATAATAAATAAGTAAGTAATAAGACAATACTAAACATAGCTATATATCCAAGGGTTTCTTTTGTATATGATTTATAATCTTTTTCAAGTATTTTCTTGTAAACAAATTTTGGATAACTGTAGCACCATAAACAGACCCCACTAATAATTGTTCCCAAAAATACACCAGGTAAGCCAATTAACTTTAAAAATAATATACTTGCAAGAATATTTACAATGGATTCAACAATAGGAACAAATCTATCTTCATAAAAAATGCCTGCAGCTTCTTTAAAGGACGCATAGGTAAATCTTGATGTTTTCTGATAAAAATTAAAGGTTAATACTAATAATGTCAATGAAGATAATAAATTACTCTTCCCTATCCATAATATAATAAACGATTTCATTAACACAAATATGCAAACACCACAAAATGTCGCTATCCAGAAATTTAGAAATCTTATTTTTTTAAACACCTCAAACTGCTTTTCTTTACTTTCTGTTACTAGCATATTCCCAATACTTGGTGTTGTTGCCTGTATCATTTGCTTTGCTATCATTTGAACTGAATTAATAATCATATAATAGTTAGAATACAATCCAACATATATTAGACCAAAAAATTTTGAAATTATTATATTATCTGTCCCATTTATTATAAATCCCCCAATTTGATGTAAAAACAATGATTTAATTTTTTTCACAATATCTTTTTCTATACTGTTATCCAAAGGTGAAATATCTTTCTCCTGTAAAAAGGGATATTTTATATTCGCAATATAACTAATAACTAAATTTTCTAATACTCTCATAAATACTTTGATCATTAGGTAGATATAAAAATTTTTTGTCAGTAAAAGAAAAATAATTTGAAAACCATTCATCAAAACTTGATAAAATATATCTGTTATATTAATATAATAATTTTCTTGATTGGCATATAATATACTTCTTTTGTATGAAAGAAAATACGAAAAAACAGCATCTAATAAAAATAGAAAATATACAATTATAATATTTACATTAACATTAACTTTACCAGTTATATTATCTAAAAAAGGAATAATTAAAAAGCCTAACAATAGAACAATAATACCAATTATATGATAACTTTTTTTATAAAATTGCATCAATGATTTTATTGTTTCTTTATCATCTTCAACAATCGGTTTATACAAATTATAGATTATTGCATTACCAATTCCCAATTCAACAATACTCAATAAAGAAATAATATTAGTAAACAAACCATTTAATCCATTATATTCATTTCCAAGTGTTTTTATAAACAATGACCTGGCAAAAAAACCAATTGAAATAGCTACAATATTTGATATTACTGAAGCAATCATATTTTTAAACGATTTACTTGTTCTTGATTTTTTACTTTTCATTTTCTACACTCCAATCAGAAATAAAAACTGTAGGGTACAGTTTCTGAACTCCCCATATAAACAAATATATAATACCAATAAAATAGCAAATAACTAATTGTAAACAAAATATATATATTTCTTTTTTTATTATTTTTCATCGTTTCGAGTAACAATGGAATAATTACAACAAAAAATATTGAAAAGATATAACTAATTCTTGAGGCTCTAATGTTTAAAGAAACAGCTTGACCAATTATAATAGATAAAATAAGTATAATAGAATAAAACTTAGAATTATCATACTTATTATTAAAACTTTGTCTATTAAATATATATAATACAATCAATGGCAAGAGTTTAAAAAAAGAAAAATAAGAGAAACTATAGTTACCGTTAACATAGTTTGTATATTTATCAAAACCTACATAATCAAGAAATTTACTAAGAAAAGTAGGTTTAATTATTATAAAGGTAATTAATAAGGTCATTACTGCAAAAAGAATTTTCTTAAAATCGAATTTAACGCTTCCAAATACAATTTTCAACCTATTTTTAGAAGCTAAATAAACAATTAAAATTAAAAAAGCTAATGCTGACGATTTGTGAAAAAGCATACTTATAAAAATATATAATACACATTTTTTGGTAGATGATTCCCTGTTAATCAAAAGACTCAAAGCATAAAATGAAATTGATATTCCTATAAATTGCCTCATAGCATTTAATGTTAAATTAAAAAATATTAAATAATATATTAACATACATAACCAAATTTTATTATCCATATTTTTAAATTTTTTTAATCCTTTATACAATGGCAATAACATTAATAACTCAATTGTAAATAAGAGAACATGAAAATTATTGAAAAGCTTTGCTATAAAATAAGTTAGAAAAAGATAGCCAATCTCAAAATCATTTACCATCTTATAACTATATAAAGGATGTAATAGAAAATCAGAAAATGAATGGGAAGTTTTCGCAACAGTAAATAATGGTTTTGCATAAACCGTTACATCTGTCCCTATTTCATCACCACGTAAGCCAGCTAATAAACATGGTAATAATATAGCTATTATTATTGTTAATTTATTCCAAAGTTTACTTTTACTCTTTGTAGAAATGTAAAACAAAAAACAAGATAGAGAAAAAGTAAAAATATATATGTACATATTCATGCTCCTTTACTTTAACTTCAAATGAAATTTACGAATTATTGATAAAAGCGAAATAATACTAATTTTCTTTTTGATTATTATTTTATATTTTATTTTCGATAAAACACTTAACCCACTCACATCTATATTCAAGCACTTCAATTTATCAATTATGCATCTGAATTTTTCTGTTTTATCATTACATGTACAAATCTCCATACATCCAATAAAACATTTCTTTATCGTATCCTCATAGATTGTTAATAAATCGGTCATTGTAAGTCCTAGTTTACTTTTTAGTTGTACTTTTTCATTATGTAATTTAACTATACTATTAATCATTTTAACCGTATTATTTTTCCATCTAGACGATGATGTATCAAAGGTATATTCATATAAATATAAATTTTTATTTGTATAGTATATTACAGGGGTCACTTTTAACATATCTAAATTGAAGATTGCATCTTCACCGTGAATTATATTAGGATTAAATTCTATTTTATTTATTTCAATCATTTCTCTCTTTATTAATTTCGCACATGGAGAATAAAATTTACATTTAGTAACCAAACTCTTTAACACAAAATTAGAATCAATAATTCCCGCTTCTCTATCGATTGGTTTTACTATCATGTTCTTTTTTCTTCCAACTATTACTAAGTTGTATACAATAATATCATAACTATCATTTAAATCTCTAATGTTAATTTTACTCGCATCTATTTTATCATCAGAGTCAATAAACATTACATATTTTCCACTAGATTTTCCAACCCCTATATTTCTTGCAGTACTTACTCCAGAATTTTCTTGGAAATAGTACTTTATCTCATCACGATTAATATTTTGTATTAATTTAATATATTCATTGCTATTCAACTTATCTGATCCATCATCTACTATTATTACCTCATATTTTAACCCCTTTAAATTCATAATGGAAAACAGGCAACGTTTGAAGCTTTCTATATTAGTATTGTATACTGGAATTATTATACTTAAATCCATATTTTTCCCTTCTATAATTTATTTTTCCTGTTTCAATAGCATTTTCGAAAACAATTCATAATTTCTCTTTGCTTCGAATTTTTCAGTCCATAATTTTCTTGTAGATATTCTTAGATTTTCGTATTCGGTACAATCCATCGAAATTATATCTTCTACTATTTGCACCGCCTTTTTAATATTGAAATTTTTATCAATTAAAAAGCCACTAATGTTATTTCTGACAATCTCTCCTGTTCCACCTACATTTGTCGCTATTACAGGTATTCCAAAGCTTACAGCTTCCATAATTGATACTGGTAATCCTTCTGATGAACTCACATTTATAAATAAATCTACTGGAGTTTTCTGATAATATTCATACACACAAGTATTAGGCATATAACCCAAAAAATCAAACTCTATATTGTTAACTAATTTCTCTGCAGCATATCTCTTAACTTTATCAATTAAAGCCCCATCGCCAATATGTGTCCATCTAATTTTCTTATCTACTCTGCAATTGCTTAATATATCAACAATTAATTCTACCCTTTTAATGTCACTTACTCTAGAACAAGAAACGATTCTAAAAATGTCATCTTCACTCTTTTTACCAAGCCCATGATCATATGTACCCAAATAAGATGTTTTTATTTTGTTAGAATAATTTGGGTACTTGTTTTTTAAATATTCTGTCCCATCATCAGAACAAGCGTATATACTATCTAAATTTTCCAGCAAATACTTCCTAGCTGGTAAAAATCTATTCTCCTCATATATATCAAACCTATGGGCTCTAGAAATAGCACTACACTTCATACCTCTAGCTTCGAAATATTTCTTTAATTCAACACATACACCTGCTGTAATATATAACCAATAGCTATAAACATAAATCTCATCATTCACATTAAATTTATTTTTTTCTATAATGGAAATTATTTTTTTTGATTGTTCTATTACCAAACGGCTAAAATATTTTTCCGTAATTTTTTCTTTAATTGATAATTTCTTATCGGCTTGAGATATTGGCTTTGAAAATATCGATGAAAATAATGAACCATATTTTCTTATTGAATATTCATTCGATTCAAATAATGTCGCCTCAACGTTCTTCGATTTTATTTTTCTTGTCATAGTTGAACCGATCTTTGGATCTGACGGAAAAATAAGTATTTTATCAAAATATGGACTGATTTCATCTATTTCATTTTCTAAAAAGGCCTCTCCGCTTTTAAATGGAAATTTTTTATCTAAAAGAATTAAATATTTCATTTTTTCACTTCCTTAATTAACTTTCTTAAATGGGAATACTTTTAGCATTTGATTCTTTTTCGCCTCTACCATTTGGTCAGTGATTTTATAATTATCATATACAAAATCCAAACTCTTAATTTCGTCTTTTTTTGTATCAACATAAAAATGTTTCAAATTATATGCTGAATAATAATCATCGAATTTAAATCCATCTCCCAATAAATTATTTGTAACAACAATATGAATATTTGGTACTCTTAAACTATCTGCAATGATTAAGCCGTGTAAACTACTGGATATAATACATTTACACTCTGCAATTTTCTTTGTAACGTTATATGGTGTATCTTGGACATCTATTATGGTAGCATTTGGAAACTTGTTAAACAATTTTTGAAAAATAGGCTCATTTTTCTCCTTGAAATGTGCAATTATCCCAACATCATATTTTTTATCTGGAATATCGTCTAGAATATAGGATGCTAAAATTCCAGCATCTCCTAGTACAACATTGTCTAATTTTTTTCCTATCAATTTTTCTATTCTTTTTTTACTTAATTCGCCTCTGACAGCACAAAAATTAATTTTTTTCTTATACAACGCTTCGTCTTTGTCTTTATAAGAAATAAATCCTGTTCCCCAAATATTTACTTTTGGGGATAAAATTCCGGAGCAAACTTTCAATAATCTCTTTATTTTGCCACCTTCAAGTGTATAATTACCTAATCCACTTCCTATACCACTGACTTCTCCAAATAAATATGAGCATCTTGTGATATCATATCCAAAGCATTTCTTTATAATATCTCTGTTTAAAATATCACCCATATTCGGTACTTTTGCATAATAAACCTTTAATCTTTTCATCATATTACTCCTTCTATATATTGTTTTATATCATCTATTATCGTTTTTGTATTAGATACATATTTATTATATTTCTTTTCACTTATATCTTTAATTGCCTGCTCTAATTCATCTATTTCATATACAGGCTCTATAAAATTTAATTCTTTAAATTCATCTATTAATTGTATTTGATGATCATCTACATGTTCGCCATATTTAGAAAGTCTTGGTATCGCTATTACTTTTTTATCATTCTTTAAAGCAGTTATAATAGCACCTGTACCAGCATGAGTAATAACAAAACTACATTCACTCATATGCTTTGTAAACTCATCTCTCGTTAAAAATTTTTGATATTTATGATTTTTGGGAACATAATCACTTGCACCTGTTTGTGCAAAAACATCTTCTTTAATTACTCCCTTTTCAATTAATAAATCTATTTGTTCTAATAATCTATTAAATTGAAATTTTTGAGATCCTACTGTAATAAATATCATTAGTATATACCCCCTAAATATATAGCATCAGGATAAAATTCTTTCATAGTTTCCCATTGAACATAAAATCTATCAGCTATATGTCTTTTATATATTAAATTACCTGTCATAGTAGGGCTATTTATTTTAGCAAATGATTCTATATATATAACTTTTCTTTTGAATATATGCCCGATAAATAACATTGGTATAGCAGCAAGCACTCCTGTAGAAATGATAACATCAGGTTTCTCTTTAAAAAAGATAAATAATGATTTAAAAAATATACATATCATCTTAGGAAAAAATAATAGTTCTTTTCTATTTACCTGTGAAACATAATGATTAATTTTTTTATCTTTTTTGTTATATTTAGTTTTTTCAGTTGTAACAAAAACATCATAATTTTCCTCTAATTTTTTTAGCATTAATAATTGCTCAAAATGTCCACCAGATGATGATATAAGGCAAATCTTCTTTTTTTTATTTTTCTTCACCAATTCCACTCCTTAAAAAAAGATACATCAACATGTCCATTAGGGTACATATAATGTATCTTCTTAATGTTTTATTTAACCCCTATTAATTCTTTATTCTTTTATTTTGACCCTTTATGTAGTAATACAACAACAAATGTTTTTAAGAAAATCTTAATATCTAACCATAAAGAACAGTTATTTGAATAATACTTCTCTAATTTTAGTCTTTCTTTAAATGTCGTATCACTTCGACCATTAACTTGCCAATAACCTGTAAGTCCTGGTTTAGTTTTGACTATACTTTTATAATAATATTTCATATCATCTTTTTCTCTTGGTAAATATGGTCTATTTCCTATAAGCGACATATCCCCTTTTAATACATTAAATAATTGTGGTAATTCATCTATAGATGTTTTTCTAAGTATCTTACCAATCTTGGTAACTCGAGGATCATTTTCAAATTTTTTATTAATTTCATATTCTTTAGCTAATTCCTCATCAGTTTCTAATATTCTTTTTAATGCCTCATCAGCATTTGGTATCATTGATCTAAATTTATAAAATCTAAATAATTTCCCATTTTTACCAATTCTATCCTGTGACAAAAAGATTGGATAAAAATCCCCACTCAATAGATAAACTATTTTTACCACTAAGGCAATCGGTAATAAGAAAAGACAACCAACAAAAGAGAAACAAATATCGAATATTCTTTTAATACCTAAATACATCATCCCTGTTTTATGAACTGAAATCTTTTTCATGATATTCTTTTCTTTGACACCTACCCCTATACCATCTAATTGTGCTACCTCATTCATGTTTTCTACCCCTTTACTTAAAGTTAAATGTGGAATCTAAATAATAAATGCCACGTAAACAGGTCTTATATTACTACATTTTTTATAATTTTGCAAGTTGATTTATGCAATATTTAATATTTAGTATATTTTAATTAAAAAATATAGTTTGAACCTGTAAATATTCATTTTATAAATACAACTATTATAATATGATTTATATATAATTTAGTTAATTAAATTTTTATAAATTATTTACTATACATAATAGCTTATGCTTTTTATATAAAATCTATTTTAATATATTTATAAAAAATAACACCCCTCACTTATAAGTTTATATGTTATCATGCATTTGTTTGTGTGTTAATACATAAAAAAAGTTATTCAAATCACTTTAAATAACTACTACCATCTTTATAATTAATACTTATTCCTTCTTGTACATTATATACATATACATTGAATTTAATACCTTTACCATTATCTTCAACTGATAATGCTTCCATTAATACACCACTAGCAACTAAATTATCACCTTTGTATTTAGGAGTTACTCTATACATAACATGATTCTTTGTTTTTTTTACATATTCTGCTACTTTATTTTCAAATTCTAACATTCCTACTGTATTCATATATCTTGTACATGTTATTAAATTTTTTTTGTTAGCATTCTCACCCGTTAATTGATATCCAATTAAATGACATCTATTATATAAATATTTACCATCAACAATATCATATTTTACAGTATGCCACCCAGATGGTTTAATCATACCTATTCCTTCTCTTTTAGTAGTAGGCATAGTTTTAATACTCACATTAGCATACGCTACACCACATCGTCCTAAAGAATCTAAATTACTATATTTTTCAAATTCATTAGTTGTTATTTCATCATCATCAAAATATGGTTCATTATTATTTACAACAACATAAGCTTTATTGCTATACTCTGGTATATCTTTTAAATCATAAGAAGTTATATTACTATTAGTTATTTCACTTTCATTATTATATTCATTAATACTACTTAAATAGTTATTAATATCATCTTTATATATAAGTGAAACATATATAATAAATAATCCTAATATAATAATTAAACCTGGACTTAATTTAATTTTAATATTAACATTTTTCTTACTTCTACGTCTACTCATATTCTAACTACTCCTATTATATATAGTATACCAAAAAAAGAATAGTCTGTACACAAACTATTTCTTACTAAATAAAATTATATATAAAAATTCTAATACTATATCACACTTTTGCAAGTGTATTTATGTTTTCTATCTCACTTGTGCATATTATATAATCTCTTCTATCATATTAATATTACAATTATCTATAATGTATTCTTTACTATTTTTCATATCTTTAAGTTTAAAACTATTTTGTAATACTTCATCTTCTCCTAAAATAATAACATAAGGTATTAATTCTTTATTAGCATAGTCTAAACTTTTCTTTAACTTTCTATTATTCATTTCTATATCTACTCTATAACCTAATTCTCTTAATCTATTAGCAAGTATTAAACTTTCAATATTAGTATTCATAGGTATGATATAAATATCAATATTATTATTTATTACTTTATCTTTTAATAATTCATATAATGATGATAATCCAAAACTTATACCAACAGCAGGATAATTAGTACCATCATCTATAAAGTCAGTAATCATTTTATCATATCTACCTCCTCCACCAATACTACTAGTTATTTTATTATTAGTAGAATATACTTCAAATACATTACCAGTATAATAATCTTGTCCTCTAGCTAGTGTTGGAGTAAATACACAATACTTAGTTATATCTAATGCTTTAATATATTGTTCTAACTCATTTAATTCTTTTAATCCTTTTAATAATATTTCATTACTAGTATTACTAAATAAATTATTTAATTCATTAAGAGATAAAGTAAAATAATTCAATAATATATTAGATGTATCTATATTAACACCTATATCGAATAATAAATTTATTATCTCATCTTTAGTTAATTTTTCCAATTTATCTAAAATAGTTATTACTTTAGATACTAATGATTCTTCAATACCACATTCTAAAATTAATCCTTTCATTAAGTTACGACTATTATATTTAATAATAATTTCTATATTAAATTTATTAAAAGCATTAACATATAAACTTAATAGTTCTGCTTCAATCATTTGACCTTCTAATCCAACTACATCAACATCACATTGTGTAAATTCTCTATCTCTTCCTACTTTAATAGGACCATCTCTAAATACTTTAGCTATTTCATATCTTTTAAATGGGTATTTAATCTTATTTTTATTTAAAGCTATTAGTTTAGCAAATGGTACAGTTAGATCATATCTTAATCCTAATTGTCTACTTCCTTGATCTGTTAATTTATATATCTCTTTTAATAGATCGTTATTTTCATCATATTTATCACTCAAAATATCATAGTAACATAATATTGGAGTTTCAATTGGTTTATATCCATAATTTTCAAAAACTTCTTTTAAAGTATCATTTATATAATTTCTAACTTTTTGTTCTTTAGGTAAATAATCATATCCACCTTTAACATTTTGTATTTTCATAATATTCCTTCTTTCTAACAAAAAAACTATACATCTCCTGTATAGTTTTACTTTTTTATTCATATACAGGCAAGCACCACAAATAGCACTTGCCCTACAACAATTTAATGTCGTATTAACAAGTGCAGAATATTATGATGATGTCTGTTATTTATTATTTGCTTATTCATAATAATCCCTCTTTCTAACTAAATACTAACATAAATAAAATTATAAGTCAAATAGAAAAAATATAGACCGTAGTCTATATTATAATTCGATATTAGAACTTTTAAATTTCTTTTCTAATCTTTTTACTGGTCCTGATTTATCACGTAGGATACTAGATATTGATTGTCCATGATGTATCTTATAAATAATATCTGCTACTAGTGGTGAACAATCACATATATGTAACCATTCATTATTTTTATATTCTTCTTTAATATGAACTAAGTTTGTAGTATAAACTCCTGATAATTTTCCATCTTCATAATATTTTTGAAACTTATCAACACCTCTTACAAATAGAGAGTAAGATACAACTAAATATATATTTTTCACACCCTTTTTACTCAGTTCATCAATGACATCAAACATACTTCCACCACTTGAAATCATATCATCACTTACAATAGCAGTATATCCTTCAATATTATCATTACCACAATAATCATGAGAAATAATTGGATATTTACCATCTACTAGGTGATTATAATCTCTCTGTTTAACAAAGCTTCCTGTTTCACGATGTACATAAGGAGAATTAAATGAATTTAAATATACATTTCTTCTTCCAGTAGCACCATTATCTGGCGCTATAAATACAATATTTCTAAGTTGTTCAACTGGTAAATCATCAATTATATGATTTAAAATAATTTCAGTTGGGAAAACATTATCAAATTCCATATGCTCTATTGCATGTTCAACACTAGGATCATGAGCATCAAAAGTACAAAATGATCTAATACCACGATTTTGATCTAATTCACGTAATACTTGTCCGCACATTAAATTTTCTCTAGTATTTCTTCTATGTTGACGTCCTGCATATAAAGCTGGCATTATAATATTAATATTATCTGCATGACGATTACAAGCACCAATACCATCCTTTAGTTGCATAAGTAAATCATTAGGTGATGTATGATTTGTATAACCACACATATTATATGTTAATGAATTATTATGTATATCAGTAAGGAAGAAAACATCCTTTTCTCTAACTGTTTCTTTAATCTCTACTTTTAAGTGACCATCCTCAAAAAATAATTCATTAATAGGAATCATAAAAGTACTATTTTTATCTAAATGATATGAACGACATAATTCTTCATCCACCTTTTGTCCTAATTCCATAGCACTCTTAAAAACAATTAATCTAAGTTTTGAATTTTCTACAAGTCTTTTTTCCACATTATACCTCCAATCAACATTATTATACAATATTCATAAATGACTTTTAAAGTTATTTTATCTTTTTTTAATAAAAAAAAAGAAATGACCACTCATTTCTTCGTATTACTATGTACTATTAATTTTTATATTTTTAAATCAATTTAGAAAGATGCTTAAAGTAATAATAATATTACTGGTGACGCATTTTGTTTGACCTTCTATTCATTCCAGTCAAGTTATTTTCGACTCTTATCAAGTTCTTTGAAATAAAAATTATTTATACATAATAATTATAATAAATGTATTAAGTTAATCAATACATCTATTGCCCCTTCCATTTACAATATACTATAAGTTTTAATATAAATCAAATATATATTTTTAATACCTGCTATAAATATATTTTATATCATTTCTTTAATTGATAATTATCTAGTATATTCTTATTTTTTAATTCTTTTAAAACTATATAAGTACTAGTTGTTAAATAATCTAATTCATATATATTATCATTATAATATATAGCAGTTATTTTTCTTTCATAGTCAACCCATATCAATAGCCATAAACCATCTAATTTATTTATTTCATTTATATATTTTTCAAAATAATTATTATATTCAGTAGTATAACTACTAATTAAAACACGATTAATTAGTTTCTCTTCATAATTATATTGTTTAATATTACTATTAATATTATCACTTATATTTTTGGTAAAATCAGTAGTTACAAAATATTTCTTTTGATAATCTTTTATATTAATATTTAAATTTAAGCTTTCAAAAAGTTTTTGATCTTCTAAACTATATCTACTACTACATAAATATTCTGTATCAGATAATACAGTTAATCCAATTAATAATTTTTCATCAGAATTAAAATTATATATATCTTTAAACAAATCATAGATTAATAGTGCTGTACTAGCATATTCCATTTCTAATATATTATCAACTTGATAAGATATAATATGATGATCAATAGCGCCTACAACACTACTTTTATCTAAACCATCTAATGTATTATGATCAACTAAAATAAATTTTTTATTTTCTAAATCATCAATAACTTCAGGCTCAATATTAAAGTGATCATTAATTAATTTGATATCATTTAAAGAGTATTCGTAGTCACATGATAATATACAAAAATGAGCTTTAATAGACATATTATTTAAAATATTACTTAATAAATAGCTAGAAAATAAAGAATCAGCATCTGGATGATTATGTCCTAATATATATACTTCATCAGTACTTTCATTAATAATTTTATTTAATATTTCTCGTTTTAATATAGTTCTAGCTTGACATAGTATTTTACCAAAATTATTTTGTCCACTACTATCTTTACCTATTCCCCAATAATATTCATCAATAGTTTTTTCTATAATTTCTTCATTACGTGTTTCAATAAGTTTATAAAGTATTTCTTTATTTTGTCTAAATTTTTCTAATACCCCTTTTAACATAACTTCTTGTTTTATACTTTTAAAATTATCTTTTCTTTTATTATTTCTATCTCTTCCTATATTTGATGCTTCTTTTGGTGTTTCACAATTTATTATTTTCATACGTATTTTATCATCACTAAATTTTTCTGATTGATAGTAGTGCTCCACAGTTTTATAATAAATTCCATCTTTATAAAAACCATAATTAGCATAATTAGCTAAATAACCTAACTCCCCAAATTCTTTATAAAATTCTATAGCCATAACTACTCCTTTGCTCCTGGATATAAATATTTATCTTTTTCTGTTACTTTTTCATTAATGTTATCAATATTAATAATTTTTCTAAATGATGTTTGACCATTTTTTGATGCTGTATTAAAAAGTTCTAATTTTTCAATAATAATACTATCATTATATCCACAACTTAAACGCCATACATAATTTTCTTGTTTCATTGTACTACAATGTCTACCATAGTTTCTTTCATGAGTTGGTGTTAATGGTTCGTTTATACTAGTTGTTAAACCTTTAAATAGATTAATAGCACGACCTAAATTACAAATCATCCCTGTATCTATAGTAAATTTAGAATCAAAGAAAGCATCAGATGGATAATTTGCTTCTTTTAAAGCTTCTATATAAATATTAATAAGTGGTATAACATGATTAATAATATATTCATATTTATCTAATTTTTCATTTTTCTTATATTCATTAGCAATATTATAACAAATAGAAAGAACTTCTAAAACATCATTCCATGTTGAATTTTGATACTTATCTCTTAAAGTCATTCCATGACCTTGTTTAAACTCACAAATAGCATTTAAAAAGAAACGTTCTGTTATAATATATCCAGATTTTCTTCTTTTAGTTTCAGGATAAATATTAAATCCGTAATTACCTGTATTTTCTAATCTTGGATTAATAGAGTAATACTGTCCGTCATTATTATTAAATTTATATACTTCACAAGTTCTAATTGGTTTCATATCATTATTAATTAAATACTCTAATAATTGTTTTTCATTATCAACTATAAATGGTAAATGATATTCTTTAAAATAAACTGGTTTTTCTGACAAAGTTAAAGCATGTGTATAAGGATCACTTACAAAAGATTCGTTTAAAACTACATTTTTATCAATTGATATAAATAGATAATTTCCTGTAGCAAGTACCATATGGTCATTAAATTTACTAATAATAACGCAACTATTTACTACTAATGGATTATATCTTAATTCAACACACATCTTACGAGAACCTGTACCAAATTTATCATAATATGGTTTATATATTTTCAAAAAATTACTTATATCATGTTGATATTCTTCTAAGCTAGTATTAGAATTCTTATCTTCATATACTCTACCATATTGACTAATAGATAAACGAACTCCAGCTAAAGCCATAATTAAATTACTAGATGCTATAAATTTATGCATTTCATTTAATCTTAAATTATGACGACTAAATCCAACAGTTGATATTCTAGTTTTAACACCTAATTCTTTATAACCTAATTCAATAAATTTATCAAGATATGGGTAACTACCAATATCATTATCAAGATATGGAAAAATAACACCTAATCGATGTTCAAAACGATTCCAAGCTAGTAGTGGTTCATCATGTGTATAATTTAAAGCTGCATATTTAATAGCACTAATAATGTTTCTAATAGTAGATTCATTCCAATGCTCACTTTTACAAACAGAAAACTTACTACAAAAACTACAATTATTAAAGCATCCAATTTGTGGTTGAAAATGTCTCATACGTGATAAGAAATCACTTGGTAAAGTTATAAATGTATCATATAATTCTTTTCTTATTTTATACTCATTATCAGAAATAGTTTTTTCATCATTAAGCAAAAAGTTCACATTATACCCCCTCTTTATGCTCATTTAAATAATCAATAAATTTAGAAAGTGCTACTGTTTCAAATTCTTCTAAATAAACAGCACACACCTCAACAGATGGTAAAGTATCATTAAAAGTAATTACTTCAAAATTATCTTTATCATTTTGTATATCAATAACACTTTTAATAAAATATCCAATACCTACTCCACGTCTTACTAATTCTATCATCAGCTCTGTTGTCCAAGATTCAATAGCAGGATTTAAAGTAACCTTATTACTATCCATATACTCTTCTAGTTGCACTCTTATTGATGAAGTAGCACTAGGTAAAATAAGAGGATAATTTTTTAAATCATTAACATTATTAATTTTACAATCAGGCATACTCTTTTTATTATATGCAAAACAATTTACTAGACGAGATAAACCTATTTTTTTTACTACTTTATTAGTTGTATTAATAGGTAAAGTATCGATTACTAAATCAATTTTTCGCATTTCTAACATTTCTACTAAATCAGAAGTAGATTTACTTATAATCTCAAACTTAATACCAGGATATAATTTACGAAATTCAGATATAAATGAAGATAAATAGAAAATAGCTATATGAGAAGGAACACCAATTTTAATATCTCCAATATTCATACTATTTAAATTTTTAATATGATCTTCACCACTTTTAATTATATTAAAAGCTGTAGAAATATAAGTATATAACTCCCTAGCCTCCATAGTTGGTTCTATTCCTTTAGAATTACGATAAAACAAACTATATCCCAATTCTTTTTCTAATTCTTTTAAACTATAACTAATAGCAGGCTGTGATACATATAAGCTATTAGCAGTCTTTGATATACTTTTTAATTCATATAAAGTCAAGAAAATTTTATATAAGTTTAAATCTCTATCTTCCATAGCTCAACACCTCAGGCGCTATTATATAACATTTTTATATATAATACAAATTATATAAGTATAAATTATATAGTTAATGTAAATAATATAACTTTATTATTGAATATATATAAACATTAAAGTATAATGTTATTAAAGTAAGGTGAAAATATGGTGAATAAAATATCTAGTTTAGAAGATCTAAGTAATCTAATCATTCAAGGTATAGATCCTAATTGGTCGAATTTAAAAAAGATTAGATATGTATACTTAACTTTAGGAAAATATTTAGAAAAAAATACAGACTTTTTTCTATCAGTTGATGGTAAATTAAAAGAATTAAATTTATCCAATGAACGTTTAGAAGAATTATATAATAGTTTGCCAAATGTATTAGATCAAGACTGGTATAAAGTAATATGTCGCTCTGCTGCTTCAATACTACAATATTGTTTAGATAAAATAGGAATTAAATCAAAGCTAATTAAGAGTACAGACTCATCATTAACACATGATGAAAGTATGGAAATTAATCACTGGTTTTTAGCAGTTGAAGATAATGATAAAACATACTTTTTATCACTAGCTGCTGATTTAGCCAATATAAAAAATGGTTTTAAAACAGAACACTTCGCACGTTATATATCATATAAAAAAGTAAATAAAGATACAGGAGAAAAGGTTCAAGTATATGAAGGAGAAAAAATAAATGAAACTGAAGTAAGTGAAGACGTTCTTTATCAATTAGATTCAGAATTAGGATATATTAGAAATGAGATAGTATTAGATAAGGATCTTTACCTAACACAAAAAAAGAAAGTTGAAAAAGGTAGTCATTTAGTATATGATGATTTCTTCTTTGACTATATAGTATATAAGCAAAAAAATAATAGTTGGTTTTTAGAATTAGAAGGACAAAAAACAGATTTTTATCAAGAAATATATCAAGCAATTCCATATAATTTTAGAAGCGCTACTGAAAGTGATTATGAATATTTCATTAATAAAACTTTAGAACTATGTACAGAACAAGTTAACATTTTAATAAATAATTTAGTTGATAAATATCACCATAAATATCCAACAAACGATGAAACATTATGGAGAAAAACATTAATAGATTTAATTAAGCAACGAAACCTACCTACAACATATCAAAATGATATTGAATTAAAGAACATAAGAAAAATGGTAGAAGATGTCAAAATTTTAACTAAAATAAAAATTCCAAGATTTTTAGAAAAAATTAACAGCGAAAATTACCAAATAACAGATGAGGATATTAAATATATTAAAGAAATTATTCAAACGTCTGTTATTAATATATCTTTTTACTTTATTGATAAACAAGATTTACTAGAAAGAAAATATAATAATAAAATAAGTAATTCGTATTTAGCAACTAAATTTTTGACACTATTCAGTAAAATTTTCAATTGTAATGAGCATGTTGAAGGGTTTAATCGTTTAAGTTATAGTGAACAAAAAGAAATAATCCTTAAAGTAATTCCTGTCATTTTTGAGGATGATAGTATATCTGAGAAAATCGGAAGAGCAAGATTTTTAGGTAATGATGATGAGTATAAAGGCTCAAAAAAGCCAATTTTAAATATTATTCGTCTGTATACAATAAAAAATAAAGACGATGGTTCTTATTGTACAATTTTTCATTTTCCTAACTATGAAAATGGTAGTGATATTGAAAATGAAATATTTATAAAATTTGATATTCAAAATAATACATTAACATTATTAAGATCAACAGAATTAGTTAGATTAAGCCAAGATTACATGATTATCAGTGAAACGTTAAATTCTAGAATAAAAGATATAGAAAATATGGAAAGTGGTATTCAAAAATAAAACATTAGATTAGTTATCTAATGTTTTTTCATAGTTATTATTGAAGATGAATCTTGCTCTATATATGAACGAATTAAATTATAATCTTGTAATTTAACGGTTTCTATAAATTTAGGATTATTTAAACTATCAGTATTTAATTTATTATATTTATATTCTGAATACATCCATTTTTTTAAAAAGGTCATAAACTTTTTCAACTCTTCGTCTGTTACCGTTCTAGATTCTATTTGATAATTGCCTAATAAAGTCATTAAACCAATTATTTTATTAACCGCAACTTGATCACCTTTTTGACAAAGTAAATAGCATGCTGTTGCAATATTAGTATTATCAACTAAATCGAAAATAAAAGCGTTATCATATTCAGGAAGCATAATCTTTACAACATCAAAGTTTTCATTGTTCATGAAATCACCTCTAAACTAGTACGATTGTATATTATATTTAAAAATTTGTCAAATTATAAATTAATTTATTGTAAATAAATTCTTACTGTTTCTCCTTCTTGTATTTTTGTACCAGCCTCTGGAGATTGATATAACACCTTTCCACTACCATCAATTTTAACATTAAATCCTTTTAAAGATTTTTGTGCGTCTTTTAATTCCATACCAACAACATTAGGTATTTCAATATATTTCTTATCTAAATAAGTATATTCTTTTTCAATAGATCCTGTTCTTTTCTCAATACCTAAAATATCTATTATTGACGTCATAATATTTTTAGCAAGTGGTGCTGCTACTGTTCCTCCATATTGAGTAACACCTTTAGCATTATCAACAGCAACATAAACAACTACTTCAGGATCATCAGCAGGTAATATTCCAATAAAAGAAGTTATATAATTACCTACCATATATTTACCATCACTAACTTTCTGAGCTGTTCCTGTTTTACCACCTACTCTATAATCTGCAATATAAGCATTATGTCCTGTACCACGTGCTACAACACTTTCTAATGCATATTTAACTTTTTTACTTGTTTCACTACTTATAACACTTCTTACCTTTGTTGGAGTATTTTGCAAAATAACTTGATTAGTTTCTGGATCATTAATACTTTTAACAATATATGGTTTATAAAGAGTTCCACCATTAACAGCAGCACTAACGGCTGTTATTTGTTGTATAGAGGTCTAATAAATGAAACTTTTTGCCTAAATTATCAGAAGTAGTATATACACTTTCTCCTGTCTTAATAAAAATATCTAATTTAATCCCTCTATCACTTTGCTTGTGAACTATTATTTTATCTATTAATTCATTAAATACATCACTATAACATTTATCATCTTCTAAACACTTCTCTAATGCATTTCTAAGTTTCTCAATTTTATTTTCTATATAATTTTTATCTTCCTTATTGTTTTTTAATTCATCCATTTTATTTTGATAAATCATTAAATCTTCATTTATTAAATCTACTTGTTTTTTATAATCGTCTTTAGATAAGTATTCTTCCATAACTAATTCTAATAATTTATCTTTTTTATTATTTAAAACTATTATTTTAGATTCTAAACTTTTTATTTCTATTTCATTATTATTAGTTTCTAAATAATTCTTACACTCATTTAATATCTCATCAAATATATTATTTCTTCTTTTAAATAATTTATTAAACATATCTTTAAAAACTTCATCAAGTTCTAGTTCAAATACTCTAGGATTAGAACACCCTTTTAAACTTTCTTTCCGATATACTTGACATTCCCATACAGGATTATTTTTTCTTTTTCCAGCACTTGATCTATGATAAGTTAAATTATGGCAGCCACAATATATTTTTCCTGAATATGTATATCTATTTTGAAATACTGCTTTATTAACTGCACGATTTGTAAAACTATCTTGTCGTTGCTTTAGTTTAATATTAGCTCGTTCCCATAGTCCTTCAGATACTATTGGTGGAACATTATCATAATCTTTGTATATTATCCAATCAGATTCATTTAATCTTTTCTTTTGCTTAGTACGATAATCTAATACTTTTGATTTATGTCCACAATAATACCCTTTATATTTAGGATTTTCTATAATTCTAGTTAGTATTGTAGTATCGATTCTTTTTCCTGTTCTACTTTTGTAACCTATACTATATAAATATCTTGATACTTTAGATAATCCATCAGTAGTATTAGCATATCTATCAAATATTATTTTAATCATTTCTGCTTGTTCTTCATCAATTACTAATTTTCCTTTATCTTTTACATAACCATAAATATTAGAGCAACCTAGTACCACACCATTATCAATACTTCTTTTCATACCAAATGAAACTCTTTCAGATAGTCTTCTTACTTCATCTTGAGCAATACTAGACATCATGGTAAGTCTAAGTTCAGAGTCAGGTAATATTGTATTAATATTATCATTTAGAAAATATACACCAACACCATTAGATAATAATTCTTGTGTATACATAATACTATCTAATGTACTTCTTGAAAATCTTGATATTTCTTTAGTTAATATTAAATCAAATTTGTGTCTTTTAGCATCTTCAATCATTCTTAAAAATTCTTCTCTTTTTTTAACTTGTGTACCTGATATACCTTCATCAATATATGAACCTATAAAGCACCAGTTAGGAACTTTACTAATATATTCATTAAAGAAAGATATTTGACTTTGCAAAGAATGTAATTGTTCATCTTTATCAGTTGATACTCTTGCATAAAAACATACTCTTAAATTTAATTCTTGTAGTGGAACACCTTTCATAATATTATTCCTAACTGTATATAAGTCCATAATCACACCTCCTAAGTTAAAATTTTATAATTATTCAAATCATTTATATATTCATCATTAATTTTACTTTTTTCAAATTCTATTTTATTTAACAATTTATTAATACAAAAATTATACATTTCATCATCTATAACACTTTTTCTTTTTAAATATTCAAGTAATTTTATACTTGTTTCTATTTCTATTATTTTAGATGGAACTTTATTTATGTTTTCCATATACTTTGTCCTTTCTTTTAAGTTTATTTTTATAAAAACTAAAAAAGAACTTAAGGTATTAAGTTCTACAAAAAATTTGAAAACTTAAATACCACAAAGGACAAAATTAGACTAAATCATCATTTGAAATAAATTAAGTTTTCAAATAACAATTTAGTTTTTTATTATTAATATTTTATAATTTTTCTAGCTATTTCATAGCCATCAATATTATCAGGTAATAATTCATCATGTCCTAATATCAAGAATAATTCTGCAAGTGTATCTTTCTTTTCTTTAAATGATAATTTTTCAAACACTGGTATTAATTCTTTATATTCTTTTGGATAAAGACGATAAAGATTAAAAGTATAGTTACAATACTCTTTATTCTCAATTACTAAATAACGATAATCAATACTACTCGGATTAAATATTTCTATATCTATACCATCATCAAGTAAATTAGGATTAACCTCATTCAAACTATTAATTTGATTTTTATCCCATAAATCAAAAATATAATTAATAAATTTTAGTTTATCATCTCTATCAAGTTCATTTATTTTTATAACTAATTCTTTTTCTTCATTACTTGTATTTTTTAAATACATATCAAACACACTCCTTCATTTTCAATTTAAGTCATTTTAAGAGACTTTATTTTTTATACTAATAACTGATTAAGATTAATATTAAAGTCTCTTATTTCTTATATTAAGCATCAATAAATTAAAATTTAGTTTTAATATTTATCACTTAAAAAAATAAATTTTGCAAGAGTTTTTTATAAAAATAATAATAATTTTTTTGTTTTATCTATTTTATATTTGTTTTACTTTATTAATCTTTAAGTTATTTATACTATCTAATTATCCATATATGGTTGTTCAGTGTGTACTTTTTGGGTATATTGTTTTTCATAAACAATATAGTTATATAAAAATTTACCATCTTTAGAATGTCCTTTTTCAATAATTAAATATCTATTTTCTTCTAATTCTTTTAGTGCATTAGTAATAGCTAATCTACTCTCTTTACATAAAAGTCTTAAACCATTAATATTAAAATTCCATACATCAGGTAAAGATAACATTAAAGTTAATAATCCTTTTGCCTTTAAAGATATATTTTTATCTTCTAAATAAGTGTTATCAATCTTCGTATAATTAGTAAGTTTTTCTGTTCTTATTACCATAATATTTTTCCTCCTTCCATTTTAAATTCATAATCTTTTTCATATCTTTCTATATAAGATCTATAACCTAGCTCTAATAAATAGATAAACATTTTATTCATACTAAAATTATTTTTAATAGATAAAAGCCTAATTCTAGTTTTTAAATTATCATCTAATCTTAATGTGGTTCTTTCAGTACATCTCATAAAAATTTTCCTTCCTTTCTTAAAATTATGAGTAGCCACTTTTACTATTTTTAAGCTATTCTTTGAGTAATAAATTCTGCATATTTTTAATGGGCATAAGGAGAATGCCACCATAATCTTATATTTACCTTATAAAATAAAGTAAATATGGTGGTGTCATTACTATTTTTGCACTTGCAAAAATGACTACTTTTTAAGTAGTAAGTGGCTACTCATATATAAATATTCCTTTAATACCAACAAAAAAAGTGGCTACCCTTTTTAATAAAAGTGACCACTCATAACAAAATCATTAAAAATATATGCTTCCTATACTTTTTAATTTATAAAACCATCTCCTTTAAATAAAAAAGAGAAGAACATAGTTCCTCTCCACACAATTTTTTCATATTATACACTATTATAACTATTGACAAGCACAAGTCAAGTTCATTTTATGATCAATTCATGTAATATCATGTACAATTTGTGTCATAAAAATATGTAAGTTTTCTTCATAATTCTCACATATTTTACTATATTATAACACTTGACAAAATATATTCAAGTCAAATCAAGTCCGTTTTTGGTACGAATTTGGACTTTTTTGATACATTTTTAAAAATTTGATAATTTTATATGTTTGATAATTTATCTTTAATATATTCATCCAACAAATAAGAATCCTTTTTTACCCATTTATAATCACAATGTTCATCACTTAATATAACATTAACATCTGATTTATTAACATTAATAATAAAATCAATTTCTAAATCATGAATCAATTCATCATTTTTATTTTTTACTTCATCATAATAATGTGTAATAATTGGCTCAAATTATGAACTAAACCCAATTTCCTCAAATAATTCTCTTTTTAAACCTTCTTTTAAAGTTTCACCACTTTCTAGGTGGCCTCCAGGAAATTCCCATGCTCCTGGATATAAATCATCATTTTCACTTCTTTTAACTACCAAAAATTCATCATTAGATTTCAAAATTCCAGTCAAAACAATTTTTGTATTCATACAAAACCTCCCATTTATTTTTAATTACATCATATATTTTCAATAAATCATCGTTAATTATAAATTTGTTGTTTTTATTTCTATAAATAAAAAGCTCTATTATCATCATTATAAATATAACATAAAAAGACTAGTTATTAAAGTGCCAAAAATGAGATTTATTTCATTTTTCTAGTTTTTATCAATCTTAAAGTAGATTCAGGAACTAATATTTCAAGCAATTCATCATCATTTTCTTCAACTGCTCTTCTTACTGTCTTAGCGCTTATTTCATCACCATTTATATTTCTAAATCTAGGTATTTCTATTAATTCAATTCCATATAGTGGTAAATTTCTTTTAAGTTCTTTATTATATTCTCTAGTTATGTAGTCATTTTGTTCTTGACCAACAAATCTTTTTTTTATATTTAAGACCGGTGCTATATATTGAGTAAATATTTCTTGATCTATTGATAAATCAAGAGATACATCAGTTGATTCACTTCTATTAAAATACTCAGGAAATATCATTGATGAACCAAATATCTTACCACTTGGTATTACTACTACATTTTCAAAGTCTTTACAGCCTTCTTTAACCATTTCATATCTATCTTTAAAAGAATATTTTGATTTATCTTCTTGTACAACCATTACAATTAAAGTATTAACTTCTTTTCTAGCATAGTCTATCAGTTTATAATGACCATAAGTAAATGGATTACAATTCATAAGTATTGCACCATTATTGCTAGTATTAATATTTAAACCCTTAAGAAATTCTAAATATTCATTCAAATATCTATTGTTACCAAATATATTTCTTTTTTTAGTATTAGGAATAGCTATTGCTAAAGTATGATTAATAGAATCAACAGTCTTTAATTCTTTTTCAATTTTTTCATAAATAAAACGTGCTATCATGTCATTAGCTTCACTATTACAATGTGCCGGTTTATCTATAAAGTAATTTTTTAATACTCCTGAATTATATAATTCAAGAAGTGATATAGCACTATTATATCCCATACTTTTTAATACTTCATTTTCTTTCTTAGATACTATAAATATAAATTTATCATTAAGTTTACTATTGATATTATCAGCTATTCTTACTTGTTCAAAAAATTCCATAGCTCTTAATCCATAATTATTAACAGAATAATCTCTATTATTTTCATTTATTATTCTTTGCAAACAACTAGGAATAGTGTTTTTGTCATCTACTAAAACTCCATATACCATACAAGGACCTAAAAAATTAATATCAAAAGCATAATCTCTATTTTTATCTGTTGTAACTCTTTTACCATTGATAGTTCTACAAAATTCATTATTTGAATCAGCTAATCTACATATTCCATTTTGTATTATGGTACCAGGAGAAATATTTTCTAAACCACAAAATTTTGTCATAAAACTTTCACCATAAATACTATTTAATAATTTAGTAATTTCTTCGTCTATATTGTATTTACTTAAATAATATATATATCCTATTTTACTATCTAATCTCTTTCTTTCTTCTAAACTAAAAGATGTTATGTCATCAGTACTAGGAAATTCAAATACTGTTATATAAAGTTTTTTAGATAATTTTTTAACAAAATAGTAATATTCAACATTTTCACATAATTTAGTTAAACTTATTAAATTTTTATTAAATAGTATTTCTTTGAGTTTTAATCCATTTAAACAAGTATCTAATACTATTTCATTATTATCGATTAATTTTTTTACTATATCTAAATCATAATCAATTACTTCTACCTCAAAATCGTTACCATATACATTAATATAACTATATAAAATATTAGATAATTCACCAGTAATGTATATTTTTTTGAGATTTAAACTTCTTAAATAATCAATTACTTTGTCATTATCTTTGTATAAATAATTCCATCTATGTTTATCTATATAAGTATTATTACTCCAAACATTTTCTATTTCTTTAATATCTTGTTGCATCTTATCTTCTTCTATTATTGGATTATAGCCAACTTTAACTGAATCAATATAAGAATGATAAGTTATATAAGAATTATTACATAAGACAATAACACTTGTTTCATCTTCTAAAAAAATTTTGTTAATATTGTTAAAATAATTTTTATCATTAGTATCTAATTTAACAAATCTCATTATTTTTCCCCCTGTTAGATAGAATTATTTATTTAATATAAAATCTACTATCTCGTTATCAAATCCATACAATTCATGTTTTCCTTCATGAATTATCTTATATTCTATCTTATTTTTATCACAAAATTTTATCACGTTATTAACGTCTACTGTTTTATCTAAATCTCCTTGAATAATAAATATATTATTAAATTTTTCATTTTTAATATATTCATCACCAGATTTAAACTCCAAATAAGCATCTTTATATATTTTTATATTATTATATAAAGGTAAGTACTCATTATCATCAAAATATTCAATATTAAGATTACCAGTTTTTCTTTCCATAATTTCACAAAAATTAATAGCTGGGCACATTAAATATATTTTATCTACATCATCAATTATTTCTTTATAGGCATTAAGTATAACGAATCCACCATAACTAGATCCAAATAAATATATTTCACTATCTTTATTTTTTTCTTTAATATAATTAATGGTATCTTTTAAATAGGAAATACAATTACTTAAATTAAATTTTTTAAAATCATTTCCATCTTCACCATGAGAAATCAAATCAATACTATAAGTATCATAACCATTGTTTAATAAATCTTTATAAAATCTAGTAATCCAATTCTTATTTCCACCTAATCCATGCACATATATTATTACTTTTTTATTTTTAGGTTCTGTTGCACTAAATAAATGTATCCTATTATTAATAGTAAAATCTATATTTACTCTTTTATCTTCCCTAGCTATTTCTACTAACTCTTCTATCATAATTTCCTCCAACTTATTACTTTCTTAAATGTATCTTTATTAGGAAAATCTTTTTCCTCAGTTTCCCTAAAAACTTTCTCATAATCATATGGTACTTCATATTTGATTAGTTTCGCACCATTCTCTAATATATAATATATAGCTTTATCTGTAATAGCAACTCCTGTACCATTTAATGAGTCTAATATTACATTTCCAAGAATATGATTTCTTTCAAAATGATAATGGCCATATATAATTCTATCAAAATCAAATATATTTTTACCAAATAATAATGGATTTTTATCTGCAATTTTAACATTTTCATATAATTCTGGTTTATATTTTTCGATATCATCAGAAGTATTTCTTTTTAAAAATTCTTCAGGATTTTTTTCATCATATTTCCAAACACCTATAAAATCATATCTAACATCTAGTGGAAAATGACAAAGTCCTATTTTTTTACCATTTATAACTAATTCTACTGATACTGGACTATTATTTATATAATCTAATTCTTCAGCACTTAATTGTTCACTGGTCCATATAGCATTATTATATCTTTCAATATTATTACGTTTTAAATAAGGAAACATATCTGGTCCCATAGTAACATATGCTTCTGCATTGCCTTGTATATTAATTATATTATTATCAATAGCAAGCCTTACTGTTTCACTAGGAGCATATCCTAATCCTATTATATCACCCGAAGAATAAATAGTATCTATATTTTTATCTTTCATATCTAATAAAACAGCTTGTAGTGCTTCTACATTAGCATGTACATCTGTTATTAATGCTATTTTTTTCTTCATATTATTCACCTCTACTTGAATTATTTATAAATTAATGTTAGTATATGTAACAAAAGAAATGGAGTGTTAAAATGATAATTATCGAAGGTCTTGATGGTACTGGTAAAACTACTCTTGCAAATGATTTATTAAATAAGAATTATATACTTATCAATAATAATTTAACCAGTGAATCACATTATGATAAATATGTTAATATTATTAAAACTTCAGATATTAATTCTGTTAGTGATAGATCATTTGTAAGTGAAATGGTCTATGGTAAGGTTTTATCTGGTACTACTAAATTATCAGAAGAAGAATTTATTAATCTTGTAAAACTATATTCTGAATATGAAACAAAAATTATATATCTATATGCTTCAAAAAAAATTCTTTTAGAAAGAAGAAAAGATGATTTTAAAGATAGTAAAGTTATCTTTCATCTATACCAAAAACTTATGGATGAATTTGAAAGAAGACTTGACTACATTTCAGCATATATAGATGTATTTTCAATAAACACTGGTGAAAAAAATTGTAAACAAGCTCTAGCTAAAATTATTAAATAAGTTTGTATAATTTTTTACCTTAATTATCTCAATTTTATCTTTATCAATAACAATATTTTCATGTCTATCAATTTCATATCTTGGTTTTAATATTGTTGTTACACTATCATGAATATTTAGGTCATCCGTATTAATAGAATTATCCCTATTAATACTTTTTTTATTAATCAATGCAATTGATAGATTATCTTTATCTTGAAATAATTCTTCTAATAAGTCTTTAACAGTACTAGTAATAATATTCCTATCCTCATTATTAATATTATATTCAGACATCATTTTAGAGATATTATTCATTACTCCTTCATAATTTTTTATATAAAATGCTAAATTATCATATCCTTCTTTATAAGAATACAATCCATTAGATACAAACCTAGATAGCAATACTGGCGATAATAAGGAATAATAATAAGCAGCTCCAAAATTATCTGTTGTAAATATTGAATTATTATCCTTATATGACCAATTATATGTCATGGCATTCCTTATTCCATATTTTTCTAAAATATTATTAATATTTCTTAATTTAGTTGATATTGTATCATCACCATTTAGTCCTTTAGCTAATATACTTTCTTTAAAAGAAGAATTAAAGCCATGATAACAATATCCGTTATATATGTACCTATCTATCATATATGATACTATTTTATCTTTAGATCTATATTTTTCAATTAACTTATCTATAAGATAATCATCCATCATATTATATAAATCAGTTACACTATTAGAAGTATTTATCATATTTATCAATTTTATAGTATAATTATCAACTTCTACATTAGGAATAAGTATTATCAAATCAGATATTTTTTTTATTACATTTGACATTATAAATACTTGTTCATCTATAAATGAGTATTGATTAAATCCATATTTAGATAAATCAATTCTATACTTTTTATTTAACAATCTACTAAATATACTATCAAATCTAGAATCAAAAATTTTATTAAATTCTTGCACAATAATCACCTTATTTAAAATATTCTTTTATTGCCTCTTTTTGATATGGTAACACTATACGTTCAAGTAGTTCTTCTTTTGTACATTTTACTAACTCAGAATTTTTTTCTAATGGTTCATTTTCATCATCAGATACTTCTACTATATAAATATTACTTAAAGAATTCATATTAACTTTACTTCTAGTATACCAATAGCAATCTATAATACATAATTCTTTCATACTTACAATTTTTAAACCAGCTTCTTCCATAAATTCTCTTTTTAGGCATTCCAAATGAGATTCACCATCTTCAAGACCACCACCTATTAAAGAATAGTCACCGTCTTTAGATGTAATATAAAACTTATCATTTTTCTTTACTATTCCAAAACAAGTTTCTCTAAAGCAATATTTAATATTATTATCTTTATTACCTATTATTATTTTATTCATCCCATTTTCTCCATACATCTTTTCCATTTTTTATTAACTTATTTAACTGCCTTTGTTCATCTCTATAATCCATACATTGCCAAAATCCATCATATTTGTATGCAACGATATCATTAGTCTTCATTAGTCTTTCAATTACTTCACTTTCAAATGGCCCAGAATCCTCACTTAGATAACTAAATATTTTTTTATTAGCTATCATATATCCACCATTAACCCATTCACACTCTCGTAATTCTTTTTCCCTAAAGTTTTTAATTTTATTGTTTTTTATTTCAAATATACCAAATCTTTCTTTAGTCTTAAATACAGATAAAGTAAGTAATTTCTTATGTTTTTTATGATATTCAATAAGATTATCAATATTTATATCCGATACGGCATCTGCATATGTAAGTGCAAAATCTTCATCATCAATATATTTTTCTACTTTTTTAATCTTCCACCAGTACAAGTATCAAGACCAGTATCTACTAATTTAATATTCCAATCTTCATTAACAGTACTAAAAAATTCTTCAAACAAATCTATTCGATAACCTAAGCATATTATAAAATCTTTAAACCCATAATAAGAATAAATTTTCATAATGTGCCATATTATAGGCATATCCCCTACTTTTACTAATGGCTTTGGAGTAAAATCTTCATCAGTTCTAATTCTACTACCTTTTCCTCCTGCAAATATAATACACTTCATAATTGCTCCTATACCTTTAAGATACTACTATTATTAATAGATGTATTCCAGTAGTAGTCATCTTCTTTTTTCATAACCAATACCTGATGTTGTAGTATTTCAGTAATATATGATATTTCATTCAAAGACAATATTATATTTCTAAGTATTATCATGTTATCTTTTAGTTCAATATCTTTTAAATCTATTTCTTTTCCTAATTTTTTGATTAGTTTTTTTACATCATTTTTACTAACCATTTTTAAATTATCATTCTTTTTTTTACAAAGATTTCTTTGGTAATTAGGACATTTATTACACTTACAAATGTCACTATTATAAAAGAACTTTCTATCTGGTTTAGATAAAGCAACTGCTAAGGCACATGATGTAGTTTGATAAATTGGATAATCACTTTCGCCTTTAAGATGTTTCCAAACATATTCATAAGCATTCTTATCCCAAACATTATCTGCTTTTAATGCTTCTTTCCTATGATTCCTTAATTCGTTCCATTCAATATGATCTATTATTTCATCTGTAATTTTAAGACCAATTGCTACAGATGCAACAGCATATTTTTTAACAAAGTTATATATTCTATTTATATCTTCTTTTCTACTATTAGAAGGCATAAATGGTCTCCAATAATGAACAATAGTTTTATTATACTTATGCAATGTAATAAAATTATTTTCTATATCTTTTCTATTTACTCCAACTTCTATATCTTTATCAAATCCTGAATAACTTAAAAAGAATATAAATTTTTTACCTTGTTTTTCATAATTATCTATAAATTTTATAAAATCTTCTGGTATTTTACATTTAGTAATAAATACAATTGGATTTTCAACATTTTTTTCCATTAATATAGTTACTAATTGTTTTAAATATTCAATATTATCTGGTGTAGAAAAACCATCTGTTTGAGATAATAAACATAGTGGAATATCTTTTATATAAAATTTACTTTTTAATAGCAACTTAACAGCATTTTCAGGAGATGCTAACACCTTTGGTTGTACTAAATTAAGCTTTCTTTCCCTTAAAAAGCAATATTTACATTGTTTTGGGCATCCTTGAACAGGATTAAGTACCATCCATGTAGCATGTACATCTACAATTGGATAAAATTTTGCTTCTTTTACTTTAGCAAATCTATCTAAAAACTTATTGGCATCATTAAGCATTAAATCAAATTCATGAGCCATATTTACATTTAAGACATTAGCTATATTAAATATAATTTCCAACATGTTAGCAAGTTTATATAATATAAAATCATTCACTTTTGAAAATTCATATCTAATTTTATAATGTCTATATTTATATTTTTCAAGTATTATTTCTGACACTTGCCCATATACTACATTGAATGATAATATTGCATCATTTATAGATGAAAACTCTACTTTTTTATAATTATACTCGTACTCTTTTAAATTTAATTTAAGTTTCCATGCAAGCGCTACTATTTGAAGTACAATATCAGATAATTCATCTCCAATATCATAAATATTTCTTCCTACTTCTTTATATTCTTTATGTTCTAACATAAGTAAACAAAAATGTCCTAGTTGTGTATTCATCTCGCCTAGAACTGTAATAGCGTTCCAGTTTTTGTCTTCTGTTATCTTAAAATTCTTTTTTAGTTCAATTGCTTTATCATAATAATTATCTAAAAAATATTTAACATTCATTTTAAAACCATTCTTTCTTTTTAACTTTTATAATACTGTCATATTCTTTTTTATCATCAGTATCTAAATATTCTTTCTTATGCTCTAATACGTTTATAAAATAATTAATAATGTTTCTTCTTATGTTGTAATCTGGAATATCTAGAATAAAATTATTATAATGTGATTCTGTATGATACAAGACATCCATTGCTTTCTTTTTGATTTTTTCATAGTCATCATTTCTCATAATGCTATTATTTGATTTGTAATAATAGTATCCAATATATGGAATCGATATAACTGTAGATGCTTTGTACAATTGATAAGAAGTTAGGCCAAAATCCTCTTGTGTTTTACCTTGTAAAAATTTAAAATTGTTATTCTCCCAAAACTGTCTACTATAACAGTATAGCCAAGAAGGACTATATATTTCATTATTAACTGCACATAAATTTAAAAAATCAAGACCTTTATATATTCCAATATTTTTAGTAACAAATTCTTCCACAATATTCTTATTATTATCAATCATAACCGCTTGAAATCTAAGCATATCATATTCAACATCATCGTATTCATTAATAGTTTCAATTAATTTTTGATTAATAGTATCATCTATATCTAAAAAAATAATTAAATCCCCTGTACATTTAGTTAATCCAAAATTTCTTACAGCACCTGGATCATGTTTAGATATTTTGTACAGTTTTATTTTATCCTTATATTGCATAAGTGTTTTATAAGAATTATCACAACTATTATCATCAATAGCAATAATTTCATAATTATCACATGTTTGATTAAAAATAGAATCAAGACATTTATCAATATATCTTTCTCCATTATATATTGGTATTATAATACTTACCTTTTTCATATAACCACCAGCCCTTGTTATATTCATTTATAAGCAAAAAAGAGAGACTATAAAACTAGGCCCTCTTCCTCCACAACTACCACGAATTAATTTATCACTTATTCTATTACTTTTTTTAATAAAAATCAAGTATTTTGACATATTTCATTTTTTTATAAATGGATATAACATATAGATTCATACAATCAAAATTTTTATCATATATAACATTATCAATAATTGAAATCATATGATAATAATCTTTCTTATTCCAACAAAACACAACATATGAATTATCATTCAAATTTAAATCTTTAATCATAATATCTTTATTATAGTCAATATTAAAAATATTATTATCTTCCATATATTTTTCAAATACTGGTATATCATTAAATGAATCACACTTTAAATCTTCAGCAATTTTACATAAGTCATTATAAACATCATTATATTCTTTATTTAAAATCTTACATAAGCTTCTTATCACACAATTACTTTTACCATTTTTATCTGATATATAAAATTCTTTAAATGTCATATTAATCCCCAATCTTTTTTATATTTGTATACATTCTTGAATGATATCCACTTTTATCATAAAACTTAATAGCATTATCATTATAAGCAAATACATCTACTAAAATATATTCACAACCCAATGATTTAAAATATTCTTCCATTTTATTCATAAGCATATTGCCTATACCTTTACTTCTTACATTTTTGGAAACTACTAATTCAGTTATTTCTCCTCTTTTAGGGCATTTATAATCAAGATAATCATATTCATCATATGGAAAAATACATCCCATAATTAAACCTACTGCTTTATCATTTTCAACTGCTATATAACATTTACCATTATTATTTTTAACTTCTTCTAAATCTAAAATTGCCATTTTTTCTCTATATTCTGGATGTAGTTGATCTAAATTATCTTTATCAATAGATAAAATATACTTTTCAAGTTCAACTAACAAGTCTTTAACATCTTCTAAATATTTATCTTCGTACTCTATTATTTTCATTATTAAAATAATACTCCTTAGTTAATTCGTATTTAGAAAAAGTTAATATTCCATCATAAAATGTATAAGGTGACTCTTCTTCTATTTCACCAATTTTATTAAACCCTAATTTTTCAAACATTCTACAAGATCTTATATTATCTTTTACAGCACCTGAAGAAATACCATTTATTTCTACTTCGCTAAACATATAATCTATCATTGCTTTAGCAGCTTCTGTTGCATAGCCTTTTCCTTGATAAGCCGGATCCATATACCAACCTACATCACGAATAGTAATATCTTCTCCATTTTCTTGAGCAGATACTTGTCCAATTACTTCTTCATAACCACTATTCGTATATTCTGGTTTTAAAAATACACTCCATACAAATACATCATTATTATCTGCTTTATCAACTTTAGATTTATAGAATTTCTCTTGATTCTCCCAAGCCCAGTGGCTAGGATTATTAGCGTGTTTTTTGGCACCTGTTAAATACCATTTATTTACTTCTGGAATCATTAATATCTCCCATAATCTTTTTTGTTCTTCCATCTTAGAACTTCTTAATATTAATCTTTCAGTTTCTATAGTTCTACTACCAATTAAATTCATTTACATCCTCCATTTTATATTTCTATACTATCAAATATATTTTCTTCTATATCATAAATAGTAAATTTTCTATTTTCATACATCATATATGTAGGATTATTGTTTTCTTTAGGTATAGATATTGAACCAACATTAATATATACCATATCTTTTTCTTTTTTTATATAAGGTATGTGTTCATGACCATATACCAATATACCTTTTCTGTTAAATTTTCTATTCTTTTCTAAATTATATTCATTACCATGAGTTAAATAAATATCTAACCCATCTACACATATTAAAGCTAAATTATTACAAATTGGAAAATCACTTGCTTTAATATCAACGTCTGAATCACAATTACCTTTTAAACAAATAATTTTATCTGAATATTTAGTTAATGTATCTTTAACATTCATACTATTAACTTCATACTTTTGATTATACGTAGGACCGGCATAATATAAATCACCAAGAACTACTAATTTATCTATTTTTTCTTTTTCAATAACTTTTTCTATTTTTTTAAATTAATATTAATACCATGTATATCTGATATAAATAATATCTTCATGTTTGTCTCTCCTTTCTACTTAAATTTTTCTATTACTTCAAATATTTCAAATATTACTTTAGTATTATCATTAAAATTAGTATTTATTTTACTAAAGTAATCTATATGAACTTTTATCCATTCTTCTAAAGATTTATTTTCTCCTTCTAATTTTGCTAAATCCCAAGTAATATTCTTAAATTCAGTTACAATAACTTCTTTTGTTTCTAATATACACATATCATTATTATTTGAATCAGTAAGTATAGATACATCACCTACTATAGGTAAACTATCAAATTCATACAAAGATGTTGTTGCTGTCTTCTTACCGTTTAAAACAAGAACAACTAATTTATCTGCATCTATCCTAAATGTCATCTTTTAAGTTTATTATACACGTGTCTTACCCCACCAATCAGGAATTAATTCTTCTAATCTCACTATTTCTTTAGTATCAATATTTTTTAGTATCTCAATATCCTTACTATTCTTAGAAAGTTGCATCATATATTCTCTACATGCCCCACACGGTGAACCTACATTACCTTTAGAATCAACGCATACTAGTTTAATAATCTCATTTTCTCCATTTGTAATCATATTGGCAATAGCATTTCGTTCACCACACATACCAAGTGTTGATGCTGTATCAATGCATACTCCTGCATAAATATTATGATTTTTAGTAAGTATTGCTGCACCAACTTGTCCTGCACTAATCATACCTGACACATCTCTTGGATTTCTTACATTCTTAGCTTTTTCATATAATTCTTCCCAAATAGTGTTTTCACTATATAAATATTCTATATGAATAGCATATACACCATTTTTCTTAATGGCATCTTCATATCCATCAAGTTTACTTACATTTCTAATAGCTTCTTCTTTATCATTGGTAGATGAAGTTGTGTATCTAGTTCCTTCTAAAGTAAAAAGTTCTTCTAATGAATCATAATGATTTACTTCTTTAACTTTAACATAAAATACACCTAAATCATTACTAGTAAATTCTATAATATCATTTTGTTTTAATTTACTATAATCATGCTCACTATTTTCTTTATTTGCTCTAATCTCTACTCTTTTAGTATTATTTTTGATAGCTAGTGCTGCTCTATCATTAATATTTAATTTCATTATCATTTTAATATCCTCCTAACAAAAAAATTCTGCATAATGCAGAATTAATTTTATAATCTAAAAGAATATTCCTAAAAGTTTAATATATTAGGAGTAGTGATTAATTCTGCATTATTTATAACTTGTAAATTTTTCATCTTAATCACACTCCTTTCTTTGAATAATTTACACCTACAATATATCACACTTTAATCACTTTGTAAATTACATATACATTTTTCTATAGCGATTAAAACAAATCATTTTTATTTTTTAGGAAAAACTAATTAAAATTCCTAAAAAAATAAAATTTATTATATTTATGTTACTTTTCTAATTATTATTTTGGTATTTTAATTTTAAAAGTAACATTTTATATTTCTACAAAACAATTATAATTAAACCTAACATCATACTTTTTAGTATATTTACTACTTATTCCTCTAGTGATTTTTGTGATATCATTTATTAGACAGTAAGGTGTAAAGCAGTTACAGATACACCCTGTCCAAATGCTGTAGTAGCTGTTTCCAAATCACCTATTTTATCAACATTAAATAATATACCATTCTCTTCTCCACTAAGTTCAATACCTGTTTTGGTACCAAAGCCAAAATTTTTAATATATTTAAATAATTTTTCTTTACCAAGTTTCAATCCAATATTAACAAAACCCGTATTACAAGAATTCTCTACTACCTCTAAATATGTCTGACTACCATGACCACCATGTTTCCAACAATGAATAGTAGCACCCTCAACAGTAACACTACCTGAATCCTGGAATGTATCTTTATCTAAATCTATTAAATTTTCTTCTAATGCAGCTGCTAATGAAATTATTTTAAATGTTGAACCGGGTTCATAGGTCATCCAAATAGGTAAATTACGATTTATCTCTTCTAATGAATAATCTTGATAATTAGTTGGAGAAAAAGTAGGACGTGATGCCATAGCTAATATTTCACCCGTATTAGGATTCATAACTATTCCCCATGCACCATCTGGATTATACATCTTAATAGCATTGTCTAATTCTCTTTCTAAAGCTTCTTGAATTTGAAAATTTACAGTTAATGTCATATTCATACCTGCTTGTGGTTGTTCATATATTTGACTTAAACTTAATTTTTGTCCTTTAGCATCACTAAAATATTTAATAGCACCATAACTTCCTGTTAAATAATCATTATAAATAAGTTCTAAACCACTAAGTCCTTGATTATCAATTCCAACAAAACCTAATGTATGTGATAAATAAGTATCATAAGGATAATTTCTCTTTGATTCTTTTACTAGATAAACTCCTGATAATTTTAAATCATTAATTTGATCAGCTATTTCATTACTAAGTCTTCTTCCTTCTGGATGTACTCTTTCAATTGATGTTTTTTTTGTAACATGTGCTAACATATCTTTATAATCAGATTTTAATATATTAGATAATAATTTAGCTGTTTTTTCTTTTTCTTTAATTTGATTAGGTATTAAAACTAAAGAAGTAGTAGTAACATTACCTGCTAATGTAACACCATTTCTATCATATATATTTCCCCTATTAGCCTCTAATGGTAAATTCCTACTCCATAAGTCTTTAGCATACTTATTCAATTTTTTATAACTAATAACTTGAATATAAAATACTTTTAATGTTATTACAATAAAAAGAAATATAATTATAACAAGTACTAAACGCATACGTTCATTCATTTTGCTTATAAACATATAATCACCAATAAAGTATATGATGATTATTTATAATATTATTAATGGTTATATTTAAATTATAATTTAAAATATTTAATAATAAATTCGGTACTAGTGTCAGTTGATTTCACGCTTATCAGTCCATTATTCATTTCTAATATTTTTTTTGTTAAAGAAAGACCCAACCCGATATTTCCATTGTTTAGATCACTAGCTTCGGAAAATCTATCAAAAATATGCAGTAATTTTTCGTTAGAAATTTTTTTACCAAAGTTTTTTATCGATATCAAAGTATAACTTTGATTAGATAAAACTTTAATAATTATTTTTCCGTTTTGATTAGAATATTCAATGCTATTTTTTAAGATATTAGTTATAGCTTCTATTTGCCATCTTTTATCGGCATAAATACTAACCTGATTATTTATTTGTTTTTTGATATGAATATTCTTTAGCTCACATAAAGTCGATACATTAAGTAAAGTTGAATTTATTATATCTCTTATTAATACCTGATCATTATTAAACTTTATCGCATTAACATCAAAGCGAGCTAATTTTAATAAGTATTGAACTAATTCATTAATATTATTAGTTTCCCTTTTAATTTTTCTGATCACATCTCTTTTTTTTGCATCTTCCATATCATAATTGTAAATTAATAAATCTAAATTAATTAAAATAGAAGTTATAGGTGTCTTTATCTGATGTGATATATCCTGTAAAGATTCTTTTAACCTTTGTTTATCTTGTAAGGCATTATCAGTCATACTATTTAGTAAAATGGCTGTTTTATATACTTCTTGCCTTAATATCGACAAATAATCTTCTGATATTTCGGTCATATCTATTTGATAATCTTTATAATTGATTCTTTCCAATAATTTAATTATATCATTTATTTCCTTTGATCTTTGATATTCATAACAAAGAAATATGATAATAATTATAATTATAATTAATACTACTTCTAATAAAGCTACTTGAATAGGCTTACTTTCTAATGGATGAACCTCATCCATTAAAACATCATTTAACTCATAAATATACTTTGTATTAGCTAATTTACCATTTTCATATAAATAATAATCAAACTTATCTATTTCCAATATATTGGCAAGTGCATCTTTATAATCATGGGGATCTTGCAACACTACATAAGCATCTATATCCCCCTTCTTCCTATTAGTTGAAATAGCCGTATTATCAAAATAAACTCCATTATAAGTACCAACTATCCTATACTTTATCGGTAATGTTTCCATAACAGTAGTTGTATCTTGCAAATCATTAGTACCAATAGACTCAGAAGGTATATTATCTTCATGTTCCTCTGTTAGGCTAATTTCATCACCTATTTTTTTATTAATTTTTTTTAAGAATGATTTACTAACTAAAATTTCATATTCACTTTGGGGATAATTTCCATCTAATTTCTGATATTTCAAATAATTAAAAGTTTCTTCATCCATAAATGATATTGTTAAATTATCTACTTTATTAGTAGTCTGATTAGGATATTGATAATAATTATTATATACTGATTTAACCATATCGACATTTTTATTTAAATTTAACTTTTCTAACTTCGCCTCATCAATACCAGATAAAGAGAGATGCCAATATCCAGAAGCGTTAATATCGGTCTCTAGCATCGTTTTATTGTAGCTTGAAAAAATACATGCGACAGTACAAATAAGCATAACTGATAAAGTTATTCCAATCAAAATACCTATCGATCTTTTTCGGTTTAATTTTACATCTTTTAGTACAAATTTAGTTAAAGCACTCATAGTTAAAACTCTCTAACAATTTGACCATCCTCAATTTTTATGATTCAATCAGCACATTTAGCTAGTTCTAAATCATGCGTAATCATAATGATGGTTTGATTAAATTCTCAATTAGATTTTTTTAACAATGTAACAATCTCTTCACTATTTTTGGAATCTAAATTACCAGTCGGCTCATCAGCTAAAACAATAGCTGGATTGGTAATTAAACATCTACCAATACTAACACGTTGTTGTTGCCCTCCTGATAATTCATTAGGTAAATGATTTTGTCGCTCAAATAGTCCTAATTTATTAATTATTTCTATAACTTTATTATTATCGATTTTACGGTTATCCAGACTAAGTGGCAAAGTTATATTTTCATATACATTTAAAATAGGTACTAAATTATAAAATTGATAAATTAAACCGACTTGTCGACGTCTAAATATAGCCAATTGATCATTATCCAAACTATATATATCTTTCCCAGCAATATAAACCTTCCCACTAGTTGGCCGATCAACACCACCTAATAAGTGTAACAAAGTTGATTTACCACTTCCTGAAGCTCCCACGATAGCTACAAAATCCCCTTTTTCAACTGAAAAGGAAACGTCATTTAATGCAATAACCTTATTCTCATCTTTACCATATATTTTGGAAGGATTTTCTACTTTTAATATCTCCATAAATCCTCCTACTTTCTAAATCATTATAGTATGCAAAAGTTACATCCAAGTTACAATAAGTCTTTTTATTAATATTTATACTTTACTAAAAATTAAGATAATGTTATAGTTATGATAGGAGGAATTATATGAAAGAAGATAAATATAAACAAATGTATAAAAAGTTAAAAGAATCAAGTATAGGAAAACACAAAAAATGTAGAGCTAATCGATTTAAGCAACATGTTACTTTAAAAGTAGCGCTCTCTACAATCTTAGCTACATTATGTGCGACATGTATAGTAGGATGTAAAAATAATAATAATCACTATAATAAAAATAATAATTCTAACCACACTACATATGTAACAGAATATAATAATACCAATAGTTATTCAGTATCTAATAATACATATAGCCCTAGTGAAATATCGAGATATCAAAAACTTCGGGTTAATGAACTAATGACTAATTATGATATGACTGATTATACTAAAGATCCAGATAATAATCGTAGAAGAATCTATAATTACACTAGTGATGATTATAAAAAAATAAAAGAATTAGATGAAACATATATATATGGATTCTATTTACTAGCAGATACTAATACTGTAGATAATGTATGTGATGCCTTAGGTTATTCTAATCTATATTCTTATTTAACAGTAAACAACTATATTGATGGTCAAGGAGAACCAGACGTAGAAAAATGGTATGATGCAAATACTATCACAATAAATAATATTATGATTGAACAATCAGAGAAAGGAAAAACAAAATAATGGAATTAGAATTTGTTATATTAGATGATAATAAAAAATATTGTATTATTAATGAAATTATATATAATAACATAAAGTATTTATACTTAACTAATATAGAAAATATAGATGATTTTACAATTAGAAAAGAAATAAATAATGAATTTGTAGGGTTAGATAATGAAGAAGAATTTGATAAAGTTGTTGATATTTTTATAAAAAAGATAACAGATAATTCGGAAATATAATATGAACTTCAATTCAAAACAGACAACATTAAAAAATGTAAATTTAAATACATATCAACAAAACAAATTAAAACAAACAAATATAAAAACATTATATAATCAAGAAAATGATTTAGACTATAGCACCCAATATCAAGTACCTAGTAAATATAATCATAATGGAAATAGTGATTTAGATACAATCTATATTAATGAATTAAGTACGATAACAAATGAAATTCAAAATAGCTTTACAAACGACCAAGATTACTTAATCTATTGTAAATATCTTGAAGGCAAAACATTGAAAGAAATAATTAATAGTGATTATAAAGCTAGCTATCTTACAGATGATAGTGACCATAATCAAATTCAAAAAATAATGGATGAAAATAATATTGATGGTGATGCATTTACTTTTATAATGAGAATTGATGAAGCACTAACTAAATTTAATAAATCAAATGACTTAAAAAACTTTTCTAAACTAAGTGATGATATGATGAATGCTGAATTTGTTGAAATCTGTCACACTGATAGTGGTTATGATGCTTCAGTTTTGAAAGATATTAATGGTAATTACATGATTGTAAATAGTTGTACTAATGCTAGTTCTCTAAAAGATATATTAGCTATTTCATACCCTATTTGTAGATATCTTACAGGTTCTGATGATTTCATTCAAATAATTTTTGATTATTTAGTTAATAATGCTGACCTTACTAATGTTTCAGAAGAATACTTTTCAATATCAGAATCTTTTGATAATAATAAAAATCTATATGAAGAACAAATAAATGATAATCTAAAATTAGTAGAAAAATACTGTGATAAAGCTAAAAATGATAATACAAAAGTAGATCTTTACGCATACTCTCTAGGTGGTGGAACTCAAGAAACAACTTATGCTAACTTAAAAGATAATAATAGTGATAAACTACAATATATACAAAGTATTTCTGTTTATAATCCATTTACATTATTTGCCCAAGAATATAAAGATAATTATATAGATTTATTAGCTAATGATGATAAATTATGTATATACTCTGCTGAACAAGATTATGTATCAACGTTTAATGATAGTGTAGGAGATTTACTAGGTAAAACTGTATTTCTTAAAGCTGATGATATCGAATCTAATTCTGTTAATGGCATTAGTGATGTTGGTGGTCTTATTATTGGTTCCAATAGTAATCACGGTTTTGCTCCACTTGATAAATCAGCTTTCGATAAAAACGGTAATATTAGTAAAACTGGCGAATTTATAAGTATAAATACTTCTATTGCAAACGCAACTCTAGGTAAAAAATCAGCTTTAGAAAATAAATATAAGCCAAACTATCAAGATATATTTAATGATATATTCAATTCTAATGGAGTACAAAATAGTTTAGATAAGATAGAATCAAAGGAAATAAAACAACTTATTAATAATTTAGTTGATTACTTTGGTAATAATTTTGGCCAAATAAAATATGAAGAGATTTCTTCTATTCTAAGTGATAGTATTGCTGATATTATATCTGATGAAATTTATAAAACAGGTAGAAATACTATTCCTGATCTTATTTTGGGACCTGCTATTGGTAGTGCTGCTCAAGCCCTATTTGATGAAGATGACCTAGCTAACTCTATTGACCAAATACTTAACAGTCAAAATGGTAAAGATTTAGTTCTTGATATTTTGAGTTGTTATTTAAACAATGATATTCCAGCTTACAATAAACAAATGGATCGATTAATTGAAGCTATGATATATATATTTGGTAAAAGTGGCAATATGTTTAGTCAGACTAGAAATGGTTTGTTTACAGACCCGCTAAAATCGAAATTAAAATCAAAATTAAAACTTGATGTACCTGAATTAGAAGTAGACGAAAATATACCTATTACAACTACTACAAAAACAGCAGGTACAACTGCAACTACCGCAGGAACTACTACAACTACAACCACAACGGCAACTACTACAGCAACTACTACAGCAACCACTACAACAGCACCAACTACAACAGCACCAACTACAACCCCGGCCGTAACAACAACAGGAATAGCTCCATCTAACCAACCACCTTTAATCGCATACGATCCAATAGTAGTAGAAATTCTTGGTTATCCTAAGGGAGTTTCTTATACAACAAGTACTACAGTTACTACTACAACTACTGCAGCTAAATAAAAATTTCATTAGAAACTATAAAGTATTGTAAAGAAAAAGTCTTAATTTAAGACTTTTTTGTTTATACTTTTATAATTTTAATCATCTAATCTAGGTGTTAATATTTCATATCCATCTTCTGTAATTAGAACTGTATGTTCATAATGAGCTGATGAAGAACCATCAATAGTTTTAATTGTCCAACCATCATCTAATTGATATACATTTCTTAAACCTAAATTTAACATTGGCTCAATACAAATAACCATTCCTGGTTTTAGTTTAGGTCCTACCCCTTCTCTACCAAAATTTGGTACATCAGGATCTTCATGCATTTCTAGTCCAATTCCATGACCACATAATTCTTGTACAACAGATAACTTATGTTCTGTTGCATACGTTTCAATAGCATGTGATATATCTCCAATTCTATTACCAGGTTTAACTAACTTAATACCTTCATATAAGGCTTTTTCAGTATGTTCCATAAGATGTTTCTTTTCATCACTAATATTACCAACTGCATATGTCCATGCAGCATCACCTTGATAACCTTTATATCCAATAACCATATCAATTGTTATAATATCACCATTTTTTAATTTATAATTACTAGGAATACCATGAACAACTTCATCATTAACACTAGTACATAAAGTAGCAGGAAATCCCTCATAGCCTAAACAAGTTGGAACTCCACCATTTTTAATAATAAAATCATAAGCAAGTTTATCTAATTCAGCTGTTGTTATTCCTGGTTTAATAAATGGCTTTAAATATTTATGCGTTAAAGACACTAAATATCCGGCATGACGCATTAACTCAATTTCTTTTTCACTTTTAATTGTAATCATCTATATCATTCTCCTTTTTAATAGTGATTAGTTAAAGTTCTATGATAAGGTTTAATCATTTTACTTTTATCTTGTCCTAAACACCATATATAATCATTAATATCATTTCTATTAAACTTATTCTCTAACTTATTAGCAATATAATCAATAACAATAAGAGGATTAGCTCGTATTTCTATTTCCATTGTTGAATTGTCATCAATTAGTATTTTATTATCCACTAAAAAAGATAATTCTTCATCAAATTCTAAAATTCCAAGATTACACATAACTTGAGGTATTTTATAATCAGCACAACCTACAAGATTACTATAAGATACTTTTACATCTTCTAATAATTCTCTTACTTTTAATATATCTGATGTTAGTAATTGTGCCCTTTTATAAAAGTAAATTGTATGTCCATTATAAACTTCTTCGTCCTTATAACATTTTAAATTAGAAATAATGTAAGTAAATAATTCCTTATCACTATACATATTCTTTATAGCATCATAAAAATTACCATTTTTTTTAATAAATTTATTCATCTCAACTAAATTATTATAACGACTACGAATAAGTGGTAACTCTCCTACTCCACCTAAAAATAATTTAAATTCTTCAAAAGTCATATTAAAATCTTTATGTTCTTTATATCTTTTTAAAACTAAATACATTAAAGCATAACTACCATCTAACTGACCATACTCAGTTGTTATTGCCCACTTTGGTTCTCCCCAAAAACAGTAAAGACCAATTGTATGATAAATAAATAAAAAGTTTATTATATCAATATAATTCAAATCTAAAATATTAAAAGGATTATCCTTTAACCAAAAGTTTATTTTATTTAGATCTATATTTTTTATTATATTATCTAACTTATCATAGTTAATTGTCACATATTTAGAGTTATCGCTAACATATTTAACAGTTGGAAGTATATTATCTAATATATTATCTTTAGGTTCATAATTCCATATACCAAGAGTTCCTTTTGATACAATAGGTTCTTCTAGTAATTGAACATCTTCTAAAATCCATGCATACCTTCCAACTTCATAAATACCACATATATATTCTTGATAATTATTAAATTCAAGTTCATTAATAAAATCTTCTGTCATATAAACGCAATCTACTAAATTACATTTGCAAATTATTTCACCATAATGTAGTTTATCATTATCAAGTAAAGACATTATTTTTTCATTATTTTTCCATTCTTTACGTATTTTAGTTAAACTGGCATGGATATATATTTCACCACGATACTTAGTTTTCCAACTTCTAGTTTCTATTTTTTTATGTCCCTGTGCTATTAAGGTTGCCATTGGTTCAGTTAAACTTATAACTTTCATAATTCCTCCAAATATAATTTATTTGCAGTTATATTATATCACGTATGACTATCCTTAACATATTTTTTCAAAAAAAAACTATAAATTTATATAGTATTTTCTTCTGTAGATTCTTCTTTTTTATCTGGATAAAAAATATTAACGAATCCAAAAACAATTACTAAAGCTGCAGTAGCTAAAATTAATTTAATATAGAAATCATCTGGTAAAAAAGACGATATCATATCAGTAATACTCACTAATATTGAGCTCAAACTATAAGTTATATCACTATTCATACATCCTCCGTATTACCCTTACTATTCTTATATTCATTATAATATATCAATTATTTAGTTGTCAACAAAGAATATAAAAATATATAACTTAAGTTTAATAATATTATCTTTTCTAAATTTTATATTGTTTTATTGTGTCATCTCTATTTAAATAATCTTTATAACTTGACCAAATAGAACCATCAGGTGCTAACCAATAATCATCTTTTTCTTCACAATTATTATCTATTGAAGGTTGTTCTTCCTCAATCATTAATGGAAAAGTAGATTTTGATGAATCATCATAAATATGTTCTTCATAAGCATTATCCATATTCTTCATTCTAGTAATCATAGACTTATCAAAGCAAAATGACTTATAATCTATTTCCATATTATTGCAAACAGTCATTAATTCTTGATTAAAAAATAGAATAAAATTTGGATCTTCCCTAACAATATCTTGAATAAAATTATTCATAATATTTTTTACTTTATAACGTGTAAGTGTTATAAATTTATTTGGAGAAATTTGAAATTTGAAATCATCAGAAACAAAAACAAGTTCTTTCCAACGATTATTAACTAAATCATTTGTTGATTTTTCAATAGTTTTATTTATATATTTTTGGATAAAGTAATTTTTAGGATTAGATTCTGATTCTGAAATCAATGAATCAATTATTCTTTTAGCAATATACTCCTTATAAGAAATATGTTCTGATACATATGTTTTTTCTGAAGCATTATTAACAAACCAATTATTAATAACATTATCAATAACTTTATAAATACAATTAGAACGCATTTTAATATAAGAAATATTTGATATTTGAGGTGCTGTTCCATAACCTATCCATCCATCTATTTTTCCAGTTAAAATAGGTGGTCTTTTTACCGATACAACTACTTCTGGGTATTCTAATTTAATTTCCCTTAAAATATCAATATAACTAATAAGTGTTTCAGTAGAAGAATTTATAATAAGCACATCATCGTAATTAAATTGTGTCGTAAATTTAAAATCATAAGCTAAATTTCTTTCATTACACTTCTTAATAAAATATTGAGAAAACTTATAAATATCAGCTTTAGAATTAATATTTAAATATAAAAAATGTTCAATATTTATTCCTTGTTCTTGAATAGGATTTGTATAATAAGAATTAACATATATCCATTTGCGATCTGTATAATGACCTTTATATTTTTCTAACAAAGTGTTTACTTCTTTGTTTTCATCATCTTTTATATCGTTTAAAGATTTAATATCTGGAATACTTTTCAATATAGTTTGAAGGTATGCTAAAGAATGCTCATTAACATCATATTTGTCATTTGGTATCTTTTTTATATTAACTTCAAGCATGCTATTTTTCCAATTATTAAAAAGCATAGTATAAAATCTATCCATAGCATACTTTTCAAGTAAAGGTTCTTCATTATACCAATTCTTAATAGAAAAAGATAACATAATTTTGTTATAAAAATCTTCACTATCAAATGAATTTAAATATAGTTTAATCAATTCACTAATCAAATGGGTATTACTAAATGGATTTGTTACTTGAGAATATAAATTCATCAACCCCATACTTATCCCTCCTACTAACATAATGAAAATTATTATAGCATTTTATTATAAAAAGTACAATTTATATTTTACGTATTTTCTAAATTCATTTTCATTAGTTTTTCTACTTCACGATATAACTTAGTATTAGCACGCTCTAATGTCATATTTTCTACCTTAAATGGTTTACCATATCTGATTGTTAAGTTTTTACTTCTGAATTTATAATCGCCAGTTATACCAAAAGGTACAATTGTTGCTCCTGTTTTATATGCCATTGAAACAGTACCAAATTTAAAAGGAAGTAAAAAAGCATCAGTTTTATTACGTGTTCCTTCTGGAAATAATCCTACTGCACCATCATTTTTCAAAACTTCCAAAGCTTTACTTACAGCAGCATCGTCCCTTTTAGAGCGATCAACAGAAATACATCCAGTATGTTTAAAAAACCAGGCAACTTTTTTATTATCAAAATACTCTTTTTTTGCCATGTAATTTATTCCTCTTTTAGTAGCAATAATAGTTAGACATTGATCATATAAATGTTTATGATTACCAACAATTAATATAGGTCCAGTCTTTGGAATATTTTCTTTGCCAATAATAGTAGGATGATAATAAAATTTAAAAATAGGTCCTAAAACGAATCTGCCAACACGATATAATAGAGGTATTTTATGTTTCATCATCATCAACTCCTATATCACTTTGTAACTTTTGAAAATCTACTTTTCCTAATTTAGTTTTTGGTAATTGCTTTCTATAAACAAAGGTTTGAGGAATCATATATTTTGCTAAATTCTTTTTACAATAATTTTTAATATCAGCTTTTACAAACAACCCATGATAACCACTTTTTAAAACAATAAATGCCTTTCCTACTTCTTGTTTATAAGGATGTGGAACACCAATAACAGTACATTGTAAAACAGCTGGATGAGATTCAATTACCTCTTCTACATGAGATGGATATACATTATACCCACTAGTAATAATCATTCTTTTTTCTCTACCTTTATAAAATACATAGCCATCTTCATCCATATAACCTAAATCACCAGTATGTAACCATACATATCCATCATCATGTACTTGTAAAGCAGCATTAGTCTCTGATTCATCGTTTAAATAGCCCATCATCATTCCTTTAGTATGTATAACTATCTCTCCTACTTCATTATATGGCATAGTATTTCTTGTAACTCTATCGATAATTTTTACATAGTTACCAGGAAGAGGAATACCTACAGAACCACTCTTATTTACATCATCACAAGCTAGACAAACTGCTGCTAAGCCTTCTGATAAACCATAGCCTTGCGTAATAACTGCTGAAGAATTATGTTCTTTTAAATAAGTATTAACTCGCTCTTCTAAACTCTTGCTTAATATATCCCCACCACTAACAACATATTTTAAGAAAGATAGATCTAAATTTTTTTCATTATTACAATTCATTAATGCTTCATATAATGTTGGTACCCCTAAAACACAGGTAGGTCGTGTTTTCTTAAACAAGATATCAAACTTTCTCGAATCGAATTGTGGTACTAAAATCGTATAACAACCTAAGGATAAAGGTGTATGCATTAAAACACTCAATCCAAAGCCATGAAAATTAGGCATAATTGCCAGGCAACAATCACCTGCTTGTAATTTTTTTAGTGCAATCTGTTCTTGTAGAGATGCTAAAATAAAAGATCTATTTTGGATAACTACATTTTTAGGAGTTCCACTAGTCCCGCCACTGTGCAATATAACGGCTGGTGTATTACGACCATATTTGGGATAATGTTCTTTTTTCTTAATAGGCTCTTTCTTTATAAATTTTCGCCAACTAATAAATAATTTATCCTGTGGATACTTTCTAAACTTACCAATAGACTTCAATTTATAACCAATACGCATAAAAATATTTAAAGAGTCGGATGGCGAAACAAAAATAACTTTACGAACACTAGTTTCCTTAATTATATTTTCAATTTTATCATAAAAAGACTCTAAAAAAACCATATACTTACTTTTGGTTGTTAGTAAACTATGTTTAATTTCCTCTTCAGCCGATAGTGGATGTAACATATTAGCTATCGCCCCTAATTTATTTAAAGCATAAAGGGCTATTAACGCTTCAGGTACATTTGGTAAACAAATAGTAACAATATCTCCTTTAGCAATGCCTAAGTCCTCAAAAGCTAAACTTGCTTTATCGATTAAACCTATGAATTTTTTATAAGTAATCGATTTTCCTAAATACTCAATCGCTTTATAATTCGGATATTTTAAAGCACTTCTTCTTACCTGTTCATACATACTAATATTTGGTATTTTTACATTCAACTCAACTTCAGTATAATACTTTTCCCATGGTGCTGGAATGGGTTTCTTTTTCTTAAAAAAATCTAAAATAGACATATCATCCCTCCAGTTTTTTCTTTATAATATTTCTCAAATTAGAATTTTCTTTATCTAAATCTGCATCTTTAATATATATAGGGTCTAAAAATTCGATTTGCAGATTTCTTGAAAACAGACGATAATCACCTGTAATTGTAAATGGTATAATAGGCGTATCAGTATCATAAGCCATTTTAACAGCACCTATCTTAAAGGGCATAACCACCTCTTTAGTTCGATTAAAAGTTCCTTCAGGAAATATTCCAATTACGTGTTCATCTTTTAAATATTCTTCCGCTAAAACTAGAGAATGATGACTTTTTTCACGCCTGTTAACAGGTATCAATCCCATATGTGCAAATATAATTTTTTTAGCACCTTTCCATAACTCATCTTTTGCTAAAAAATGAATACATCTTTTAGTTGAACTCATTAATATTACACAATCAAAATTATTTTTATGATTACCAGCTAAAATGATTCGACCATTTTTAGGAATTTTTTCTTTTCCAATAATATTAGGACGATAAAATAATTTAAATAAAAAAGTCACTATAGGTCTAACTATAATATATAACATACTTTCTTTCATTTTATCACCCCTTTCATTATACCATCTTTATAATCTTTTGACAAAAGAAATAACTATATTAAAAGTTATGTATATTACTATAATAATATTTTAAAAAGGAATGTACAAAAAAAGGAGTTAATTATTAACCCCATGATGAATTTTTGGCGCATTATCATCAATTGCTTTAAATTCATAATTATGATCTAAACCATACTGAATGATTTTAGGTAATGCTGTTGCTGTAAAAGATTTAATATCATGAAATAAAATCATATTACTCTTATTTTTACTAAGACCACGCACAACATTTCGATATACCTGATCTGGATTAGTTGTCTCACCAGCATCACCACTAGAAATATTCCAATCATAAAATTCATAACCCTGTTCATGTAATTTTTTAACTAAACGTGACATAATACCTTTATTATATCTACGACTAACGGTGTTAGAACTTCCTCCTGGAAATCTAATATATTTACTTTTAACTCCTGTGATTTTTTCAACACGATCACTAACACGTTTCAAATCTTTAAAATAGGCTTCTTCACTAGCATATATTTTAGCATAATTATGACTTGCAGTATGAAGTCCTATTGTATGTCCTTCATCATAAGCTCTTTTAATCAATGAATCAGGTCCTTTAGAAGTCACAAAGAAAGTAGCTTTTACATTATATTTTTTTAAAGTATCTAAAATTGACTTTGTTGAACCTGAGTCGCTAGGTCCATCATCAAATGTTAAATATATAACACCAGGTTTATTATCATCAATACGTTTTGGAATGTCATCATTAATTATATTTTTTTCTTCTTTTGTTTTAACTACCGAAATAGTTTTAGTTTTTGTTGTTTTGTTACCAGCTTTATCTTCTACTATATATGTACGATAATAAATGCCAGGTTTTGATGTATCAACATTACCACTAATAGTCACTTTACTAGTTAAATCACCATCACAATTATCAGTAGCACTATACCCTTTATCACTATATTTACTTCCCACCATTACTACTTCTTTAGTATTTGGTAATTTAATTACTGGTGCATTTTTATCTACTTCATCAATTTTTCTTCTTGCTTCTGCAACATTTCCAGATGAATCCTCTACTTGATATATAATCTCATTATCTTTAGTTACAACACTTACTTTATCAGTTAAATCTCCATCATAATTATCAGTAGCACTATATCCTACTTCATTATATTTAGTTCCAGGACAAATATTAACATTCTCACTACCTTTTAAATATATAACTGGAGCTTCATTTTCTATTACTTTAACTTTTTTTATATATTTATCTTTAACTAATCCTTTTTTATAAGTATAAGTAATTTCATAAGTACCAACTTTATTAATATCTACATTTCCATCTACTATAACTTTACTATTTGTTTTTTTTCCTAAAATATATACATTAGCTTCTGGAACATTATACTCATTTCCTAACAAAATTTCTACTTCATCTTCATTGTCTAACGTTTTTATACTATAATTTGATACACAAATAAAATAACCGAAAATGGCAATAAATACAATAAAAATAGGTATAATAACTAATAATAACTTTTTTTTATTATTTAATACTTTTTCATTCAATTTATTCTCAATCATACAACATTCACCACTTTTATACACTCATATTTTTATTATACACCAAAAAACTATTTTTACAATATTCTCTAAAAAAATAGTCAAAAAAAAAAGATTACTCTTAATAATCTTTAAATCATATATATTATTTATAATTTTTTTTATATTTTATTAAATAAGAAATAATAGTTAATATTTGCATTATAAAAGTTAATACAAAAAATATAACAAGAATCTTTTTAACATTAATAATCTGATTTAATAAAGAAATTCCTAATAACGGATATAGTAACCACATTTTTATTTTTCCTGTTAAAACTGATTCTGGTTCTCTATTATTTAATTTTTCTTTAATATTTATAAGCGCTATTATAACTTCAGCTAACATATTAAAAAGTAATATTGGATTAAAAATACTAACTGCTATTAGTAAAGAAAAAGCAAATACTTTATCACAAATAGCATCTAAATCTCTACCTAAATCACTAACTAAATTATATTTATGTGCAATAAATCCATCAAGAGCATCAGTCAATGAAAAGAATGTAGCAAAAATTACTAACAAAGTAATATTTTTACAGATAGCTGCTGGTATGATAAAAAATGGAGCAGCTACTAATCTCGTAGCTGTTAAAAGATTCGGAATCTGACGATGTCTTTTTCCCTTAATTTTCAAATCTAAAAAAGCCTCATTTATTTCCTTTTTATAATAACTTAAAACATGATACACTTTCATTTTCATATCTATACCCCATTTATGACTATTATATAATAATATATTGTATTAATCAAACAAATATTAAAGTTTTAATTTTTTACAACTAATAATTTATTTTAATATTTTCTTTTTTATAAACTCTCTTTTTATTTTATCATGTAATTGTCCTATTTCTAAATTTAAATTATCAAAATTAGGTATAAACTCACTAATAATATCTAACGAGTCGTTATTCTTAATCTTTATAAGCATTTTTTTTAAAATATTCATTGCTTCCTTTTTATTATCTTTATATATATGTAGTAATTCTAATGCTACCATATAACTAATTATATATGGTCCTGATGTTTCTATATTCGTATTTAAGCATTCTTTTACATCATATTTTTTTAATTTATATTTATCTTTTAAATAACGATAAAAATTAGTAGATACATTATATTCATTATATTTCCAACTTTCAATTAATTCTTGATGACATAATAATGAATCAGATATATAGTTAAAATAGTTCATTTTTTCAAATTGTAATAAAGTATTTTCAAATGAATCTATATTCTCACCTATATCATTATGAAAAGCTAATTCAAAAAATATTGATGCTAATTCAGTTAAAAAGTCATCTTTAACATCATAAATATTTCCTATAAATAAATTAGCAACAGCATGACCGCATTCATGTGCTAAATTAACTACTTTAGATAAACCTTGAATATCATTGATATTAATAAAATTTTTACATACACCATCAATAAATAAACAATTACCATCATCTTTAGCATCCCTTAATGTTGGACCATTTTTGCTAAATTTAATAGATTTATATCTATCTTTATATAATATATTAAAATATTTAAATATTTCTTCATCAGTTTTACTAAAGAATTCATAATTTAAAGCTAAAGCTTCATCATGAGTTATATATCTATAATCAAATAATTCAGGTTCTTCAATAGAATCATAAGTATTTACAATTCTTTCTGTTTTTTTATTATATTTGTATAAAGTTGAATTATATAAATCAATCAAAGAATAATATCTACCATAATAATTAAATGAATTAATTATCTCATTCATTTTCTGATTATTTGTTATTCTTACATCTTTATTATTAACTAATAAACAACTTACTTGATCTATTACTCTTAAATAGTAACTCTTTTTAATTAAATCTTTTTCTTCTTTAGCCATTACACTTAGTTTATTTATTTCTTTTTCAATATCATTATAACACCAATTATATTTCATAGTATCACCCTTGGATAGTTATATTAACATAAGAAGTCTTTTAAATCAATAAAAAAAAGAAGCTATCTTAACTTGATATGTACTTCTCTTAATTGTTGTTCACTTAATTCTGAAGGACAACCCATCATTCTATCTTCTCCGCTAGCACTAGTTGGGAATGCTTGTACTTCACGTAAATTTTGTTCATCAGTAAGTAACATTAAAATACGATCAATACCAGGAGCCATACCTGCATGAGGTGGAACACCATATTTAAATGCTGTAAATAAAGATTTGAATCTATCCTCTACTTCTTCTTTTTTATAACCAACTATTTCAAAACCTTTAGTTAATGAATCTAAATCAGTATTTCTAACAGCACCACTTGCCATTTCATACCCATTACATACAAAATCATATTGGTAAGCTAAAATATCATCAATTTTCTTATTATCATAATCACTAATACCACCATGAGGTAAACTAAATGGATTATGACAAAATTCATATTTTCCTGCTTCATCATCATATTCAAACATTGGAAAATCATTAATTATACAAAATTCATAACGATTATTATCAATCAAATCTAAGCGATTAGCTAATTCTGTCCTAATCATTCCAGCTTGTTTAGCGGCCATTTTTTCTTTTCTATCAGCTATAAAGAATAACACACTACCTACTTTTAAATTGGCTTTTTCAATCAAATTATTACGATCAGTTTCTGTTAAGAATTTATCAATTGGTCCTTTAAAACTCATATCTTCCATAACTGTAATATATCCAATACCTGGCATACCGATTTTTTTAGCATAATCAACTAAGTCATTAAACCATGAATTAGATTTACTAGCTAAATCATCTACTTTAATAGCACGTACTACATTACCTCTAAATGGTTTGAAATCAGATTCGGCAAATATTTCACTAATATCTATTATTTCAAGAGGATTTCTTAAATCCGGTTTATCTGTTCCATATTTTAACATAGCATCCTTATAAGATATTCTTTTAAATGGAGCTTTACTTACATATTTATCACTAAATTCAGTAAAGATTGAGTAGAAAACATCTTCTCCTATTTTATATACGTCTTCTTCATCTACAAAAGCCATTTCCATATCTAATTGATAAAATTCTAAGGTTCTATCAGCACGAGAATCTTCATCTCTAAAACAAGGTGCTATTTGATAATATTTATCAAAACCTGATACCATTAATAGTTCTTTAAATACTTGAGGAGCTTGGGGTAAGGCATAAAATTTACCTTTAAATTTACGTGATGGAATAATAAAATCACGAGCTCCTTCAGGTGAAGATGCTGTAATAATAGGAGTTTGTACTTCTGTAAAATTTAAACTATCCATTTTATTACGAATAAATTTAAGTAATTTACTACGTAAAACAATATTATTATGAACTTTATCATTACGTAAATCTAAATAACGATATTTTAATCTTACTTCTTCTGATACATGTGTTGAAGTTTTTATTTCAAATGGTAATTCATTCAAAGATTTACCAAGAATTGTTAATTCATCAACTAATAATTCAATTGTTCCTGTTTTAATTTTCTCATTATAATCATCTTCATCGCGTTTACGAATTATTCCTGATAAAGTAACTGCTGATTCTTTTGTCAAGCCATTAAAAATACTATCATCATTACTAACTACTTGTAAAATTCCATGCTCATCACGGATATCAACAAAGATTACACCACCATGATCTCTAATATTTTCAATCCATCCTGCAACACGTACTTTATTTCCTATTTGTTCTTCATTTATATCTCCACAAAATATAGTTCTATACTTTTTGTTCATTGCTCTTTCCTTTCTAATATTCACAATTATTAGGTGTTCTAGGATATGGTATAACATCTCTTATATTTTCAACACCAGTTAAATAGATTAATAATCTTTCAAAACCCATTCCGAATCCAGAATGAACGCATCCACCATATCTTCTTAAATTTAAATACCAATCCAATTCATCTTTATTCATGCCTAATTCATCCATACGAGATGTTAAATTATCATAGTCATTTTCTCTTTCAGAACCTCCCATTAACTCTCCAACACCTGGAATTTCAAGATCTACAGCTGCTACTGTTTTTTGATCATCATTCTGTTTCATATAAAATGCTTTAATATCTTTTGGCCAATTTTTAATAAATACTGGTCCATTAAAATATTCAGTAATATATTTTTCATGTTCTTTAGCTATATCTTCTCCATATTCAGGTTCAAATTCCCATTTTACATCAGCTTGTTTTAATATTTTAATTACTTCTTCATGATCAATTCTTACAAATTCTGTACTAATAAGTTTTACTAATTTATCCTTTAATCCTTTTTCAACAAATTTATCAAAGAAATCTATTTCTTCCTTACAATTTTCTAATGTATAAGATACAACATATTTTAACATATCTTCCATAATATCCATATCTTGTTCTAAATTACAGAATGCTATTTCAGGTTCAATCATCCAAAATTCATTAGCATGAGTTTTAGTATTAGAATTTTCAGCTCTAAATGTTGGACCAAATGTATATACTTTTTTATAACTCATTGCCCATGTTTCAGCTTCTAATTGACCAGATACAGTTAATGAAGTAGGCTTAGAAAATAAATCTTTTGTATAATCAATTTTACCATTAATATTATCAATATTTAGAGCAGTTACCTTAAACATTTCTCCTGCTCCTTCACAGTCACTAGCTGTTATTAAAGGTGCTTGAAAATATACATAGCCTCTTTCTTGAAAATATTTATGAATAGCATATGCTACTTTACTTCTTACTCTAAATACAGCACTAAATAAATCAGTACGTGGTCTTAAGTAAGCATTTTCTCTTAAAAACTCTCTTGTATGTCTTTTTGGTTGAATAGGATATTCTTCATCACAATCCCCTTCTAAAATAACTTCACTAGCTTGCATTTCTATTTGTTGACCAACATGAGATGACTCAATTATTTTACCAGTTACTGTAATAGCACTCCCAATATGTAATTTAGTTATCTCATTAAAAGTTGATAGTGAATCATCGTAAACAATTTGTAAATGAGTTTGATGAGTTCCATCACTAAAATCAATAAAGCCAAAACTTTTTTGCTTACGATGATTTCTTATCCACCCTTGAACTGTTACTGTTTCATTTATATATTTTTCATTTTTTTCAAATATTTCTCTTAAATCTAATATCATATTATCTTTTCTCTATTTCTTCTCTTATAATTTGTGCAGTTAGTGAAGGATTAGCCTTACCACGAGTTGCTTTCATAACTTGTCCTACAAAGAAATCAAATGTATTTTTACCTTTTTTATGATCTTCAATTAAATCTGGATGTTCATCTAAAATTGGGACTACTATATCACGTATAGTTTTATCATCACTAATTTGTTCTACACCTAATTCTTTTACTATTTGTTTAGGCTCTTTTTTATCCTCTAAAACCTTATACATTACTTCTTTACTTTGTTTAGATGATATCTTACCACTCGATACTAGTTGCATTAAATCAACTAACATTTGTGGAGTTAAAAATAAATCTTTTATTTCTGTTTCAGTTTTGTTTAAATGTCCTAAGATAACACTAGTAAGCCAGTTAGCTGAATTTTTTGGTTCTCCACCAAGTTTTATTGTTTCTTCATAATAATCAGAAATTGCTTTATCTTTTACTATTATAGTTGAATCATAATCAGATAAACCATATTCAGTCATATATGTTTCTTTTCTCTCATTTGCAAGCTTTGGAATATTAGTTCTAATTTTTTCTAACCAAGATGAACTAATTTTATATTTTGGAATATTTGGTTCAACAAAATATTTATAATCAATAGCATCAACCTTACTACGCATATAAATAGTTGTAAAAGTATCTTCATCCCAACGTCTTGTTTGTTGTTCCATTTCATCATAAGTACCATTTTCTTTTAATTCTATTTGTCTTTCTATTTCGTAATTAATAGCATCACGAACTCCCCCAAATGAATTTACATTTTTAACTTCTACTTTAGTTCCCCAATTTTTTGGATCTGTCTCATCAGCATCTTTATCCATAATTGATACATTAACATCACATCTAATTTGTCCCTTACGAGAATCAGCCTCACTAATTCCAGCATATTGATAAATAGAGCGCATTGTTTCTAAAAATGCTACTGCTTCATCAGCAGAACGTAAATCTGGTTCTGTAACAAGTTCTAGAAGTGGTACTCCAGCACGATTATAATCTATAGTAGAAAAAGTTGCATAATGATCACTACTTGCAGCATCCTCTTCTAGATGAATGTTATTAATTCTAATTGTTTTCTCTTCACCTTTACAATCGAATTTTAAACTACCATATATACCTACTGGAATAGGTTTTGTTTCTTGAGTTATTTGATAATTTTTAGGCATATCAGGATAATAATAATTTTTTCTTTCAAAATACATATACTCTGGTTGTTTGCACCCAAGAATCATACTTATCATTAAAGCATGTTCAACAGCTTTTTTATTCAATACCGGTAAAACACCTGGAAAAGCCATATCTACAGCACTAACATTGGAATTAGGTATATCTACATATTCGTTTTTAGCACCACTAAATACTTTAGTATTAGTTTCACTTATTTCACAGTGCATCTCTAAACCAATCATTACTTTATAGTTATCCATTATTTTACCTCCTTAGCTATTTGTCCCTTATAATTCATTTGACTTTCTAACGCATAAGCAATATTTAAAACATTAGCATCATCATAACAATTACCTGTTATATTTACACCTACTGGTAAATTATTTACAAATCCATTAGGTATAGTTATTGATGGGAAACCACCAAAATTACCTATTTGTAAATGTTCTTCTAAAATATGACTATTTTCATATTTTGGATTCTTACTATCATCAAGATATTTAGCAGGTCCACTACCTACAGGAAGTATTACAGCGTCATATTTTTCATACAACTTTTTCCATGTATCAACAAGTAATCTTCTAACTCTTTGTGCATTATTAAAATAACGCTCTTTATTTTGAGATTCCAATACATATGAACCAATAATAAAACGACGTTTAATTAATGAAGAAAATCCCTCAGTACGATATTTTTTCATCATATCTATATAGTTATCCCCTAAAGCACGAGGTCCAAATATAATACCAGTTAAATTAGACATATTAGAAGTAGCTTCAGCACATGATATAACTGTATATACACTACCTAAAGCATCTAATAAATGTTTATCTACAGATACTTCAGTTACTTCCATACCAGCCTTTTTACATAAATCAAGAGTTTTATAAAAATTATTTAAATGTTCTTTTAGTTCATCACTAGCATCAGGGTAATTACTTGGATCACAAATTTCTTTAATATAGCACAATTTTTTACCTTTAACATCTCCAGTTAGTGATTCTCTTAAATGTATATCTGATGAATCCCAACTAGTCATATCCTTACTATCAATACCTTTCATAGCATCTACTACAATTGCAGCATCAGCTACACTACGTGTTAACGCTCCACAATGATCAAGACTAGATGCAAATGCAAACAATCCATAACGAGATATCATTCCATATGTAGGTTTATATCCTACTATTCCACAATATGCTGCTGGTTTACGAATTGAATCACCTGTATCTGATCCAGTAGCAAAAGGATAAACGCCTGCTGCTACACTAGCTGCAGAACCCGATGACGAACCTGCACACATTCTATCAGTATCCCATGGATTTCTTTGAATACCAGTATGCCCAGTAGTGCCTGTTCCACCCATACCAAATTCATCCATAGTACATTTACCAATCATTACAGCACCAGCATCCTTTAACTTAGTTATTGATGTAGCATCAAAAAATGGTACATAATCTTTTAATGTATTACTAGAACCTGTACTAAGTATTCCTTTAGTAGAATAATTATCCTTAATACCACAAGGTATACCTGATAATAAACTATCAGTAATTTCTACATCTTTAGCATCATCAAGAATAGTAACAAAAGCATTACATTTATCTTGTACTTGATGAGCTTTAGCTAAAGATTCCTCAATCAATTCTTTACTAGTTACTTTTCCACTTTTTAAATCTTCATGTAACTCTTCTATACTCTTTGTCATATATTCCATATTATCCCACCACCTTTGGTACTTTAACCTCTGTATCAACATAATCATCACAATTAGAAAGTAAATCATCTATATCTTCATTAGCACCTTCATAAACATCTTCTCTAAGTTCAAAAACAAAATCATCAAGACAATGTGTCATCGGTTCTATTTTCTCAATACCATCAATTTCATTTACTTTTTGCAAATCATTATCAATATCATTAAACTCATCTAATACCATTTTATTTTCTTCTTTTGATAAACCTATCAATAACTTATCAGCATACATATCAACCTGATCACTTGTAAACGTTACTGTATTCATAATCACTTCGTCAAATATAAAGAATTTGACTTCCTCTCTTTCTATTTTAATATCTTATACAAAAAAACAAGTCCTAGGACTTGCTAATTACTAAATGGCGCCTGATGTAGGACTCGGACCTACGACCTGCCGGTTAACAGCCGGATGCTCTACCAACTGAGCTAATCAGGCACATGGCGCTCAATGTAGGACTCGGACCTACGACCTGCCGGTTAACAGCCGGATGCTCTACCAACTGAGCTAATTGAGCAATTAATGAATTAAACTCGTCCTATTGGGACGAACTATATCCGCGGTGCCACCCAATTTATCAATAAAAATTGATCTCTTATCGATTCTATTAAATCGTGTAACATGATAACGGATTACTCCCCGATTAAACTTACTAATTACTGTTCAGTTTAACAACTAGTGGATGTTATTCATAATAACCTATATTGTTAGCTCACACCATACCTAACTCGCTCTAATTAGTTTTTATTACTACTTCTTCCACGTCAAAACGCTTATGTATTCATTATATTTCAATCCATTAATTTTGTCAATACATATTTTTAATTATTTATAATATTATCAAAAATCAACGACTACTATGCTTAAAAAATTTCATTTTTCGTTTATCATTACAATTAATACCAGTATCATAAGATAAATTATCTATATAATTTAAAACATAATCAAGACTTACTTTATCATTTAAACAATCATCTACTAAACTAATTAAATCAATCGATTTTTGAAGTGCACATTTATATAAATCATCTAAACTAATATTTCTTCTTTTACCTGTTACAGGATGTCTCCATACTTTATGTTCAGCATTTAAGTATTCAGCTATATCTCTATTACTAATAGTAAGGTCTCCTACCCCTAAAGCTTTATATAATTTTTTCTTACCACCAGTTTTATCTTTTCTAATTACACGCTCAAACCATGATAAAATCTTAATACCTAATTTATATGATTTAGATATATGTTTACTTTTATAAACTGTATCATATGTTGTATCAATATAGTTTGTTATTTCATTTCCTGCTATATGTCCCTGAAAAGCAAATTTGTATCTATTCTTAACATTTCTTCCCTCTGACAAATAATCATCTAACCACATCTCAAAAAGAGCATGAAAAGAAACCATACCCTTATCATTAACTTTTTCAGTCATATAATAAATATATGGATGCATAACAGAATCTAAAACGTAATGAGTTATTTGTCCAAATAAAAACATTAAAACATCTATATTTTCTTGCAATTTATTATCTTTTATATATTTTATTTGTTGATAAAAAAAAGCATTTACATTTTCACTATGATTTTTCATATAAGTATTATAATTAGTAGCTAGCATTAGATCAGGACCTAAAGCAAAAGTACGTAATTGTTCAAAATCAAAATAAAAATCTCTATTTAATTGTTTACCTACTTCATCAGCAAAAATAGCATGAGTCATATATGAAGGCATAACATCACCTCTTAAAATTATATAAAAAAAAAGTTACTAATGCAACTTTTAAGGGGTGTATTATAAATAGTGTTGGTGAAAATTTTACCAATGCTATTTTTATTTAATAAA
>CAVDCT010000011.1:0-64699 GCA_963607615.1 Roseburia sp. AF12-17LB
AAAAAAATGCAGACTGTGTCTTTTTTAGACTGTCTACATTTATTTTATCACTTCAGTTTTGTTGCTTTTTTTATGTAAACTTATGTTATAATTTATACTAGAGGTAGGTGAATATAAGGATGGGAAGTAGTGCTACAATTTTTTTATCAATAGCATCAATGCTTTATATGATTATGGTTGCTATTGTTTATTTTACTAAAGAAAAGGTTAATACAAGTGAAAATAAAATATTTTCTAAATTAGTATTAATTTCTCTTGCATCATTGTTTTCAGAGATTTACATAACATTTATTCCAATTGATATGAAGATTCCATTATTTGTAATTTCTTTAAAAGTTTATTTAATATTGTGCGTGTTTTGGTTAAGTTATTTTATGGAATATGTTTTTATTATTACTAGAAATAACGAAAACAAATTATTGATTAACTATAAACAGAAATATAAAAAGACATATATAAGATTTTGGATTATAACTGCATTTGTTATAAGTGCGGTAATATTATTGCCAATTTCATTTCATAATGAGAATGGAATGAAATATTCTTATGGTCCAAGTGTTGACGTTGTTTTTGGATTATCAGCACTTTATATGGTGATAATGTTTATTTATATTATTAAAAATTTAAAAAATTTGAAAAATAAAGGATATATGCCAATAATATTTTTTGTAATATTATTATCAATAGTAGCAATAGTACAAAAATTATATCCAAATTTATTACTAGCAAATACATGCTTTGCATTAATTACAACATTAATGTATTATACAATAGAAAATCCTGACATTAAGATAGCAAAAGAATTAGCTTTTTCTAAAAAAATCGCAGAAGAATCAAGAGATAGAACATTAAATGTTTTAAACGAAATATCAGACGAATTAAAAAATTCTTTTAGTAAATTACAAACGTTCGGATATAAAAAAGTTAATTATCAAGACTTAGAAGAAGTGAGTAAAGAATTAAAGTATATTAAAAAATATAATATTGATTTTGTAGATAGAGCAACTGGGCTTCTTGAAACAAAAAAAATAGTCAATTTATATTCGAAAAATAGAAAAAATTTAACTAGAGATTTGATATTACAATTAATAGACCATATTGAAATACATGAAGACAAGACAATAGATTTATTTTTGAAAATTAAGTCATTAGAGCAAATTGTTTGATTTGTACCAATGGGTGTAGGGAAAATAACACCTGCTCATGATCCTAATGATTTTGAAGTAGGTAATAGACATAATCTAGAACGTGTCGTTGTTATGAATGAAGATGCTACAATGAATGAAAATGCATTTAAATATTGTGGAATGACTAGGGAAGAATGTCGTGAAGCTCTTGTTAAGGATTTAGAAGAATCAGGTATTTTAATTAGAATTGAGAAAATGATTCATAGCGTTGGACATAGCGAGAGAACTGATGCTGTTGTTGAACCATATTTATCAAAACAATGGTTTGTTAAAATGCGTGGATTAGCTGATCGAGTACTAGAAAATCAAAAAGATAAGGATAAAAAAGTAAATTTTGTACCAACACGTTATGAAAAGACAATGAATCATTGGATGGAGATAACATATGATTGGTGTATATCTCGTCAACTATGGTGGGGTCATAGAATTCCAGCTTGGTATAAAGGTGATGAAGTATATGTTGGCTTAGAGGCACCAACAGGTGATGGTTGGGTACAAGATAATGATGTTTTAGATACTTGGTTTAGTAGTGCTTTATGGCCTTTTGCTACTTTAGGATGGCCAGATGAAACTGATGATTATAAGCGTTATTATCCTAATAATGTATTAGTAACTGGATATGATATTATTCCATTTTGGGTTAATAGAATGACTTTCCAAGGATTAAAATTTACTGATCAAAGACCTTTTAAAGATTGTCTTATTCACGGATTAATTCGTGATAAAGAAGGACGCAAAATGAGTAAATCATTAGGTAATGGTGTAGATCCTATGGATGTTATTGAAGAATATGGATGTGATGCATTAAGATTTTTCTTAACAACTAATTCAGCTCCTGGAATGGATTTGCGTTATGATGTAGAAAAAGTAAAATCAACATGGAACTTTATCAATAAATTATGGAATGCTTCACGCTTTGTTTTAATGAATTTAGAAGAATTTAGTAAAGAAGATTATACACTTGATAATTTATCTATAACTGATAAATGGATTATGACTAAATTACAGAATACAATAAGTGATGTTAGAAAAAATATGGATACATATGATTTTCATAATGTTGGTAATACACTTTATGCCTTTATTTGGAATGATTTTTGTGATTGGTATATAGAATTATCAAAAAGTGATATGTCTAATACTAATAAAAGTGTTTTACTTGAAGTATTAACTAGTATACTTAAAATGCTTCATCCATTTATGCCTTTTGTTACTGAGGAAATATATAGTATGTTACCAATTAAGGAGGCAGAATCAATTATGATTAGTACTTATCCTTGTGTTAGCGAATATATATTTGAATCAGATAAAGAAGAAATGGATAAAATAATTGAAGATATTATTGCAATTAGAAACTTAAAAGCTAATAATAATATTACTAAAAACGCTAGTGTTAGATATGAGATTGATGATAAATATAAGAGTATTTATATTAGTCAATTAAAATTAGACAAGCATTCATTAAAAGATAATGAAGAATCAACATTACTTCCTATTAGCTATCAATCTAAATATATTAGTATTAGTTACTACGAAGTATCACAAGAAAATAATAGAGAAAAAATAGAAGAGGAAATAAAAAAATTAGAAGCATCTATTGCTCGCCGTGAAAAATTATTAACTAATGAAAATTATATTAATAAGGCACCAGCTAATATTGTTGATGCAGATCGTAAGAAATTAAAGGAAGAACAAGAAAAATTGATTCAGTTAAAAAATAATTTATAAAATTAAAAAAATGCTATATAGTAAGTTCTATGTAGCTTTTTTCGTTTAAATTTGATATACTTATAAAGAGAATAAGGAGTGAGTAAATTATGTTTTGTAAAAACTGTGGTACTAAAATAGAAGGTGAAATGAAATTTTGCCCATCATGTGGCACTATTGTAGATAATAATGAAGAAAGTAAAGGAGAAGTAGAAAGTAGTCAATCTAAGATGAATGTATCAGTAGATACAGTAACTAGTATGAATGATAATACACAGGTAAACAATTCTAGTAGTTATCAATCGTCTTATACGAGCGATTCTTCTGTTGGAAGTCAAAGTACTTATGGAAATACTACACAATCTGAACAAAATGTAGCAATGCAACAGCCTATGTATAATCAGCCTTATATGAATTCTACAAATAATGGTAAAAAGAATAATAGTATTGTATTTATAATTATTGGTATTGTAGTAGCATTCATTATTTGTGTAGGTATTATTATTTATTCAAATAACAAGAATAATAAACCAAGAACTAATAGTAATAGCAATATAACAAGTAATTTAAATAGTAATATTGTTAGTAATTCAAATAGTAACTTAACTAGTAATTATACTAGTAATGCTACAACAACTAATACAATAACATTTAAAGGATATGTATTCCAGATTCCAAGTAATTATAAAGCTAGCACAACATCATCACAATTACAATTAATTGGTAATAATAATACAGATGTTGCTGCTATTAATATTCAATCAGGTAATTTTGAAAGTATTAAAACATCAAAAGAAACAATTACTTCATATATGACTAATGCTGGATATGCAGTTAGTAATATTCAAATTAAGTATTATAATGGTGTAGAATTTGTTACTGCTGAAGTTGCTCAAGGTGCTAAAAAGATGATTCTTGGATATGCTAAATTAAATGCTACAACAATTTTTATGGTGGTAACTGGTAATACGAATAATATACTTAATTACAATGCTTTAAACGATATAGCACCTATGATAACTACTGCTAGTGTAGCAAGATAATTGACGAAAGAAATTCTAGTTAATTTCTTTTTTTGTTCTTTAAGACATGATATAATAATATTATGGTGATATTATGATTGAAAAAAGAATAGATGAATTAATTAAGATTATTAATAAAGCAAGTTATGAATATAACACTTTAGATAATCCAACTTTAACTGATCAAGAATATGATGATTATTATGCTGAGTTAGTTAGATTAGAAACAGAACATCCTAATTTAGTTCGTGAAGATTCTCCAACTGTTAGAGTTGGTTCAAAAATTATTGATAGTTTTGTTAAAGTTGTTCATCAAATTCCAATGATGTCTTTGGATGATGTTTTTAATAAAGAAGAAATATTATCTTTTGATGAAAAAGTTAAAAAGATTGTTTCAAATCCTAGTTATGTTTGTGAACTGAAAATTGATGGCTTATCAGTATCTTTATTATATCAAAAAGGTAAACTAGTTCGAGGAGCAACAAGAGGAGATGGAACTACTGGTGAGGATATTACACATAATGTCAAAACAATTAAAACAATACCTTTATCTCTTCCAATTGATATAGATATAGAAGTTCGTGGAGAAATATATATGCCAAAAAGTTCGTTTGAAGAATTAAATGAAGAACGAAGAAACAAAGGTGAGAAGGAGTTTGCTAATCCACGTAATGCTGCTGCTGGCTCTGTTCGCCAATTAGATTCTAAAATAGCTGCTAGTCGTAAATTAGATGCATTTTTATATCATTTGCCTAATGCTATCGAATATAATATTAAAACGCAATATGATGCATTAGAATATATGAAAGATTTAACATTTGTAGTTAATCCTAATATCAAATTAGCAAATAATATTGAAGAAGTAATGGAATATATTGAATATTGGCAAGAACATCGTAAAGAGTTGCCATATGAAATAGATGGTATTGTTATTAAAGTAAATGATTTAAGTGAACAAAGACGTTTAGGATTTACAGCACGTGTACCAAAGTGGGCAATAGCATACAAATTTCCAGCAGAAGAAGTTCTTACTAAATTAACTAATATTGAATTTTGTGTAGGTAGAACAGGCAAGATTACTCCTAGAGCTGATTTGACACCAGTTCATTTAGCTGGTTCTATTATTAGTAGTGTAACTTTACATAATGAAGATTATATTAAAGAAAAAGAAATAAAAATTGGAGATATTGTATCAATTCATAAAGCAGGAGATGTTATTCCAGAAGTTGTAGAAGTAAAAAAAGAAAGAAGAACGGGCGATGAGATTGATTTCAAGATGATTGACACTTGTCCAATTTGTGGAACAAAATTAATTAGAAAAGAAAGTGAAGCAGCATACTTCTGTTTAAATCCTAATTGTGATGCTAGAAAAATTGAAGGACTTATTCATTTTGCTAGTAGGGATGCAATGTATTTAGAAGGCTTTGGAGATAGTATTATTGAAGATTTTTATAATATGGGATATTTACATTCTATAGATGAATACTATACATTATATAAACATAAAGAACAACTTAAAGAATTAGAAGGCTTTGGAGAAAAAAGTATTCAGAATTTATTGGATGCTGTTGAAAAGAGTAAAGATAATTCTTTAGAAAGGTTATTATTTGGTTTAGGAATAAGACATGTTGGTAAGAAAACAGCAACTATTTTAGCTAGTAATTATCGACATATAGATAATATTATTAGTGCTGATTATGATTCTTTATGTGCAGTAGCAGATATTGGTGAAATAATTGCTAAAAGTGTTGTCGATTATTTTAAAGATATTAATAATATTAATCTTATTAATTTATTAAAAGAGTATAAAGTTAATATGGAGTATAAAAGTCAAGCTAAAGAAGTTAGTGCTTTATTTGATGGTAAGACATTTGTTATAACAGGTACTTTAAATATGCCGCGTAATGAAGCCAAAGAATTGATTGAAAAAAGAGGTGGAAAAGTAACTAGTAGTGTGACTAGTAAAACTGATGTTGTAATTGTAGGGTTGAATCCTGGTAGTAAGTATAATAAGGCTTTGGACTTGCAAATTACAATTTGGGATGAAGAATTATTCGTAAATAATTTAAATTTATGATATGATTATATATAGAAATCAATTTAGAAGTTGGAAGAAGATGATGTAATGCAAGAATGGGATACCTTCAGTGGAAAAAGATGGCAACAGGTAATTGATGTTGATGATTTTATTATAAATAACTATAAAGAGTATTTAGGTAGTTCTGATTTTCTAAAAGGAACTAGTCGTAAGACTGGACGTATTTGGAGTAGATGTCAAAAAATATTAGAAAAAGAGGATATTACTAATGTCTTAGATATTGAAACTAATTATTTTTCTGGTATAGATAATTTTGATCCTGGATATATTGATAAAAAAAGTGAAGTAATAGTTGGTTTACAAACAGATGATCCATTAAAACAATTTGTCAACCCTTTTATTGCTTTAGACACTTCAGTAGATGCATTAAAAAATTATGGATATCGTATTAATAGGGAATTAATAGATCGATTTAAAGAATTTGGAAAGTCTCATGAAAATGTCACTAACGATACTTATACCAAAGAAATAAATAAGTACCGAGAAGTTCATTTACTTGAGGGATTACCAGATAATTATGGACGTGGCTTTATTGTAAGTGATTATCGTCGTTTACCTTTATATGGTGCTGATTATTTAATTAGTAAAAAAAGACATGATTTAGATAGGTTAAAGCGTGATATTAATTATTCTATGGTTCGTACTCGTGAAGAAGTAGTTAAGCAAATAGAGGCTTTAGAAGATATAAAAAATATGGCTAATAGATATGGTTATGATATAAGTAGACCAGCAAGTAATGCTAAAGAAGCAGTTCAATGGTTATATTTTGCTTATTTATCTGCTACTAAAGAAACTTCTGGAGCTTCTATGCCAATTGGAAATAATACAGCTTTCTTGGATATCTATATTAATCGTGATTTAGAAAATGGTATTCTTAATGAAGAAGAAGCTCAAGAATTAATTGATCAGTTTATAATAAAATTACGTATGATCCGTTTTTTACATGTACCTGAATATCATAATTATTTTGCAGGAAAGAATCCAATTATTACTGAAACAATAGGTGGAATGTATAACAATAAATCATTAATAACAAAAACTGCATATCGCATTTTAAATAGTATTGAAAATTTAGATGTTTATCCTGTACCTAATTTCTCTATACTATGGTCAACTAATTTACCTACTAATTTTAAAAGGTATTGTGCTAAAGTGATGTTGAAGAATAATATATTACAATTTATTAATGGAGATTTATTGGATAACAATGATTATACATCAACAGGATTAGCAGGGGTATCAAAGGTAGGAAAACAAATCGATTATTATGGTGGTTCTTGTAATTTACCTAAAGCTTTATTGTATGCTATTAATGGTGGTAAAGATGAGATAACTGGTGAACAGATCATAGATGGTATCGAACCTTTACTTGATCCTATTTTAGATTATTCTAAGGTAGTTAGAAATTTTTCATTTGTATTAAAAAAATTAATTTCTATTCAATCTGATGCATTAAATATTATTCATTATGTTCATGATAAATATGCATATGAATCATCTTTAATGGCTTTTAATGATACTGTTGTAGAACGTTATATAAGTTTTGGTATTACAGGACTTTCAACTGTTGTAGATTCATTATCTGCTATTCGTTATTCTAAAGTTAAAGTTAATCGTAATGAAAATGGGATAAGTACTGATTTTATTGTAGAAAATAAATTCCCACGTTTTGGCAATAATAGTGATGAGGCAGATCGTTTAGCTTTAGATATCGTTAAATTATTTAATAAGCTTGTTTTAGAACATCATTTTTATCGTAATGCAAAACCTAAAATAGGTATTGAATCAATGGGACTAAATATTGTATATGGTAATAATACAGGTGCTACCCCTGATGGGCGTTTTAAAGGTGTTGCTTATGCTCCTGGTGTAAATCCAATCAGTAATGTCGATTGTAATGGTGTATTAGCATCTTTAAAAAGTATTATGAAAATTCCATCTATTTTATGTAAAAATGGTATTATTACAACTTTAAATGTAAATCATAATGCACTAGGTTCTAAAAAAAGTGAACGTGCTGAAAATATTATTGGTTTGTTGGATGGTTATTTTAGTCAAAATGGTAGCCATTTAGAAATGAATATTATTGATCGTAATATTTTATTAGAAGCTGCTAATAATGAGAAACAATATGATTATTTGGTAATAAGAAATAGTGGCTGTGCTTTTAGATTTATTGATTTAACTGAAACTCAACAAGATGATTTAGCTGATCGAACATTTCATAAGGTACTATAATGAATGGTAATATTTTATCTATTGATCCAATGAACTTAAATAGTGGTCCAGGAATACGAGTAGAGATTTATTTATCGGAAGATGCTGAATTAACAATGACACCTATTGAAACAGTTAATAGAATAAGAAAATTTCGACCTTATTTTGGACCTGATGGCGGAGGCGTTACATTTAAAGGTAAAGATATTTTTAAATATGCTGATTATTTAAAAGAGACTTGTTTGATTTGTCATAAGGCTGGTATAAATACTTGTATTGAAACAGATGGATTAGACTATAATAATGATTTAGATTTACTAAATTATATAGATTTATTTATTATTAATATTATTAGTTTACCCTTATATAATTATAATGATTTAACTATTGAACAATTAATGAATATTGATAAACTAATGAATCATCTTAATGAAAAAAATATAAATATTTGGATCAAGCAAGTGATACAAAAAGATATAAATGATTTTTGTGAATATTTTGAAATATTAAAGAAATATCTTGGTAGATATGATAATATTAGAGATATTGAAATAATTGGAAATGATATTTCTAATGATAAATTGAATTCATTTCAAAGAATATTAAAAGAGGTGTAGAATGAGTAGAAAATATAAAATATTATTTGTTATTTATTTTGTAATAGTTGGAATTGTTATATTTACAAGTAATGATTTAAGTATGTATGCTAATAAACTTGAGTATGTTAAATGTGGAACTGCGACAGGAATACCTAAACCAGTACCACAACTTACAACTATAGCTTATACATTATTAGTAGCAGGGACACCAATTATATTAATAGCATTTTCAATTATAACATTAGTTAAAGCAACAGTAGGTGGAAATGCAGATGAGATAACTAAAGCTCGTAGTAAGCTATTTAAAAAATTTATTATAGCAGCAGTTATATTTTTGTCATCATCAATAGTACAATTTGTATTATTAAAAGTAACAAATAATAATAATGATAGTGAATCAGTAACAGCTTGTTTAAAATGTTTCTTATACTATTCAGATGGTAGATGTCCAGCATCAGATACTGGAAATGATATAGAAAAAGGAACACATAATAGGGTACATAGTAATGTGGCTATTCCAACAACTAGTAATCGTAAGAGTAATAATACTAATGTTGGTAGTAATACGATTAGTAATGGTACTGTATCTGGAAATAATAATAGAAGTAATACTACTAAAGGTACTAAAACTATTTTAGTAGGAGATTCTAGAACAGTAGGCATGTGTGGTTATACAACTAATGCATTTTATAATGGTAATACTTGTCGTGATTATATTACTGTATCTCAAATTGGTAAAGGAGCACCTTGGTTTAAGAGTACAGCAGTTAGTGCTGTTAACGACATATTGAAAAAAGATACTAGTAATAAATATAACATTGTATTATTGTTAGGTACAAATGATTCAGGTAGTAAGTCTGGTGATGAAACAAATAGTGTTAATACTTATACATCAGAATTAAAAAATCTTGCTGATGGAGCTTGGAAAAATCATAATATTATTTTTGTTTCAGTACCACCTATTGGACAAACTAGTTTAAATGTTACACAATCTCAAATAAATACATTTAATAATAAAATGAAAACTAATATATCTGGTATGAATAAAGGAAATGTTAGCTATTGTGATATAACAAGTGGATTAGACCTTAGTGGTAAGATGGGTGATGGTGTTCATTATTCAACAGAAGGATATGATTTAGTGTATAATCAAATAAAGAGTAAGTGCCTATAAGATATATACTAATATATCTTTTTTTGTGATATAATTATTAAAGGTGATGATATGAAAAAGAAAATTACAGTTGATGGTAATGAAGCTTGTAGTTATACATCCTATATGTTTACAGAAGTAGCAGGTATTTATCCTATTACACCATCTAGTCCAATGGCAGAACATGTTGATGAAATGAGTTCCAAACGTGTTAATTTATTTGGGGAACCAGTAAAAGTTGTAGAAATGCAAAGTGAAGCTGGAGCAGCTGGATTTGTTCATGGCTCATTAAAAGCTGGATGCTTAACAACTACTTTTACAGCTAGTCAAGGATTATTATTGATGATACCTAATATGTATAAGATTGCTGGTGAGATGTTACCTTGTGTTATTCATGTAGCAGCTCGTTCTTTATCAACTCATGCTTTAAGTATTTTTGGAGATCATCAAGATATTTATGCTTGTCGTGCAACAGGCTTTGCGATGTTAGCATCATCTTCAGTACAAGATGCAGCTTATTTAAGTGCTGTAGCACACTTATCAAGTATTAAATCTAGTTTACCATTTATGCACTTTTTTGATGGATTTAGAACTAGTCATGAAATTCAAAAAATAGATGTATTACAAGCTGTTGACTATGCCGATATGTTAGATCAAAAAGCTTTAGCAAGATTTCGTAAAAGAGCTTTAAACCCTCATCATCCTAAAACACACGGAACAGCCCAAAATGAAGATATTTATTTTCAAACAACAGAAGCTAGAAATATATATTATGATGCTTTACCTGATATTGTTAATAGTTATATGCAGAAAATAAATGAGAAAACTAATGCCAACTATAAACCATTTAATTATTATGGTGATGTACATGCTACTAAAGTAATTGTAGCAATGGGATCTGTTTGTGATACTATTAAAGAAGTTATTGATAGTAAAGAGGGTGTTGGTTTAATTGAAGTTCATCTATATCGTCCATTTAGTACTAAATATTTATTAGATGTTTTACCTAAATCAGTTTCTAAGATAGCAGTTTTAGATAGAACAAAAGAAGCGGGTAGTAATGGGGAACCATTATATTTGGATGTAGTTGCATCCCTACAGAATTCTTCAATTGAAATTGTAGGTGGACGTTATGGTTTAGCTAGTAAAAATACTACACCAGCTGATATTAATGCAGTATATGAAATGTTAGATAATCCAGTTAATAATTTTACAATTGGTATTGTGGATGATATTACTAATTTAAGTTTAGCTCCTGTAGATATTGAAACAAAATCATCTCATGAATGGTTATTTTATGGTTATGGTAGTGATGGAATGGTTAGTGCTTCTAAATCAATTATTAAATTGATTGGTGATAATACATCTAATTATGTACAAGGTTATTTCCAATATGATTCTAAAAAAAGTGGTGGTGTAACTTGTAGTCATTTACGTTTTAGTGAAGATAAAATCAGATCATCATACTATGTATCAAAACCATCACTATGTGTTATAACTAAAGATAGTTATTTGGAAGACTATGATTTATTAAATGATATTGAAGAAGAAGCAATAGTTATTATTAACTCTATTCATGATGAAGAAACAGTTAATCATATGATTAATTATAATTTGAAGAAACTTTTATTAAAGCGTCATGCTCATGTATATTTAATTAACGCTTATGATTTAGCTAGCCAAGTAGGATTAAAAGGTAAAATAAGTACAATAATGGAAAGTGCTATTATGTATTTATCTAATATTTTATCTTATGATGTAGCACTAGATAAGATGAAAGAGAGTATTAAAAATAAATTCTCTAAAAAAGGTGATGAAGTTGTTAAAGCTAACTTAGAAGCTATAACTTTAGCAAGTGAAAATATTAAAGAAATTACATTAGATAATAAAGCATATCGTAATGATGAAAGTAATTTATCAGTTGTTGAAACTATAATGAAACGTAAAGGTGATACTTTAAAGACTTCAGATTTTGTTAAACGCGCTGATGGTGCTTTTGAAAGTGGAACAAGTTCATTAGAAAAAAGATATATATCTTCAGTAGCACCTGATTGGATTAGTATGAACTGTAGTAATTGTAATCAATGTTCATTATATTGTCCACATGGGGTTATTAGACCATTTATTTTAGATGAGGATGAATATGAAGCAAGTCCTAGAAGCATTAAAGAAAGATGTGTGAAAGCAATTGGAATGGATTATTATTTCATAATTAGTGCATCTGTTGCAGACTGTACTGGATGTGGAGTATGTGTTAATGTATGTCCTGGAATGCGTGGTGCTAAAGCACTTGTTATGGATAAATTAGATCCTAATGAACAAGAAGTATTTGATTATTTAGATAAAAATATAAAACATAAAGACATTGGTAATATTTATACAGTAAAAAATAGTCAATTTAATAAACCTAAATTTGCTTTTTCAGGTGCATGTGCTGGATGTGGTGAAACAGCATATATTAAATTATTGACACAATTATTTGGAGAACATTTAATAATTAGTAATGCTACTGGATGTTCATCTATATATGGAGGGAGTGCTCCATCAACACCATATACTATACCTTGGGCTAGTAGTCTATTCGAAGATAATGCTGAATATGGATATGGTATGTTAATTGCAAACAACATAATGCAAAAGAAAATAGCTAATATTATGAAAAGTAATATGGATAATGAGAATGCAGAACTATTTACTAAATGGTTAGAAAATTATAATAGTTATGAAATAACGAAAGAAGTATATGATAATTTGACTGATAATATACCAGAAGAATTAAGGTCTTTAAAAGATTATATAACAATGCGTAATATTTGGTGTATTGGAGGCGACGGTTGGGCATATGATATAGGATTTAGTGGAATTGATCACGTACTTGCAAGTAATGATAATATTAAAATATTAGTTCTTGATAGTCAAGTATATTCTAATACTGGAGGACAATCTAGTAAAGCTAGTCCTAAAGGTGCTATCGCATCGTTTGCATCAACTGGTAAAAAGACTAATAAAAAAGATCTAGCTAGAATAGCTATGTCATATCCAGATGCTTATGTAGCACAAGTATCATTAGGAGCAAATCCTATGCAAACTATAAAAGCCCTTAAAGAAGCTAATGAATATAATGGCCCTGCTATTATTATTGCTTATACACCTTGTATATCTCATGGTATTAAAGGTGGAATGGAACACAGTGTTGATATGGAAAAATTAGCAACAAAATCAGGATATTTCTTAACATTTAGAAGACATCCAAATAATGGATTTACTTTAGATAGTAAAAATGTTGATTTTGAATTGTTTGATGAATTTTTAAATAGTCAAACAAGATTTAATATGTTAAAAGCTATCAATCCAGAACGTGCTGAAAATTTATTACAATCTAATAAAGATTATTCAATTAGAACATTTAATTATTATGAAGAATTAACAAAGAAAGATGCTTAATGTATCTTTTTTTCTATTTTTGTCGAATTTCTTTTTTTTTAGAGTATGTATGTTATAATAAAAATAAGTTAGGAGAAGATTATGAAAATAGATATTGTATATATAGGTAATGAATTAATTATAAATTTATCAGGTAATTATAAATCTGAAGATTTATTAGAAGTAGAGAGAAGAATAGATATTATTTTAAATGATTATGATATTTCTAATATTAAATTTAATACTGATAATGTGATAAATTTAAACAAGAAAAACTTTAATTATTTGGTAGAAAAATATCATAGAAAACTAAAAGAAGCTTAATTTATGTTTTGATAAAAGTTATTTATAAAACATTTATAAGCTTCTTCATTTAAATTTAAATCAAAATCTTTAAATTTAAAGTTTTTATCTTTAGTGTATATTAATTCACAAATAAAATATTTTAATAATTTTGGATTACGAACTAAAATAGGACCTAGTAGATAAGTACCATAAAAATTATGATATTTAATGCCTTCGTTTGATAAGCCTTGTTTAATTCCAATTCCTTTAATTATACTAAACATTGGATATTCATTATCTACTATATATGTACTTTGATTTTGAAATCCAATAATTGGTTCATCAATAAAATTACATCTCATAATACTTTCGTCGATTAAACGTTTTGAAGCAACTTCAGTATGATATGAAAAGATATTTAATGAATCTATTTTATTGTTGTTTTGATCTAAGATATATTTACCAAACAATTCAATGGCATTACCTGTTATTAGGAAAAACTTATTATTATCAATGGCTTTTTGTATATCATCTTTGTATTTAGATAAATGTGGAATAACTAGTTTTTGATTATCTTCAGTGGATGCTCCTATATACACTAAATCATAGTCATTGAAATTTAATTCGTCACCAATTGTTAGAAAATGAATAGCAACCTTAAGACCTTGATTTTCAAGCTCTTTTTTTAGTACTTTAATATTTCCGTTTTCTCCATATAAATTGAATAAATCATAGTATAAATATGCTATATGAATTGTATACATTATTTAACCCCCTTATGTAATAAATTTTTAACTTTATAAAAAATATCGAAATAGAACATACAATATATTTTTCCTTGTGTTTGGCTTTTAATAATATCCATGACATTATTAGATGTTGTATAAATTTTTATTTTATTTTGATTGATATTGGCATATTTTAATCTGAGTGCTATATCATTAGCAAACGTTCCAATACATATAACTTTTTTGATATTATCTTTATTTAGTAATTCAAAATTAATATCATAAAGCCATGATAAATCTTTTAAGTTATAACGTCCACTTACGTGATCAAATCCAATAATAACTGTTTTTTCTTCATTTTGATGGTCAATAAAATCTAATGATTGATTATATGATAATGGTGTTTCGTTTTTACTTAATAAAAGAACTCCCTCTTTATCATCAATTTTAAATGTATCTAATCTTTTTACTGTAAGTGATAAATTATTCAAAACTTTTTCAATCTCTTTTTTATCAATACCATCTTCACAAGCAGTAACATAACTAGCAGATATATTATAAACATTATATATTGCATTGTTATTCGTTTTTATAGTTTTCCCATCAATATTGAAACTCATATCATCAATAATACTAGCTTCCATTTTTGGTATAGGTCTTTTAAAATCATTATTTGGACAATGATAACTACCTATATTTCCATAATGATAATAATCAAATATTAACTTCTGATGACATATAGGACAATAAACTAAATCTAATATTGAGGTAGGCTTTTCAGTTGATAATTCATTTTTGCTCATTCCATAATAACTTATTTTTCCTTTATGATTAATTGCAAATTTTACAATCATAGGATCATCTGCATTTAAAATTAAATGAATATCATTAGTTATGGCATTTTTTATTTCTTTCCATACTAAATCAAAATGACCATTTCTAGCTAATTGATCACGTGATAAGTTATTAATGATAAAATAGTTAGGCTTAAAATCTTTAAATATTTCTTTAACATAACGTTCATCAATCTCAATTATAAAAGTATCACTTTTTGTTTTACCTGTTAATGTACAGTTGTTTAGAAAAAGACTTACTACTCCAGCCTTAAGATTAGAACCCTTGACATTACTAGCTACTTTTCTTCCAGATTGTTTATATATTTCGGTTAATGTATTACAAATAGAAGTTTTTCCTGTTGTACCAGTTACACAAATTATAGTTTTTGGCTTATCAATTTTTTTTAAGATATTCTTATCTAGTTTGAGAGCTATCTCTCCAGGAAGTGAAGTGCCTCGACCCATTTTTTTTAATACTGTCTGAATTATTTTACATATTAATATGATTATTAATTCCATGATATTTTTACTCCTTACATCTATTAAGCTTAATTCTATTATAACACAAACCTCACCGAATAAGTGAGAATAATTCACCAAATAAGTGAGAAAATAATATTAATAGATGGAGGTGCTTAATGACAAGTATAGAAGATGAAAACTATATTTATTATCTTGTTGGACAAAATTTAAAAAAACAACGAAAATTAAAGCACCTTACTGTTATTAAATTTGCACAATTATGTAATTATAGTGAGGGTTTCATTATGAATATTGAAAGTCCTAATTATAGACAAACATTTAGTTTAGGAACTCTTTGGAGATTTGCAAATGTATTAGAAGTCGATATTAGATTATTTTTTGAACCATTAGAATAATGTGTTCTTTTTTTTACCTCATTGATAATATTGAAATAAATATAGAATTATGATAATATAAACGACAAATATTATTTAGGGAGAAAAATTTATGAAATTTTCATTAGAAGAATTAAAAAAGAAACCAGGTATAAGTACGAGTGTTAAAGGAAGTACTTCTTTATCAACTTTGAGACAAGAGTTAAAGAAATCATCAGTAGGTAAATTAGAAAATAGGATAAATTCTTTAGCAGTAAGAAATATTGATAGTGCTAATATAGAGAGAAAAAACAGTGCTACTGAATTAATTTTTATTTTAGATAGAAGTGGTTCATGTTCTGGATTAGAAAGTTCAACTATTAAAGGAGTAACTGATTTAATCGAAGTAGAGAAAAAAACTGGAGAAATTGTTAAAGTATCTATTATTTTATTTGATGAGGAATATAGTGTTTTATGTGAGCGAGTAGATATCAACATGGTACCTAAATTTTCATATAAAGCTGATGGAAAAACCTCTTTATATGATACTCTTTGTACACAATTATCTTCACTTAAAGCTAAACAATCAGCAACATCTGATGTAAAACCTGAAAAGACTATTGTTGCTATCATGACAGATGGTAAAGATGTAAGTAGTCGAAGGTATGGATTAAGTGATGCTAGAAATATGATACAATCTTGTAAAAAAATAGGGTGGAAGTTTATATATTTAGGGACTGATTTAGATGCTAAAAAAGAGGCTAGTGCTTTAGGAATTAATCCAACATATGCTGAACAATATTTAAAAGATGATGAGGGAGTACTAACAAATTTTCTCGCAATACGTAAAGCATTAGTTGATCTTAGAAGTAATGGAAAAATTAATCCTAATTGGTCTGATAATATTAAACGTCATAATAATGAAGTAAAATATTTGCAAACTAGTGATAGTAAAGTTAAAAGACTACGTTTAACAGGTAAAAATAAAAATGGAAAATAGTTGGATTGATTGTTACGAAATATTGGAAGCTGATATAAATGATGATGTTTCAACTATAAAATCAAAATATCGTAATTTAACAAAAAAGTATCACCCTGATTTACATCCAGAAGCGACAGAAGAAGAACTTAAGATTTTTGAAGAAAAAATGATGCTTTTAAATGAAGCTTATAGTATTTTAATAAATGAAGAACGAAGAAAAGAATATGATTCTACATATGAAGCTTATAAAAATGGTACATATGAAGATGTCCAAAATGACATTAATGATGATTATTCTGATGTTAATTATGAAGATGTTAAAGAAAATTATACAGAAGAAGAAGTTTACTATGCTAAAGTAATGGCTATAAAACAGATAATAGAAGAAGAATTAGAAAAGGTAACTATAATTATAGATTCTAAAAATAAATTAATTATGGAAGCTCATTTCAACATTATTTCTAAAGATGAATATTTTAATTCTTTAAATGAATTAATAAGTATTACTAATGAATATATTTATAGCTTAAGAGAAATAATTGAGGAAGCAAGTAATTATGAATTGTTACAAGAAATAGGAATAATTAATGATACTATTGCTTTTTTAGAAGATATTATAGATAAATTACCTAAAAATACTATTGAAGCTAGTTTTCTCTATAAGAAAGAATGTTACAAAGAAGCATCTGTTAGTAAGTTAAAATCATTAATTGATATTATTGATGATTTTAGTATTAAATTGGATAGTATTTATTCATACATATATGAAGGTCAAATATCTGAGGTAGAATATGATAATATAATAGCAAGTACTCTTAATGAAATTAATAATACCAAATCAGAATTAGAGGAACTTATTAACATATTAGGTATTTTAGAACTTAAAGAAAATTGTGACGAAGCTATAGACATACTTGCTAAATTTAATAAAAAGATTAATACTATTCCTAAAAGTTATGAAGGAGCAAAATTCGCTAGTAAGATTTTAAATTTAAAAAATAAGATAAAAGATATTCTTCAAAAACAGGATCAATTAGATGTAAGCATCGAAGAAATATCTAATCTTGTTACAGAAGATAATGACGAATATGATGCCTTATATGAAGAAGAATTATCAGAATTTACTTCTGGAATTGAAACTATGAAGAAAGTATCAAATGAGGCAAATGATATTAGTGAACAAGTTAAACAATCAAAGACAGATACAGAAACTTTTATAAAAGATTCTGTTAAGATATATGAAGATGCGAAAATTGCACATGAAAAAGCAAATAGTGTATACGAAAATATAACAATTTCTGAAAGCGATATAATTATATCAGAACTTGCGAAATCAGCCTATGCTGCTTGGAATAAAGGTGAAAGTTTAGAAAATTTTTTGGAAGCAAGAAAACTTTTAGAGTCTTATAAATGTATTAATTCTATGATTGAGTATGATGACGAACTAAAAGAATTAATAGAAATATTAAATACTAGAATTCAAACAGAACTTACGAAAAAACAAGATTATAAGAAAAAATATAAATTACAAAAAGAAAAAAATCCATATCGTAAATTTTCTAAAGACGAGTTCAATAAAAGAATCTCGTGGTTAATAAAATTAATACAAAAAAAGAAGAAAAGAATTAAAATATATATGGGGACTCTTTTTATCGGTACAGCTTATATATTTATTACTAATCAGTTAACTAACCATCCAGTGTTATTAGTAGCATTTATTAGTGCATTGATTTTAATATCTTCTGCCAATATATTTGGTATTTTAGATGCTAAAGATGAAATTGAAAAACTTGAAACTGCTAAAAATAAAAAGTTTTTAAAGTAGAAATAATGTAATAAAAGAATAAGTGTTGGTGAATGACTAGTTAGTATAAAAATTATTGGAGGATTTATGAGTAGAATTATTTTACCTTTAGATATAGATAATAGAAATTTAATATATACTGATGATACTTTAAAACCTATTATGGAAGAGTTAGAAAGATATATATCAGATATTAAATATATAAATACATTACAATTTTCTAAAGATGTATTGTTTTCTCATGAACTCCAAGCTAATAATTCTGTAGAAGGGTATAAGGATGATGTTGAAACTATTTTAGAAGTTATTAACAATGTATCTAATATTAAAGATCCTAAGAAAAAGCAACGTATTATTAATTTATATAGGGGTTATTGCTATATAATGCAAGGAAAACAAATAAATCAAGATAATTTAAGAGAATTATATAGTATTTTATCTAAAGAATTATTATCCCAAAGTGATTGGCAACATATGGGAGAATATTATCGTAATGATCCTGTTTATATTTTTTGGTCAGATAATATTAATAAAGAGCCAGATCAAGGTATTAGTGCTAATTCACTTTATGAATATATGCAACAACTAATGAATTATATTAATGAAAATAATAATTTGAGTAAAACAGAGTTATTTATTAAATCACAGATTATTCATTTCTATTTTGTATATATACACCCTTATTATGATATTAATGGTCGTACTAGTAGAACAATGAGTTTATGGTATTTACTAAATAATAAAAATTATCCTTTTATTATTTTTAATCGTGCTATTACTTTATATAAAAATGAGTATTATAAAGTAATAAGACAATCTAAAAAATATAAAAATATTACTTTTTTCTTGAAATATATGCTAGATAATACTCAAATAGAATTAGAAAAAGATTATGTTATGAATACTATTAAAGAAAGTAGCAATTATCATTTAACTTCTACTGATTATCAGACATTACATTATATATTATCGATGAAAGGTCAACTTACATATTTAGATTTTATGCGTTTTTATACTTTACAAAACGAACATAAAAAGAAATTAGAAATATATAATGATATGTTGTTACCTCTATTGGATAATGGTATCCTTTTAGAAGGAAGTCCTACTAAAAAACAGATTAGTGGTTTAGGCGATAATAGATTCTTTTCACTAAATACGCATTATTATGATCAGGATCCAAATAAAATAAAGCATTTATTTAAGTAATTAGTATTAATGTTATATTAATTAAAAACTATCTTTGGTAAGATAGTTTTTAATTATCTTTATTCTTTATATATTCTTTTAACATTTTTGTTAAAGCTCTTTTTTCAATTCGTGATACATAACTTCTAGAAATTTTAAATACTTTAGCTATTTCTTTTTGAGTCATTTTTTCTTCATCATTTAACCCATATCTTTTAGTTATAATTTCTTTTTCTCTAGGAGTTAAAACATTGAAGTATTTATCTATCAATTTGATATTATTTTGATTATGAATATCAATAGCAAAGTCAGGTTTAGGCGTTTTTAAAATATCTAAAAGAGTAATTTCATCGCCTTCCTTATCATATCCTATAGCTTCATTTAAACTTATATTTCTATTATTACGTTTATTAGAACGATAATACATTAATATTTCATTTTCGATACATTTAGCAATATAAGTAGTTAGTTTAGCGCTATGTTTATTATTGAAACTATCAATACCTTTAATAAGACCAATAGTACCTATACTTATAAGATCATCTATATCTTCATTTTTATTATCATACTTTTTAACTATATGTGCTACTAATCTAAGATTATGTTCTATGAGTTTATCACGTGCTTGCTCATTACCATTATGCATTTCATCTAATAAATGTGCTTCTTCTTCTCTAGATAAAGGATCAGGAAAAATATTATTAGAGTAAGCTGCACAAAATAAATGAAAATCTTTAAATAGCCATTTTATAAAATTAAACATAAATCACTTCCATTAAAATATTATGTCAAAAATAGTTTAAAAATTCTTAAACAGTAAAATTATTTTAATGTAATTATCAAAACATTTGTTCAATAATATGTTATAATATATTTGGTGGTTAAATGGAAAATTATATAATGGGAAATTTTAGACAAATAATATTTCAATCGGATAAAGGTTATATAATTGGCCTTTTTAAAGTAAAAGATACTGATATTGAAACAATGAAAGAATATGTTAATAAATTAATAACAATAACAGGTTATTTTCATGAGTTGATAGAAAATGAGAATTATTATTTTAAAGGGGAAGAAGCTTTTCACCCTAAATATGGTTTTCAATTTAATGTTAAAGAATATGAACGAGTTAAACCAGAAGATAAAGATGGAATTGTTGAATTTTTATCAAGTGATTTGTTTCCTGGTGTAGGAGAAAAACTAGCTCAAAAAATAGTAGATGTTTTAGGTGAAAAGGCAATAGATGAGATATTAGCCGATAAAAGTTGCTTGATGTTAGTACCTAAAATGGGAATGAAAAAAGCAAATTTAATTTACGATACACTAACAAAATATGAAGAAAGTCATAAGATGATCGTGTATCTTACTGAATTAGGATTTGTCATGCGTGATGCGTTGTTAATTTATAATACTTATAAGAGTAATACTATTTCAGTTATTGAGCATAATATATATAGACTAATTGATGATATTGAAGAATTGAATTTTATTAAAGTAGATAACATTGCTAAAAAGATGGATATGGAATCTGATTCAATAGAAAGAATTAAAGCTTGTATATATTATATAATGAAGGATTTAACATTTAAAACTGGAGATACTTATTTATCTTTTGAAAATATTTATAAGAACGTTGTTAAATATTTACATCTTGAATTAGACTATGATTATTTTAAAGAATTATTATTAGAATTAAAGAATGAATTAAAAATTGAAATTAAAGATGATAAATATTATTTAATGGAATTATATGATGCTACTAATAATATTGTGTACAAATTTAATTATTTAATGAATAAAGAAAAAACTAAGTATAAAAATTTAGATGATAGTATTAAACAATTGGAGGAGTTTAATGGTATCATTTATAATGATAAACAGCGTTTAGCTATTAAAAAGGCACTAGAAAATAATCTTTTGATTATTACAGGTGGTCCAGGTACAGGGAAAACAATGATTATTAAAGCAATAGTAGAAATATATAAGAATTTAAATAAATATAGTAATTCTGATTTAGAAAAAAATGTTGCATTACTCGCACCTACTGGTCGTGCTAGTAAAAGATTAAGTGAATCAACTACTTTACCAGCTTCAACAATTCATAGGTTTTTAAAATGGAATAAAGAAAATAATACATTTGCGATTAATGAGTATAATCCAGATTTTAGTCAATTAATTATTGTTGATGAGGTAAGTATGATTGATATAACGTTGATGGATAACTTACTTAAAGGGTTAACAAATAATATAAAGTTAGTTTTAGTAGGTGATCATAATCAATTACCTAGTGTAGGTCCTGGTATGTTACTTAAAGATTTAATAGATAGTGAAGTAATTGATACTGTTCATTTAGATATTTTATATCGTCAAAAAGAAAATAGTTATATTCCAGTATTAGCTAATGAAATAAGAAATGACGATTTAGGAGATTTTTTAAGTACTAAAGATGATTATACTTTTTTAGCATGTAATGGAAATAGTATTATTTCTAATTTGACTAAAATATGTAAACAAATAATTGATAAAGGATATGATTATAAAAGTTTTCAAGTAATGGCACCTATGTATGCAGGAATTAATGGTATTGATAATTTAAATAAAGCATTACAAAATATATTTAATCCTAGTTCATCTGATAAAAAGGAAGTAAAATATGGAGATATTGTATATAGAGTTAATGATAAAGTATTACAACTAGTAAATGATCCTGATAATAATATTTTTAATGGTGATATAGGTATTATAAGTAGTATTAAAAGTGGAATACAAACTAAGAGTGGAAAGGTAGAAGTAGTAATTGATTTTGATGGTAATTTAGTTAATTATCAAGTAAAAGATTTAGGAAATATAAAACATGGTTTTATAATAAGTATTCATAAATCACAAGGAAGTGAATTTGATTTAGTTGTTATACCAGTTACACATAGTTATAACAGAATGTTATATCGTAAGTTAATTTATACAGGAATAACGCGTGCTAAAAAAAAATTAATATTAATTGGTGAGCCAGATGCTTTTATAAATAGTGTTCATAGTAATGCTGAACAAATTAGAAGAAGTGATATGATCGATAAATTACAAGAGATGTGTATAAAAATTAATAGTTAGAACATATTAATAATGTATATAAGTTAATATATACAAAGTTTCTAGTGTGAGGTGATATAGTGCAAGTTTGTAGAGATATGGCTATGATAGCTTTAGGTGCTATTGGTGTGTTAGCATATCAGAAGTATAAGGAACCTGTTAAAGAAAAAATGGGTGATATGATGGATACTGCAATTGACAAAGCTACAGATAAACTAGAAAAAATTAAATAAGGGAAAGTGAATACACTTTCTTTTATTTTGACAAAATAGTATAAAACATATATAATACGCATTTAGGTGATTGAAATGTATAAATTAAATAAAAAGAAACCAGTTTATATAAAGCTTCAAGAAAGAATAATGGTAAATATGGAAAATAACGAAAATGAATCAAGTAGTGGTAAAAAGATTATTAGTTTGATTTCTTATATGGAGCATTATATTAAAGCGAGAGAATATAATAAGAATATTGATTCTAATGAGAGGTATCATAAAATAAAAGCTTCAAAAAAGGGTAATAAAATAGTTGCTGTATCAATACAAAATAAATATGATACTAGCTATGTATCTTCCTTTTTTAAGCATGGAATATTTACAATTATTAATTTAAGACTTCTATCAGAAGAAGACAGAATAGCTTGGTATAATGAAATGGATGATATAATAAAATTTTATGGTAAAATAGAGTATATTGAACCTGATTTATATGCTTTAGTACCTTTTGAAGTATCATATATTAAAGATACACAAAAAATAAATAGACTTAAGTAGAACTTAGGTCTATTTATCTATTCTATAATTAGTGATATAATATTAAAGGTGATTTAATGCAAAAAAAATTATATGGTTTAAGTTTTATTTTTGTAATAATTGATCAAATTATTAAGTATGTTATATCTAATAATATTACATTGAATACTAGCATTAATGTGATTGATAATTTTTTCTATTTAACTAATGTTCATAATGATGGCGCAGCTTTTAGTATTTTAAGTGGAAATGTTATCTTTTTAATCTTAATGACTATTATATCTTTGGTAGTTATTTATTTTTTCTTTATAAAAGATAAAACTACATCTAAAATTGAAAAAGTTTTTATTAGTATGCTATTAGGTGGAATAATAGGAAATTTTATTGATCGATTAATTCATGGCTATGTTATTGATTATTTAGAAACAATAATATTTAATTATCATTTTCCAATATTTAATTTCGCTGATATATGTATTGTTTTAGGAATTATTGGAATTATGCTAGTAGGCATTAAAAATAATAAAAGTGATAATTAAAGTTTAATTTTTATAGTTTTGGAGAGGATTTTATGAATGTTTATATAACTAGACATGGACAAGTACCACATAATGCATTAGGACAATATAACTCCAGTGATGAAGATTTAACAGGATTAGGTATTAAGCAGGCAGAGAGATTAAGGGATGAAATTAAAAATATTCATTTTGATATTGTTATCTCATCATCATTACTTAGAGCTACTCATACTGAATATATTCTTACTAATTATGATGATAGTATTATTACAGATGAACGTTTAAGAGAGAGCAGTTGTGGTAATTTAAGTGGTGAACCTTTGAATGTTACTAATAGGGAAGAATATTGGAATTATTATAGTAATATCCAATATGGAGTTAATGAAAATATTCAGGATTTTTTTAGAAGAGTATATAATTTTTTGGACGAACTTAAAACAAAAAAATATGAAAATGTTTTGATTGTTGCACATAGTGGTATATCTAAAGCATTTAGTGGTTATTTTGAAGGAATAAACGATGGATTATTTTTAAATAGGGGTCTTAAAAATTGTGAAATAAAAAAATATCATTTATAAATAACAAATATAATAGAAAGGAGTCTTTATGCAAGAGATTGAAATTAAAGAAGATACTGGTAGAATAGATTCAGCTTTAACTGAATTATTAGGTTTTAGTCGTAGTAAGATTGTTAAAATGATAAAAGAAAATAAGATTCTAGTAAACGGAAAAAGTGTAAAATCTAGTTATCAATTGCGTGCTTTAGATAAAATAACAATTGAAGAATATATTGAAGAAGAAATGTCTGCTGAACCTGAAAAGATGGAACTTGATATTGTTTATGAGGATGAAGATGTTCTTGTCGTTAATAAAGCTAATGGTATAGTCGTTCATCCTGCAGTTGGAAATAATCATGGAACTTTAGTAAATGGACTTTTGTATCATTCAAAGAACTTGAGTGATATTAATGGAGAATTTAGGCCAGGTATTGTACATCGAATTGACGCATTTACAACTGGTTTACTAATGGTTGCCAAAAGCAATGAAGCTCATGCTTTTTTAGCACAACAATTAAGTGAGAAGAAAACAACTCGTAAATATTGGGCTTTAGTATGGGGAGTTATTAATCATGATACTGGAACTATAGATGCTCCAATAGGACGTTCACAAGTAGACAGAAAAAAGATGTGTGTTACAGCCACTAATAGCAAATCTGCTATTACTCATTTTAGAGTTTTAGAACGATATAAACGAGCTACTTTAATTGAGTTAAATCTTGAAACAGGAAGAACTCATCAAATAAGAGTTCATATGGATTATATAGGATATCCAGTAGTTAATGATCCTGTTTATGGAAAGAGAAAACTAATTGATACAACTGGACAATGCTTGCATGCTAAAACATTAGGCTTTATTCATCCCAAAACTCAAGAATATATGGAATTTAATAGTGAATTACCAGATTGTTTTATTAATATTATGGAACAATTTAAAAATGAGTAGTTTCTTTACTATTCATAAAAAATATATTACAATATAGGAGGTGATACAATGAATATAACGTTAGATAAAAATGATGAAATTGTTATGAAACTATTACATTATTTTATTACAGATCAGGGATATAATCCAATAATTTTACATGGTGCTAAAGACGAAATATGGTTAGAAAATTCAGAATCTGACTATAAAATTGTTAGAATTGTTACTAATTATATTCATAATGATGAACAATTTGATTGGGATATATATCGTACTAAACAAATAATGCGTACAATCAAAAGAAAAACGTTTAGTTTTAGTATGAATGCTTTAAGTATTTTTATTAACTTGGGCGATAATGTTCATTTAAAGGAGAATTATGCTAAAAATATTGATTGTATTGAATTAAAAAATATTGATGACCTTAATAAATATGATTTTGTAAAAGAAAGCTTTCCTAATATTACAAAATTAGATAAGGTTACAGAACAAGGATTAGAATTATTTATGAAGTTAACAGAAGAAATTAATAAAAAAAATAGAGAAGATGCTGTTAAAGCTGATGAGGTATTTAGTAAAAAAAGACCAATTATTACTTATGCTTTAATTATTAGTAACATTATTATGTTTTTAATGCTTTTAATAGCTGGTGGTAATATTTTTGATATAGATCCTACTTTGTTATATGATTTTGGTGGTTTAGTTAATTATGATATGATGAGTAGTCCTTTAGAATTATATCGTTTAATTAGTAGTATGTTCTTACATGCTGGAATTATTCATTTAGCATTCAATCTTTATGCTTTATATATATTAGGACCTCAATTGGAAAGTTTCTTTGGTAAAGCTAAATTTTTAGCTATATATTTAATTAGTGGAATTATTGGTGGCTTAGTTTCTATGATTTTTCAAGGTACAGGTGTTGTAAGTGTCGGAGCAAGCGGTGCTATCTTTGGACTTATTGGAGCATTCATTTATTTTGGATATCATTATCGTGTATATTTTGGTAGTGTTATTAAATCACAGATTATTCCACTATTAGTACTTAACTTATTTATTGGATTTATATCTAGTGGTATTAATATGTCCGCTCATATAGGTGGATTAATTGGAGGTATATTAAGTTCTAAAGCCGTTGGCATTAAATATAAAACTAGTACTTCTGATAGTATTAATGGTTGGATAATGCTTGGTATATTTTGTGTATTCTTGATATTTATGAGTGGAGTTTTATAATGAAAAAGTTTATTATTTTATTGATTTTGGTGGTATTAACTGGTTGTGAGAAAGAAGATATTAGTGTTAATTTAGAAATTAATTGTGACAATGTAACTAATATTGTAGAAGTAAGAAAAGACGATACTTTAAGTTGTAATTTGTTAGGTGAAAACTATGAATTTAAAATAAATAAAATTAAAGATGATAAAATTTATATTGAAGCTAATAAATATGGTTTAACTAGTTCAGGAAATTTAATTTCAGAAGAAAAAGAATTTGTTTTAAATAAAGATAGTAGTATAACACTTACAACACAAAGTACAGATTATCAAGAAAAAGTTGTTTTTAACTGGAAATAGAGATATTTCTAGTTTTTTTGTAAAGTGATATTAAATTTATTAAATTATAGGTTATAAAGAACAAATATTATGGTAGAATAAAATTAATAATAGGGAGTGATAAAATGTCTCAAAAATTAGATAATGTTAAAAAAAATGATAAAAAAGAAAAAAATAAGGAAGAACAACGTCAAGAAATAGCTAAAGTATATGGTTTAAGTTTAGCTGATATTGAGCATGTTGTCTTACAGAATGGGAAAGAATTTTTTAAATTTTATAATCCTAAAGATCGCAGTGTAAAAATGATTGAGAATCGTGATTATGGAATTAATATAAGTCAAAACTTTAAAACAATTCAGCAAGAATTATCTTCTACTCAAAGTAGTGATGCGAAAGAAAATGCTGAAGAAATTTATAATCATAATTTAGAATATAAAAATGTAGAGTTATCTTTAGTGCCAGTTATAGAATTAAAAGGAAATAAATATAAGTATATAAGACAAATTAATAGACTCTCAACAATTGATAGAAAAAGACTTATGGCTTTATTAAAAAGTGCTGATGAGATAGAGCTTACTCATATTAATATTGAAAATGCAATTGGAATTAATTCAAATAATCAGGTAATTGATGTAGACTATGATTACAAAAATAATCATGCTATTATTAAGAAAGCTCAAGTATTAAGTTATCAAGATAATAAAGAAATAGTAGATGAAAATGATGTTTTAATAGACGCATCTGATATTGATGTTGATTTAGTTGTTAATGAAATAACAATAGCTGATGAGCTTCCAACAATTACAGAAGCAAAAGAAATAATGATAGCTGGAGAAAAAATTAATACAAAAACAGTTATTGATTGTTATAATACACCAGAAATTATTGATAGAATTAATTTGACTGATAAACAAAAAGCAATTTATAAGAGAATTATTAATGCTATTAAAAAGAAAGTGCAACAAAGAAACAAAGTAATGGATAAACAAAAAGTAAAAACACTTACAAAAAAAGATGATAATTATAGTGCTGCTTAAAGTATTTTATATATTTTGTTAATTAAGTGTAAAAAATTCTAAAGATTCTTTAGATTTTTTAAAAGAATTTAATAATATTTCTTTTTTTTTTATATTTTGGTATAATTATAAATAGGTGTAGGTATGAGAAATATATATGGTGTAACAATTAAGGAGTTAGAACAATATTTCCTTGATAAAAATGAAGGAAAATTTAAGGCCACTCAAATATTTGAATGGTTATATAAAAAGAGAATAAAATCATTTGCTGAAATGAGAAATGTTAGTAAAAAAACAATTAATGATTTAAGTTTAGATTTTAATATGGACTCCTTAGATATTATTACAAAAAAAACTGACATTGATGTAGCTAAATATCTTTTTAGATTAAGTGATGGTAATAAGATAGAGGCTGTTTTAATGCGCCATGATTATGGAAATAGTTTGTGTATTTCAACTCAAGTTGGCTGTAATATGGGGTGCCATTTTTGTGAAAGTGGTCGTTTAAAGAAAGTTCGTAACCTTGAGGCGAGTGAAATGGTTAGACAGGTATTAGCTGTTGAAGAGGATTTAAAGATTCGTATTTCACATATTGTTTTGATGGGAATAGGAGAACCTTTTGATAATTATGATAATGTTATATCTTTTGTTGATATTGTTAATACACCTAAAGGAATTGATATAGGAAGTAGACATATTACTATTTCTACTAGTGGTATTGTTCCAAAAATTGAAGAATTTATGAATTATGATAAACAAGTTAATTTAGCAGTTTCACTGCATGCTCCTAATAATGATATAAGAAATAGTATTATGGAGATAAATAAAGCATATCCTTTAGAGGAATTAATTCCTACTATTAAGAAGTATATTGATAAAACTAATCGTCGTGTAACGTTTGAGTATATTATGTTAGCGGGTGTTAATGATTCTACAGATAATGCTTTAGAATTAAGTAAGTTACTTAAAGGGATGAATTGTTATGTTAATTTGATACCATATAATGAAACTAGTCATATAGAGTATAAAAAAAGCAGTAAAGAGCAAATTATGAAGTTTTACGATACTTTAAAAAAGAATGGGATTAATGTTACAATCCGAAGAGAATTTGGAAGTAAAGTAAGTGCTGCTTGTGGACAACTAAGATCAAATTATGAGGAGGTATAGTGTGAGGTATAACTATTTAACTGATCCTGGCAAAGTAAGGGAACGTAATGAGGATAGTGTAGTTATTGTAGAAAATTCAGCAGGTGAAGTTCTTATGTGTGTTGCTGATGGTATGGGTGGACATAAGGATGGTGAAGTTGCTTCTAGTATTGCTATTACTCATATAGGAAAGAGATTTAAAGAAATTAGTAGTGTTGGAAATAAGGATGACGCTATCAATTGGATTCAAAGTACTGTTAGTGAAGCTAATGTTGAAATTTTTAAATATGTTGCTCTTCATCCTGAAAGTAAGGGAATGGGAACAACAATGGTTTTAGCTATTTTGACTCCAACATTCCTATTATTTGGAAATATTGGAGATTCTTCAGGATATGTAATTAAAAATAAAAAATTGCATAAGGTAACTATAGATCATACTTTAGTAAATTTACTTGTAAAAAGTGGCGAATTAACTGAAGAGGAAGCTAAAGAACATCCTCGTAAAAATGTTTTGATGAAAGCATTAGGTGCTACACCAACAGTTGATATTGATATATTTAATGTTGAACTTGGTATAGATGGTATTATGCTTTGTAGTGATGGTTTAACAAATATGTTAAATGATGTACAAATTACAAAAGTATTAAATAGTGATAGTACAATTGAAGATAAATTAAAAAAATTAATATTTAAATGTAATAATCGTGGAGGAAATGATAATATTTCTGTAGCTTTACTTTATAAGGAGGAAAAGTAGTATGATAATAAAAGGTCAAAAAATAGATGGTAGATACCAGATTATTCGTACTATAGGTGAAGGTGGAATGGCTAATGTTTATTTAGCATATGATACCATTTTAGAAAGAGAAGTAGCCGTTAAGGTTTTGCGTGGTGATTTAGCTAATGATGAGAAATTTGTAAAAAGATTTCAAAGAGAAGCTAAAGCAGCTAGTTCACTAAATCATCCTAATATTGTAGAAATGTACGATGTTGGTGAAGATGATGGTAATTATTTTATAGTTATGGAGTATGTTAATGGTAAGACTTTAAAAAATTTAATTAAAAAGCGTGGTGCTTTATCATTGTCAGAAACTATTGATATAATGCTTCAACTAACTAGTGGTATTGCTTGTGCACATGATAGCTATATTATTCATCGTGATATAAAACCACAAAATGTTATGATTTTAGAAGATGGTCGTGTTAAGATAACAGATTTTGGTATAGCAGTAGCACTTAATAGTACAGAGTTAACACAAACTAATTCTGTTATGGGTTCAGTTCATTATTTACCACCAGAACAAGCTAATGGAAGTGGTGCAACAGTAAAAAGCGATATCTATTCATTAGGAATTTTAATGTATGAATTATTAACAGGAAAGTTACCATTTAAAGGTGATAATGCTGTTGAAATAGCTATAAAGCAGATGAAAGATAGATTGCCAAGTATTATTGCGCAAAATCCTAATGTTCCACAAAGTGTTGAAAATGTAGTACTTAGAGCATGTGCCAAAAATCCTGAAAATCGATATGAATCAGTTCGTGAGATGCATGAAGATTTAAAGACAGTTTTATCAGAAAGTCGTAGAGATGAACCAAAATTAGTTTATGATTATCCAGAGGGTGAACCAACAGAAGAAAAGAAAGTTAAACCTGTAGAAAAAAAGAAGGAAGAAGAAATTATTTCAAAATTAGATGAACCAAAAGCAAAGGAAGGAAAAAAAGACGTGAATAAGTTTAGAATGGTTGTAGGTATGATTGGTATGATAACTGTTTTTGTTATTGTTGCTTTATTAATTGCCTTTTTTGCACTTTTAAGTTATAGTAAAACTAAAACAGTAGTTTTACCAGATGTATCCGGTAAAACTCAAGAGTTTGCTGGTCAAGAGTTGGATAAATTAAATGTTTATTATACGTTTGAAGAAGAACCTAGTAATGAATATGATGAGGGAGTTGTAGTAGGTTATAAATCTCGAAAAGCTAATTCAAAAGTTAAACAGGGAACAACTGTTACAGTATTAATATCAAGTGGATTATCTGGAATAGAAATAGAAGATTATAAAAAACGAAATGTTAATGTAGTTAAAATAGAATTGGAAAATCAAGGATTTAAAGTAATAACAACATCTAGAAAAATATCAACCGATGAAGAAGATTATAAAGATGCTTTTGAAGGTATGATTATATCACAAAGTAAAGAGCCTGGTAGTAGATTAGATAAGGGTGGCGCTATTGAGTTAGTATATGCAACACTTATTACAGTTTATCCAGATTTCTTAGATGGTTCTTATGATCGAAATAAAATACAAGCTTTCTGTGATGATAATGAAATAAAATGTGAATTTGAAGAAACAGAATCAAGTAAAGAAGCAGGAACTATAATATCACAAGGTCGTAAAGCTGGGGTTGAAGTAAAAAAAGGTGTTACATTAAAAATTGTTATTTCAAAAGGACGAAAGCAATCAAGTTATGATACTTCTAATGATACTGATGATGCCTCTGATAATGATTCTGATAATCAAAATCAGGAAGATTCTGAAAGTTAAACATGCAAGGAATAATTATTAAACAAATCAGTAATGATTATACAGTTGAATTAAATAATAAAGAAAAAATAGTTTGTAAAGCACGTGGTAAATTTCGTAAAATGCATATAACACCATTAGTTGGAGATATAGTTATTATTGATTATCAAAATAGATATATATTAGAAGTATTAAAAAGAAAGAATGAACTTATAAGACCTAGTATTGCTAATGTTGATCAAGCAGTAATCATAACAAGTGTTCATATTCCTAATTTTTCTTCTAATTTATTAGATAAATTATTAGTAACTATTGAATATAATAATATACTACCTATTATATGTTTTACTAAATTAGATTTAATTGATGATAAAACAAAATTAGAAATAGATGAATATATTAAATATTATCAAAAAATTGGATATCAAGTATATTTAAATACAGATGAAGAATTAAAATCAATATTCAAAAATAAAGTAACAGTATTTGCTGGACAAAGTGGAGCAGGAAAAAGTACGTTATTAAATCGTTTAGATAGTAATTTGAAATTAGATACTGGTGAAGTATCAGTAGCTTTGGGTCGTGGAAAACATACTACTAGACATGTAGAACTTATTCCTTTATTAGATGGATTAGTAGCAGATACACCAGGTTTTTCATCACTTACTTTTGATGGAATGACTAAAGAAGATATTAGAGATAACTTTATTGAATTTAATAAGTATCGTGATTTATGTGAATATAAAGATTGTATGCATAATAATGAAACTATATGTTCAATTAAAGAAAAAGTATCAAATGGAGAAATTATTCAATCACGTTATGATAATTATATAAAGTTTATAAACGAAAAGTAGATTATTCTACTTTTTTTATATATTAGGAAAGTTCTTTTGAAATTTTAAATAGATATGTGTATGCTTATTGTTAATTATGTAACAAAAAAATTCGGCAATTAAATCCGTTTTTCTTAAATATTGTAAAATTTAATAATCTACTTCTACACTAACAGGGTTCATCCTTGTTTTACATTTGTCACATATAAACAATCTATTATTTTAAATGTTTCATATTCATCACAAATTATATTATACAATAAAAATGCACCCATAGGGTGCGCATGACAAAATTTATTTTGTCATTTTTTTATTTGTTAATACGATATTGTATGTGATATAATGACATTATGATAAGGAGAGTATTTATGGATCAAGAAGCATTTAAAAAAATAGCTAGAGCTTTAAGTGTAGCTTTAGTAGATGATTTTAGGGGATTTTTAGTAGAAGGAACTAAACGAGTAGAAGTGCCTGAAGACATGTTACATTTACAAATTGCATATCAAGAATTGTTGAAAGTACCTGGTTGGAAATATGAAAGTGGAACAGGACAAAATCCAATAGTAGAATATTTACAAATAAAAAAAGCTATCTATATTACTAAAATTCTAAAAGAAGATGGAAGTGGATACCAGAGAACTGTTGGTTATTTAACCGATATCTTTTCTGAAAAAGTTGAATATAGAGGAGAAGAACAATATCTATATGAAGTTTTAAGATCGATTGCTATCGGAATGGGATATGATGTGGATGAATATACATTACAAATGAGAACAGAAAATTCAGTTAAAACTCCGACAACAATTGTTACGTATAGAGGAGAAACTCATATAAAAAAACAATATAAAGAGGTTGAACCTCATAGAACTTTATCAGAAGGAGATAAGCCTATTTTCAGTAATAATGGTCAATTAATGGGATTTATTTCTAATGGTAAATTTGTTCGAGCTAAAGAATATAAAAGATATGCTACTTTTTCATCAACAAACAAAGAAGGACAAAATAACTCTCATGGTAAATCAAGATAATAATTATAAATAATTGGAAGAGGTTGTATTTATGATATCAATATCAATACTAAATATAAGAGATAATGAAAATAAAATAAGGCAAATAGATAATTTAAATCCATCATTTATCCATTTAGATATTATGGATGGTAATTTTGTAAATAATAAAGTGGATTTATTAGATTTACCTAAATTAAATAGTAAGAAAGATATTCATCTAATGGTTAATAATATTAAAACTTATATTGATATGTATAAGAATTATAAACCAGAATATATAACTTTTCATTTAGAAGCAACTAATAATATTGATGAAATTATTAAATATATTAAAAATTTAAATATTAAAGTAGGTATATCAATAAAACCTAATACTTCAGTTAAATCTTTATTACCTTATCTAGATAAGGTAGATTTAGTACTTGTTATGAGTGTTGAACCAGGTGCTGGTGGACAAAAATTTATTGATAGTAGTACTAATAAGATAAAGGAATTATATCAATTACGTGAGAAAAATAATTATAATTATGTAATAGAAGTCGATGGTGGAGTAAACTTTAATACTAAAGATAAATGTGAGGGTGCCGATATATTAGTAGTTGGTAGTTATATCACTATGAGTGATAATATTTATGAAACTTATAACAATATGTTGTAGTAATAATGAAAAATTAAGTAGAAAGTTTACTTTCTTAGAGTATTTTATATAGTAAGAAATTAATAGTGTTTTGGCTACTTTTACTTATAAATTATTGCCTAAAAGTAAATTTTATTATATACTATATATTACGGGAGATGAATGTATGGAAAAAAAGAACGAAAAAGAAATTATTATTAAAATAGAAGGTGAAGAGTGGGAGAAATTACTAGATGAAGCTTTCAAAAAAGCAAATCGTAAAGCTAAAATAGATGGATTTCGTCCTGGTAAAGCACCTAAAAATGTATTTTTAAAACATTATGGTAAAGAAAGCTTATATTATGAAGCATCAAATAAAGCTATTGAAGTAGCTTATGATAAATTATTAGATGAAAATGAGAATTTAGAAATCGTTACTGAGCCAACTGTAAACATGGAAAGTATTGATGATACTGGTATTACTTTTAAATTTATTTTAACATTGAAACCAGAAGTAAAGTTAGGTAAATATAAAGGATTAAAAGTAGAAAAAGATAAAATTGAAGTAACAGATGAAGAAGTAGAACATTCCATTGAACATATGCGTGAACATTATAAAGAAAATGTAACAAAAGATGGTAAACTAGAAAATGGAGATATAGCTGTTATTGATTTTGAAGGATTCAAAGATGGAGTAGCATTCCCAGGTGGTAAGGGAGAAAACTATTCTTTAGAAATTGGAAGTAATACTTTTATTCCTGGATTTGAAGAACAATTGATTGGTTTAAAAGCAGGAGAAGAAAAAGATATTGATTTAACTTTCCCTGAAGATTATCATGCAGAGGATTTAAAAGGACAACCAGTTGTTTTCAAAGTTAAAGTTAACGAAGTTAAAGAAGTAGTAATTCCAGAATTAGATCAAGATTTCTTTGATGATTTAGGTATGGAAGGAATTGATTCTAAAGAGGCTTTAGAGAATCAAGTAAGAGAAAATATTACTGCTCAAAAAGAGAAAAAAGCAGAAGATAAATGGACAGATGATTTACTTGCAGAAGTAGCAAAAACTACTGAAATAGATGTTCCAGAAGCAATGATTAGTGATGAACAAAATAGAATGATTAAAGAGTATGGACAAAATTTACAAATGCAAGGAATTAGTTTAGAACAATTCTATCAATTTACTAATATGACAGAAGATAAACTAAAAGAAGAATATAAAGAACAAGCAACAAAAAGAGTAACTTATAGACTTATTTTAGATGCTATTATAAAAGAAGAAAAAATTGATGTTTCTGATGAAGATGTTAATAAAGAAGTAGCTGAACTTGCTAAAAACTATCAAATGAGTGAGGAAGAGTTTACTAATAACTTTGGTACAGAAATGATTAAGTATGAATTAAAAGTTAGAAAAGTATTTGATTTATTAAAAGGTAATAAATAATATCTTAAGTATATAAAGGAATAGAGTGTTATCTATTCCTTTTTTGTTCTTAATATAAGTTGCATAATTGGTGAATCTATGATCGAATAAACGACATTGAAGGGGAAAAATTTATGTTTGGTAAAAATAAAAAAGCATCAAATTATGATGAAGTAGTTACTTTATATAAACAAGTTAGTTCGGATCCTGAATGGAAAATAGTTCATGATGGACCTGGTTATGTGTATGGTGGAGGCTCATCCGATGATATTGATTATGTTACAACATATTATAATTCGAAATTAGAAAGAGCTATAAGACTTATTATAAACTATACTTATAAAACAGCTAATCTTCAGAATGTTCCAGTAAATGAATTAGAAATTAATAATTTAGAGACTAAAAAAAGAAAATAAGTTTATGTATTAGAAAAAAGTTTATCCAGTTAAGTGATAAACTTTTTAGTTTAAATAATTTCTTTTTTCTTCAGATGAGATATTAAAGATAATTCCTAACATAATCATATAGCTAAGTAGACTAGATCCTCCATAACTAATAAATGGTAGTGTTATACCTGTTATAGGGAGTAATCCGAATGTCATACCAATATTCTGTACTTGTTGGTATATTAGCATAGCAACACATCCACTAATGATGTATTTATTAATATTATTAGTAGCTTTCATAGCTATATTAATTAATTTCAAATCTAAACATAGAAGAAGAGCTAATAAAATAATTGTTCCAATATAACCAAAGTTTGATGCATATACAGCAAAAATAAAGTCTGTTTGTGGTTCAGGAAAATATATAGGCGTTTTATTGACACCAAATCCAAATATACCAGCAGAACCAATTGCTGTCATACCATTTTCTAATTGATATCCACTTTTACTAGACCAGTCTAACAATCTATCAACACGAAGAAAGAAACTAGTTCCAAATATTTTGATAAATAAATCTGTATTAATAAAATAAATAGCTAGTACACTACCAATTCCAATAGCTAGTGTTAATAATATAGTAGCAAACCATCGATATCTTATTCCTGATATAAATAGCATAATAAATGTTATCAGTAAATATATAAGTACAACTCCTGTATCAGGTTGTAAAAAAGTTAAAATACTTGGAATACCTACTATTATAGCTACTTTTAGTAGAAAGAATAATTCTTCTTTAATACTAGGAATAGGGTATTTATCATGAAAATCGTCTATAAAGTAACTTAAAAACAGTATTAAAATTATTTTCATGAATTCACTAGGTTGAAAAACTCCAATATGAGGAATTTCAAACCAACATTTAGCATTATTAATTGGTTTACCAAATATAAGTAGTATGATTAGTGATAAAACACCAGCAAGATATAAATATTTAGTATATTTCAATATATTTTCATTTTTTATAAATGATAGAATAATAATTGCTATGAAACCAATTATATACCAGATAAGTTGTTTTATAGTATAATTATCTGCACGACTGCCTAATAAGTTTTCTGCACTATTAATGCTAATAAGACTTATAGTAGCTAGTAATAATACTATTATTAATAAAATAAAGTCAATTTTTATTTTCTTTTTACTATACATTAGACCACCTCTAATTATATTACACTAATTAATATAATTATACAATTATTTAAATAAAAATAATGTCTGTATATGTATTTTATAATAAAGTTTATTTTTTTATTAAAATATAGTATAATTATGTCAGGTGATTTTATGGAACAATATATAATTCAATATATTATTATTGCCATTGTTTTAGTCGTATTAGCGATTGCTATTGCTAAAACTAAAAAAAGAGATTTCAAATTTGAAGCTAATAAGTTAGTAGAATTATTAGGCGGTAAGGATAATATTGTAAAATATGAAGTTAACAAGTCACGTTTTATGGTTGAACTTAAAGATGTTGGTCTTGCTAATAAAGAAGCTATACAAAAAATGGGAGCACAAGGAATAGTTGAAATTGATAATCAATTAAAGATTATTTTAGGTGAAAATGCTAAACAAATAAAAAAATATATAAATGAATTAGGTGATTAATATAATCATCTTTTTTTTTCGACAAAATACGACTACCTTTTTTGTTATATTAATATTGGGTGAATTGGATGAATGTATTTGAAGAGATTATACTTAGTATGATTATGTTATTATTTCCTGTTTTATGCTATTTATTTTATGTGGTTGCTAATAAAAATATTGACGAAAAACGTCGTGATTTGGTATTAAAATTTACTTTAATTAGTACATTTTATATAATTCAAAAATATCAATTTAATTTATTTTATAATTATCTACTTTTGACTATACCATTATTTATATCATATAAGAGAAAGTATCATTTGGTATCATCAGTTTTAATTACTATTGGTATTGTGTATAGTTTTTTAACAGACAATTATTATTTTTTACTTGTTTTCATTAATTATGTAGGTATTATTTTGTTTAACAAAGAAAAAAAATATATTAGATGGGTAATTATTGTTTTTGTTACTTCTTTAGCTTATATTTTATTATTTAATGATAATATAGGAAATAATTTGTTGTATTTATTTGCTTTTGCAGCAATTGCTAATTTAGTTAATTATACAATTACTAAAGGAGAAGATGTAATTAACTATCATATTGAATATAAGGATTTAAAGAAAGAAAGTGAAATAAGAAACTCTTTATTTAAGATTACACATGAAATAAAAAATCCTTTAGCAGTTTGTAAGGCTTATATTGATATTTTTGATTATGATAATCCAGAATGTGCTAAAAAATATGTTCCTATTATTTCTGGTGAAATTGAAAAAATGTTACTTTTACTACAAGATTTTTTACTAGTAAATAAAGATAATATTAATTTTGATATTATGGATATAAATGTATTATTAGAGGATATTGTTTCTTCAATGCTTGATTTAAATAGATTTAATATTGAATTAGATTATATTGATGATGAAATTTTTATTAATGGTGATTATAATCGTTTATCACAAGTTATGACAAATTTAGTAAAAAATAGTTTTGAAGCTCATGCAAATTCAGTTTTGATTAAATCTTATGTTGAATCAGAAGATATCATTGTTGAAGTTATTGATGATGGAGAAGGATTAAAATGTGATATGAAAAGGATATATGAACCATTTTATACAACTAAAAGGGATGGAACTGGTTTAGGAGTTGCTTTATCTAAAGAAATAATTGAGGCTCATAGTGGTACTTTAGAATATTTTGATAATTATGATAAAGGTACGATAGCTAAAATTAGTTTACCATTACAAGAAATATAGATTAATATTTAAAAAAGTGTTAAAATGTTCTTGGGTGATGATATGAAACCATTAGTATTATGTATTATGGATGGTGTAGGAGAAAGAAAAGAAGAACATGGTAATGCTGTTTTAGCAGCTAGTACTCCTAATTTAGATAAATTAAAAGAAAAATATGGATTTTCTTTGTTAGAAGCTAGTGGAAGTAAAGTTGGTTTACCTGATGGCCAGATGGGTAATAGTGAAGTAGGACATACTAATATTGGCGCTGGAAGGATTGTTTATCAACCATTACAATTAATAACAGAAAATATTAAAAATGGGGATATTTTAAAAAATAAAAATTTATTAGATGTTATTAATCATACTAAAAATAATAGTTCTAAATTACATATTATGGGATTATTAAGTGATGGAGGAATTCACTCACATATTGAACATTTAATGGGAATTATCGATATGTGTGTAAAAGAAAATATAGATAATATCTATTTTCATCTATTTCTAGATGGTAGAGATACTTTACCAGATGTTGCTTCTAAATATGTTGAACAATTAGATAAAAAGATTAAAGAAATTAATATGGGAACAACAGTTACTGTTAGTGGTAGATATTATGCTATGGATAGAGATGATAACTGGGATAGAGTTAAGAAAAGCTATGATGCAATTGTTTTAGGTATAGGTGAAGAATATAGTAGTGTTAAAGAAGCTATTGATAGTAATTATGAAAGAGGAATTTATGATGAATTTATAGTACCTGCTATAATAGATAAAAGTGGTGTAGTTAGTGATAACGATGGAATTATTGTTTTTAATTATAGACCAGATCGTTTAAGATGCTTATTTACAGCACTTACTAATCCTAATTTTAATGGATTCGAAAGAAAGCTTTTAAATAATATAAAATTAGTTACAATGATGCCTGTAAGTGATACAGTTATTTGTACTAATGCTTTTGAGCTTCAAAAATTGAATAATACTTTAGGTGATTATCTTAGTGTTAATGGTTTAAAACAATTACGTATTGCAGAAACAGAAAAATATGCACATGTTACTTATTTCTTTGATGGTGGTGTTGATAAAGAGATTCCTAATTGTGATCGTATATTAATACCTTCTCCAAAAGTAGCTACATATGATTTGAAACCAGAAATGAGTGCATATTTAATTACTGATAAATTATTAAATGAACTTGATTCTTATGATGTTGTTATATTGAATTATGCTAATGGAGATATGGTAGGTCATACTGGAGTATTTGATGCTACTGTTAAAGCTGTTGAAGTAGTAGATGAATGTGTTGGAAAACTTTATGATAAAGTAATGGAGTTAGGTGGTACACTTATTATTACTGCAGATCATGGAAATAGTGATTATATGCTAGATGATAATAATAATGTTATTACTAGTCATTCTACTAGTTTAGTACCTTTTATTATAACTCGTGATAATATTAAGGTAAAAAATGGTAAGCTAGGAGATATCGCTCCAACTATGCTAACACTATTAGGTTTACAAATACCAGAAGATATGAGTGGGGAAGTATTATTTAATGATTAGTTTTAATTTTACGTTTGCTAATGCTTTAGATTTATATACAAGAATGTTTGCTAATTTTCCAGCATTTCCTATTCTAGCTATAACAGCTTTCGTTTTTATACTTGTAATTGCATTTAATGTAGAAAATAAAAGTACTCATTTTCTGTTTTATGGATTAAATATTATTTTAATTGGTATTATATGTTGGACCCATGGTATGAATATTTTAAATAATATTGATTCTTTTTGGGGAGTTAATTTATTTAAAAATGTATATTTTTATTTAGCTAATATGGTTTTAGCGCTAATACTAATAACTATTATATTACGTAGTAATAAATTAGATAAAGGTATTAAGTATATAACTATTGTATTTTATTATTTAATACTTGTTAATTTATTATTAATGTTATATATGTCTAACTATTTACAAAATATAATGTTATTAGTTGTTAGTAATACTTATCCTATGATTTATTTTGGAAATATTGTAGCGTTTGTTATGTATGCTGTTTTAATTATATACTGGTTATTTTTTATGAAAAAAGTAAAGAAGCACCGTTTAGGTAATCATCTTTGACAAAATATACTTAAAAGTGTTATACTTATAACGTTTTTTAAGGAGTGATGAACTTGAAAATAAATAGTGTTGATCTTGTTATAAGTGCTGTAAGACGAAGTCAATATCCGACTGATGAGAAGCCTGAATATTTATTAGTAGGTCGTTCTAACGTTGGAAAAAGCAGTTTTATTAATACTTTAATTAATCGTAAAAATTATGCTAGAACATCAGCGACACCAGGAAAAACTCAGACTATCAATTTTTATTTAGTTAATGATGATTTTTATTTAGTGGATGCTCCGGGTTATGGTTTTGCGGCTTTAAGTAAAGCAAAACAAAGAAAATTTGGATTGATGATGGAAGACTATTTACAAAATCGACCTAATTTGAAGCAAGTTTTTATGTTAGTAGATTTTCGTCATAAACCATCAAAGGATGATATAATGATGTATAATTTTTTAAAACATTATAAAATTCCTGTGACAATAGTCGCAACCAAAACGGATAAAGTAGGAATTACTTTGCAACAAAAACAAAGAAATAACATTTTACATGATTTGGATCTTGTTGTAGGTGATGATTTTGTTATGTTTTCTAATGTAACAAAACTTGGCAAGAGTGATATATATCAAAAAATAGAAAGAACTAAGTAATAAAAGTTCAAGATTATTGATGTGAATCTCAATTAGGAGACATCATTGTTCTTGGACTTTTTTAGTACATAAAAAAATTTTTTTCATACAATATTATGGGTGAATGTATGAAAGTGGAGTATGTTGATAATATGTTGATAATTTATTTAAAAGATATAATTGTTGATGATATTGAAGATTTATGTCAAGATATAATTGATAAACTAGAACGATATTTTAATATTATTTTAAAAGGCTTTTATGATGTTAATGTATATGTTGATAAGAGGTATGGTATAGTTTTAGAATTTATTATGGAAGAATTAGATTTGTATATAGATTTTAGTAAGGTAGAATTACATTTTATTGAAAATAATAATAATTTTCTATATGAAATATTTGATATATTAGATGTAAATGTAAAACAATTTTATTTATATAATGGAAAATATTATATTACTTTAGATAATGTAGATAATAGTAATATTGAATTTGGTAGAATTATATATAAAAATACTGAAGAAATTATAAATAAAGGAAAACTTATATTAATGTAAAGTTTTCATTAATATGTGAAAATAAATAAAAAATATGATATAATTCTAATGTATATAATAGGGTGATAATATGAATGAAAAGAAAACAGTATTATTTTTAATGAATGGATTTGGTGTAGAAACTAATAAATCTTTTGAAATTTATTCTAAAACGGTAATGCCAACTTTTGATAAACTTATTAGCGCTTATCCTTTTAAACTATTATTTTCATCAGGCGAAATGATTGGAGCAAATAAAGGGGAAGCATCTAATTTCCAAGAAGGTTTTTATAACTTTAGTACTTTTGGTCATCCAACAACTAAATATGATATATTAAAAAAGAAAATAAATGCTAATGAATTTTTAACTAATCCAGTAGTCAATAATAGTATTGATATTGCTGTTAAGAATAATTCTCGCTTACATATTATGTTTACATTGGGTAACAAAGTAAATGTTGATCGCTATGAACAATTAAAACTTTATGTAGAATATGCACAAAAAAAAGGCGTTAAAGAAATATATGTTCATCTAGTATTAGGAGATAGTAGTGTTAATGATTTGAAAATAGGAAATCAATGTATAAATAATTTTAAAAATAGAGTTATTCGTTATTTTCCACAAATTAAAATTGCATCCATTTGTAGTAAAAAATATATAAAAGATGGTAATCATGATGAAATAGCTAATTTTTATCGTATGATGGTTAGTGGTGTTGGAGAAGTATGGACTGATTATGCAACAACTATTGATAAAAAATATAAATTAGGTATGACTGATGATACAATGAATGGATTTGTTACAATTAGAGAACCATTATTACGTGATAATGATAGTTTATTTATGTTTAATTATAGTAGTAATATGGGTGATAAGTTTTTAATAACTGTATTAAATCCTAAACATTTCTTTCCTACTAGTAAAGTTCCAGAACATATTAATGTTAATTCTTTATTTAGTATTAATGGTGTTCAAAATGTTCCATATGCTTTTGAAAATGAATTACCAGAAACTTACTTTTTGGATAAGATACCAGAAAATAAAAAAGTTCTTATTATAGGAACTAAAGAAAGAATATCATATATAACTAATTGTTTAAATGGATATCGACCAAGTTATAAAAATAATGTTAGTGTATGGCCTATTGAAGATAAAGCTAAAAGATTTGAAGTAACTAGTCAATATTTAGCTGCATATATAAATCAGAATATTTATGATTTAATCATTGTAGATTGTCAATTATATGATCCTAGTGTTGACAAAAGAACTATTGAACAGTTAAAGAATAATTTGCAGGAAATAGATAAATGTTTAAATATAACTTATAATCGTATTATGGATAATGATTATCGTTTAATAGCAACATCGTTATACGGAATAAGATCTACATTTAAGTTAACTTCAACGATGGAATTAGTAGATTTATCGCAAAAAACGCCATTTTTACTTGTTGATAAAGGAATTAGAAAAGTAGATGTTGTTTTTAAATCAACTGGTACTTTTATCGATGTAGCACGCTTAATAGCAATCTCATTTGGTTCTTTAATGCCAAATAACTTGATTGCAATTGATGATCCAAATGATAAGGGAAAGAAGAAAAACTTAAAAAAGTTAATTATTTTAATTCCAATTGTCTTATTAGTTATATTAGTTATTGTTTATGTTTATATGATGTATTTTAAGTAAATACTTTCAATTAATTAGAAAATATGTTATTATGATTTTGAAAACTTTAATGATATATGAAGGTGATATTAGTTGAATAAAGTTCTAGTTTGTGTCTATGTTCCGTTAATTGAACAGGAATTTGATATATTTATTCCTATTAATCGAAAAATTGGTTTAATAAAAAAAATAATTGTTAATTCTATTATAGAGTTAACAAATAATAGTTACCGTATTAATGGCTTTATTAAACTTTCAAATAAAAAAACAAATCATGTATATAATGATGACGAGTTTGTTGTAAATACAGATATACGTAATGGAACTAAATTAGTATTATTATAATTAAATAAGGAGGGGTAAAATGGATAATATTTATATTGATTATGAACAAGGAATGATTTTAGGAACTGAGATTAATCAAAAATCTAAAGACTTAAAAACTTTGCTAACTAAACTTAATGAAATAGAAGAAAAACTTAAAAATGCTATTTATGAATCAAATGATGATAAATATTTAAGAGCGTTATTGACACAAACCAAAATAATGTACAAATTATCGGATGTTGTTGATGAAACTGGTAAATTTTTAATCAATGTTTCTGAAGCATATAAAGAGATTGCAGATGCAAGCGATGAAACAGGTAATCAGGAGGAATAAAAGTGAAGAAAGATAATGAGTTGACTTATTCAGAAATAACTAATTTAGCTGGACAATTAAAAGTTATTACTTCAGAAATAGATGGGTTATTAGCAACATTAAAAGATCAATATTATATAAGAATAGGGCAAAATGGTGATGTATGGACTGGAGACGCAGCTGAAGTGGCACATCAAACATTTGAGGATTTAGTTGCTAGGTTCCCTGAATTTAGTACTTCGATTAATGAATATGCTGATTATTTAGTTAATATGGCATCACAAAAATAATTATAGGAGGAAGAAGTTATGAATAATGAAATAGGTGAAAAATATTTACCAATAGGTACAGTTGTAATGTTAAAAGGTGGAACTAAAAGAGCAATGATTACAGGTTTTTGTTCAATAGCTAAAGAGGAATCTAATAAAGTATATGATTATAGTGGATGTATATATCCTGAGGGGTATATATCTTCTAATCAAGTTTGTTTATTTGATCATAATCAAATTGAAAAAGTTTATCATACAGGACTTATAGATGAAGAAGAAATTTCTTTCAAGGGTAAATTAAAAACTTTAATAGAACAAATGCAAACAAATCATAATTCATCAGATATTAATAATAGTGCTTCGGTTGAACCAGTTATGCCAAATGCTTCTGAAACTTCAGAGTTAGATCCTATGGCTCAACCAGTAATGGATGTACCAGTCGCACCAGAAGTAGATCCTACGACACAACCAGCAATGGATGTACCAGTAGCACCAGAGTTAGATTCTATGGCTCAACCAGTAATGGATGTACCAGTAGCACCAGTTGTAAATCCTATGGCTCAACCAGTAATGGATGTACCAGTCGCACCAGAAGTAGATCCTATGACTCAACCAGTAATGGATGTACCAGTAGCGCCAGTTGTAGATTCTATGACACAACCAGTAATGGATGTACCAGTAGCGCCAGTTGTAGATCCTATGGCTCAACCAGTAATGGATGTACCAGTAGCACCAGTTGTAAATCCTATGGCTCAACCAGTAATGGATGTACCAGTCGCACCAGAAGTAGATCCTATGACTCAACCAGTAATGGATGTACCAGTCGCACCAGAAGGAACTGATACTCTTATATAAGTACTATAACATAGTTTTAATCTATGTTTTTTTTGTTATATGTTAAGTAATACTATAAAAGAGATATGCTTCTAATATAAACATATCTCTTTTTAATAACATTAAGTATACAATTTTTGAACTTTGTTCTCATTAATATATTTTATGTATGAATCTATTTTGTTTCGCAAATACTTTTTATTTCTTCTACTTTATTAGCTATATTATCAAAATTTTTATTTGTACTTACATCCCATGAATTTTTAAATGAATATTTTTCTTTCCCATATTCGTATATAGTTATATTGGTACCACTACAATCATAACAATCAATTTTTTTTGATGTTACTTTATTAGCATTTTCATTAATTACTTTTTCTAATTCTTCAATTTTTTCATTATCTATTTTGCATTCTTTTGTTGTTATATTGTTAGCTAATTCATTTCCATAAATTATTTTTGTTTTTCCGTTCTTAAATATTTCGATTTTGTAATTTGTAGAACCATCACCAAACCCTTCACCGTAATTTAATGAAATTAGTTTATCACTTTCTTCTTTTTTTATAGAGTTTGGTAATAAAACAATAGTTATAATAATAGCCATAAGTACAATTATAGCAATACTAAAAATAATTTTACTAGACTTTTTCATATATAATCTTCCTCTAAAGTATTTCATCATTATTCATTTAATAAGTTATAACATTAAGATAAATTTAATACAATAGATTAAATTATCAATATTGCATATGTTTTTTACATGAATATATCGTTTGAATAAAATGCTTCTTTTTTTTTATTAATATTTATGATAAAATTTATAATAGGTGATACTATGAAAATAGTTCTATTTAATAAAAATTTATATACACTTCATTTACCCTCTAAAATAGATGGAAGTTTTTGCTTGACTGATATTTCTAATGATGATGAAATATTGGCTAATATCGAAGAAACTAATAATAAATGGATGATGAATGTTACTACTAACTATAAGATTTTATATAATAATAATTTGCTAGATTCTGTAGAGTTATTACCTTATAAATTTTATATTTTGAGTTCTAAAACTAATCAAAAACTAATATATGTTGAAGATAGTCTTGATAATTCTTTTAAAATGTATAAAGTAGATAATAATATTCAGTTTGTTGTTGGAAGAAATAGTGATAATCAAATATCATATGCTAATAACTTAGTTTTAGGACAACATTTAGCACTTTTTTATAAAGATGGAGTTTGGAGTGCTCAGTTAGCACCTAAAGTATCTATTTATGTTAATAAAGTACTTATAAATGATGAGAAAATAGAATTAAAAAATGGGGATGTTATTTTTATATATGGTCTTAAAATTATTATAATGGGCAATATTATTATGATTAATAATCCAAATGATTCAGTTGTTATAAATAATAATATTTTTAAACCATATGAGATTCATCAAGAAAAAATAAATTATGATGAGCCACGTGAAATAGATTATTATGATGAAGATGATTATTTTTTTAAGACACCTAGACTTAGACGTTTTATTGATACTTATGAATTGAAATTTGCTAATCCTCCTAGTCAAGAAAAGAAGGAAGAACTTCCTTTGATATTGATTCTGGGTCCATCTTTAACTATGGCAATAATTTCTTTTACTATGTTATTAAATGTTATTTCTAATCTTACAGGTGGTAAAACAACATTTGCTGCTTCTTGGACTAGAATTATAAGTTGTGTAGCAATGCTTATGGCGAGTCTTCTATGGCCAAATTTAATTAGACGTTATAATAAAAAGAAAATGAAAGAGAAGAATTTAGAACGCCAGGAGAAATATCGTTTATATTTAGAAAAAAAGAAGAAAGAGATGATTTCGGAAGGAATTAATCAAACCGAAATATTAAAGGAAAATCTTATTTCATTAGATGATTGTTATCAGATTATTATAAATAGAAAACGTACTTTGTGGGAAAGAAAAATTTCTCAAAGAGATTTTTTAACTATACGAGTTGGTACTGGTGATATACCTATTGATATGAATATTCAGTTTAATGAAGATGAATTTACAATTGAAGAAGACGAATTAAAAAAAGAAGCTGAAGCAATGGTAAATGAGCATAAAAAATTAGTGAAAGTACCAGTAGGATATTCTTTTTATAATAAAAAAGCAACTGCTATTATGGGAATCGCTGATAAACTTAATTCTTTTGTTAACAATCTTATTTTACAATTAATTACTTTTCATAGTTATGATGATTTAAAAATTGTTATTTTAACTAATCAAAAAAATGAGTCAATATGGTCTGTATATAAGAATTTACCACATTGTTTTAGTAATAATCGTCAAATAAGATTTTTTGCTACAGATATTGAAGAAATGAAAACAGTTAGTAATTATTTAGAACAAGAATATATATCAAGGGTTCCTCAAAACGCTGATGCTAATACTGAAGTAGTTGAGAATGAAGATAAAGATAATAGTGTTACTTATTCACCTTATTATTTAATTTTTACTGATGATTTTACAAAAGTTAGACGATTAGGTATATCAGAGTTAATATTAAAAAATAAAGATGATTTTGGATTTGGATTTGTTATAATTGAAAATAGTTTAGGTAAATTACCTAGTGAATGTGTTAATTTTATTACAATAGGTAATCAAACCTCAGGAATTTTACGTAATGAATTGGATGATTATTATCATCAAGATTTTAATGATGAAGTTAATACTAAGATTGATATGCATAAATGTTGTGAAGTATTAGCTAATATTCCCATTGAATTTTATGAAGATACTCGTTATTTACCTAAAAATCTTGGATTTTTGGAGATGTTAAGAGTAGGTAAGGTTGAACAATTAAATTCATTAAATAGATGGCGTTTAAACGATCCTACAAAGTCTCTTCGTGCTGCTGTTGGAATAAATGATTTAGGAAACATTATATATTTAGATTTACATGAAAAATATCATGGTCCACATGGGTTAATAGCTGGTATGACAGGTAGTGGTAAATCTGAATTTATTATTACTTATATATTATCAATGGCTTTAAATTATAGTCCAAATGAAGTATCATTTATTTTGATAGATTATAAAGGTGGAGGTTTAGCTGGAGCTTTTGAGAATAAGACTCAAAAAATACGTTTACCTCATTTAGCTGGAACAATTACTAATTTGGATAAAGCAGAATTAAATAGAACTTTAGTTAGCATTGATAGTGAATTAAGGCGCCGTCAAACTTTATTTAATGAGGCTCGTGATGAATTAGGTGAGAGTACAATTGATATATATAAGTATCAAAAATTCTTTAGACAGAAAAAATTATCTAGACCAATTCCACATCTATTTATTATTTGTGATGAATTTGCTGAATTAAAAGCTCAACAACCAGAATTTATGGATAATTTAATAAGTACTGCTAGAATAGGACGTTCTTTGGGTGTTCATTTAATTCTTGCTACACAAAAACCTAGTGGAGTAGTAAATGATCAGATCTGGTCTAACTCTAAGTTTAGAGTTTGTTTAAAAGTACAAGATCGAAGTGATTCTAATGAAATGATTAAGCGCCCTGAAGCAGCAGAAATAAAAGAAGCTGGTCGATTCTATCTGCAAGTTGGATATGATGAATTATTTGTATTAGGACAATCAGGGTGGTGTGGTACACAATATATTCCTTCTGATACAATGAATAGTGAAATTGATCGTTCTATTAGTTATTTAGATAATGTAGGTACATCTATTAAGGATTATGATGATTTAGATAATACAAAAATTAAAGTATCATCATTAGGCGATGAATTATCAAATGTTTTAAAATATATAACTACTTTAGCACGTCGTGAAAGAGTATCATCACCACGTTTATGGTTAGATAACATACCTGAAACTATTTATACAGAAGCTTTGATTTCTAAATATAATTATGTACCAATTACTGGAAAGTTAGAAGCAATTATCGGTGAATATGATGATCCATCTAACCAATATCAAAGCATTTTAAAATTAGAATTAGGAAATAATGGTAATACTATTATTTATGGTACTTCTAGTGCTAATCGTGAAATGTTTTTAAATACTTTAATTTATTCTATTTGTTTAATGCATTCTTCAAAAGAAGTTAACTTTTATATTTTTGATTTTGGTTCAGAATCACTTAGAATGTTTAAAAATATGCCTCAGGTAGGTGATATTGTATTTTCCTCTGATGATGAAAAAATTATTAAGTTAAATAAAATGATTGAAGAAGAAATTAGTATGAGAAAAAAATTATTTGCCGAGTATAATGGTGAGTATGAAAATTATTGTCGTAATAGCGGTAATTCTTTACCACGAAATATATATATATTTAATAATTTAGATTCTTATCGTGAGATGTATCCAAATTCTGATGAGGCTTTAATAAAATATTCTAGAGAAGGATTAAGATATGGAATTATAATTATAATTACTGCTAATTCTAGTTCCGGGCTTTATGGTAGATTACTTCGTAATTTTGAAAATATTTTCGTTTTAGACATGCCAACACGTGAAGGATATTCTAATATTTTAGGTAAATTAGGTAATGTTTATCCAGCATCTTATGAGGGACGTGGATTATTTAAACGAGAGATTGTTTATGAATATCAAACAGCTCAAATATATTCTAAGGATAGGTTAAGTGAATATATTAAAAAGAAAGGTTTAGAAATAGGAATGCATAATTCTATGAAAGCCAAACCAATACCAGTTTTGCCTGATGTTATTACATTAGATATGCTTAAAAATAATGATATAAGTTTAAAAAATGTACCTTTGGGTATTTATAAAGATACACTAGAAACAGCTTATTATAATTTTGAAACAGATAAAGGCACGATAATAACTGCTAATGACATTGAAAAATTACCATTCTTTTTATTCAATATTATACGAACAATTAAATTGATTAATAATATTAATATTGTTTTATTTGATAGTGAAAGATTAATGGAAAAATACAAAAATTATATTGATAAATATGTAAATACAGATTTTAATACGATAATGACTGATATGGTAAATAATTTAGAAACTAGTTTTGAAAATAATAACACTAAATTAATGATTATTATTTTAGGAATCGAAAAATTAAAGAGTAATGTAGAAACTAAATTGTTTACAGATTTTATGAAGTTAGTCAAAAAAATAGATAATATTGAAATTATAATTTCAGATAATAGCTACCGTTATAAAAAGTTTATGTTTGAAGCATGGTATACAGAAATGTTAGTTAATGCTAATGGTATTTGGGTTGGTGATGGTGTGTCCGATCAAAGTGTTATTAGAATTACAGAAATAACAAAAAAATATCGTGGAAAAGTTTCACTTGATTATGCGTGGATTTTTAAAAATGGTAATGGAGAATTAATCAAAATTATTAATGATGTGGTGGTTAAATGAAAAATAAGATTTTAATAGAATTATATATTGTTGATACTGATAATTATTATAATCTTTATATACCAGTTAATGAATATATAGGAAAAGTTATAAAATTAATTGTAGCATCAGCATTCGAGTTGGATGATGTAGAACATTTAAATAAAGAATATTATTTAATTGACCCAGATAATGGTGAGGTTTATGATAATAGTTTATTAATTCGTAATAGTAATATTAAGAATGCAAAAGTTGTATATTTAGTATAAAAATGTTTAAAAATATTGACATGTTTCAAGGCGTGTGATAAATTTATAATAGAGGTGTAGATATATGATATCTGGTATAGATTGTGAAGGATTAACTGATTTAAGTAGTAATATTAAAAACCAATCTTTTGATCTAGTAGATATATTAGATACTTTAAAAAGCGAATTTGAACAAATGGAATTATGCTACGAAGGAATAGATTTGAATTTTCTATATGAAAATTATAGTGAAGAAATAAAACAGTTGAACAAAATCAATAATAAGCTTAATGGTTATCATTTAACTTTTGATGAAGTAATTAATGGGTATAAAGCACAAGAAATTAACATTGCCAGTGGTGTACATCTATATCTTAGTGATAGGGAGGAAAGATAAAATGGCAACAGATGGTATAGGATATAATCAGTCTCAAGTTGTAGAAGTTGTTGAAAATATGAAAGGCGCACTTAACTCTTTAAAGACAGCAATGCAAGATAATTGGCCAACTATGGTATCGACATTTAGAACTAGTTGGGTTGGTGAAGATGAAGCTGGTTTTGAAAAAACTTTTTCTGATGAAATCAAAAAAATGTATCAAAATTGTGATTTAGTTTCAATTACTGCAATTAGATTTATTGTTGATGCTGCTAATAATTGGGCAGATTGGCAATCTAATGTATCTACTCAATTTGGTGGAGCAACTGTAGCACAATTAGAGATAGACATTCCTCAAGAGGATACATTAGATATAACAGTTGATGAGCAAACATTTGGTCAAGATGTAGATCGTGGATTAACTGATGCTGGTGCAGAACAAAACTTAATTACTGCTATTGATGATTATGTTAATAATGTAAAAACATCTTTTGATAACGTTTATGGTGAAATTCAAACTAGTGCAGCATTTATTGGTAGTGAACAAGCTGGAGCAATGGATGAATTTGTTCATGGATTAAGTGAGAGTATGAAACAAGTTTTAACAATGGTTGATTCTTTTAAAACAGAAACAATCCCAGAATTAGTTAAAGCTTACGCTTCTCAACAAACACAAGTTGCAACAGATGCTGGTACAGCTTCAAGTACAATAAACGATTCTGTAAGTGGAATTGGAAGCGCTCAATAGTTAATTAAAAAATAAAATAGTAATATTATATTACTATTTTTAAATATTTGAATATGGAGGAAAATAATGACAGAACGAGATTATTATGTAGCATTGTTACAAAAAATGATTAAAATAGGAGATAATCTACAAAAAGCTATTGATCAATTAAATAATTTTAAGGTTCAATTAACTAATGGCATAACAATTAATAATATTAAATATAAAGATAGTGATATAAATGATTTATATAGTAATATATCTAACCAATTAAAAAATATTAATGATTTTATTATTCCAGGAATAAGAAATAAGTTAGAGAATATAGAGGATTAAAAAGGTGAAAAAATGACAAAATTTAGATTTAATATATCAAAAGTTAATGAACATTGTCAGTCAATTGAAAATAGTTTAAAAAAATATAATGAACTAAGTGATAGAATTTATGCTAATGTAAAAAGTTCAAATAATGTATGGATTGATCCAGCTTCATTAGGATTTAATCAAATAGTATGTCAAGATGAGAGTGTTTTAAAGGATATTAAAATATCTTTGAAAAAATATCATAATAATCTTGTTAATTTTAGTAGTGAATTAGGAAATATTTTTAAAAGTAGAGGTTATAATTTAACTGATATGTCAATTTATTATGATTCGTCTTATGTTGATATATGTATAGATAAGTTAAATAGTGCATCTTCTTTATTACAAAATGCTTTGAAAGATTTTGGTAATTGTGTAGTGCCTGAAGATTTTGAATATTTATCTAGTATCAATGATGTATATAATAATACTTTTAACTTGAATAATCGTATTTTAGAACTTAGTGAAGATATTAGTTCAATAAGAAAAGGTATTGATATACTAATGTATGATACTATTAAAAGAAATAGTGATATAGAACTTATAACTTGTAATGATAAAGTAACTCGTTTTAATTGGGAGATTTTTCCACTCGCAAGAAAGAATAAGCCTATATTAGTTAAAAAAAATGAATATAAAATTAATATCAATAATTTAGATTCTAAAAGTCATGAAGCAATTTTAAATAATGCTAGTAATCCAATAAATGTTTCATCATCTACTATTGAAACATTAAGTGAACAAACATCTATTCAAAATTCGGAAACTACTACTATTACTAATAATAATCAAGATATATCTACGGGGCAGTTAAATGATTATACTACAGCTACTAAATATAATGTTAAATCACAGGTAAATAAAAATAATACAGATAATAAAGACTTAATTGAAAATGATAACCTAAGCTTAAATTTTGATAAAAATCAATCTAATACTGATAATTTAAATCTGTTGGAAGATGAAAAACATAATTTAGAATCGGATATTGTTAAAACTGATATTGAAACAATAAATCTAGATAATGAAGAAGATGCTAAATTAGATATTTCTTCTATTGATACAACGGTTAATGAAAACTAAAAAACAAAATAATAAAGTAAATATCAAGCATATGTAAACTGATAAATAAGTATTTAATTAATACTTATTTTTTGTTATAATATATGTAAGATATAGTATAAAAGTATATAAGGCGGGATGTTATGCTAGTTTCATTGATAAAGGGAAATAAAATTAGTCAGCTTTCACTTCCAGATAAAATAATAGGTAATTATTGGGTAACTGACTATGAAAATAATGAGGAAAATCAATTAATAAATATTGAGGCAACAAATGGTAAATGGTGTTTAATGAGTAATGAAGATATAAGTATTGTTGAAAATGGTGAAGAAAAACGATATATATATTTACAAGAGTATGCCTTTTACTTATTGAAAATAAAAGATACTAGCACATACTTACTTTTGTATTGTTCACCTATATACGATACCACTTATCAAAAATATTTGGTTAATCCTAATCAATCAATTACTATTGGTAATAGTACTAATAATTATATATACTATAATAATTCTGGTGTTGATACTACTCAAGCTCAATTAGTTTATTCATCAGGAAAATTTCTTGTTGTAGATAATGATAGTCGTCTTGGAGTATATGTTAATAATAAGAGAATATATAAACAACGTTTTTTAGAAAATGGCGATATTATATTTATTGCCGGTCTTAAAATAATTATTGTAATTGAAGGTAGTAATCCTTATATATATGTTAATAATCCTGATAATTTAGTTAGATGTCGTTTAAAATCTATAGAAATAGAAAAAAATAAAGATACTAATTTATTAGATATTACAAATGATTTAGATGATGTATTAGATAAACCATTATATAAAAAGAATGATTATTTTTATAAGAAATATCGTTCTGTTGAGAATATTAAAAGTTTATCTTTGCAGGTTATGATGCCTAAAGAAGAAGAAAATAATCATAAGTTATTTTTACTTGTAGGACCAATGTTTTTATTAGCGATCATAGGTATTATATCAATCGTTTTAGCTATAGTTAGTGATAAAGTAATTGTATGTTTAATTATAAGTATAATTATGTTTATTAGTTTAGCTTTATGGCCTGCGATTATAAAACAAATAGAACGTATAAAAAAAGATAAAACTTTTAATGAATATAATAATTATTTATCAATTAAACGTCAATCTATTAAAGAAAATATTGATAATCAAAAAAGGCAGTTATTAAATAATAATAAAAATGCATTTGAATGCGAAAAAATAATTTTAGAGAAGAAAAGTAATCTTTGGGAAAGAAGTTATGAAGATACTGATTTTTTAAATATTTGTTTAGGATTAGGAACTTTACCTAGTGATATAACAATAAAATATCCACAAGAAAGTTATACAATTGATAATACCCTATATAATCAGATTAAAAAGTTAGATCAAGAACCTAGACAACTTATTGATGTACCTTTGACTATATCTTTACATGGCAAAAGAATTTTGGCACTAATTGGTAATAAAAGATTAAACAAGAAATTTATCCGTCAATTATTAATTCAATTAGTAGCACTTCAGAGTTATCAACAATTAAAAATTGTTATTTTAACAAATCAATATAATGAAGATAAATGGTGTTATTTTAAAACATTGCCACATTGCTTTAGCGATGATAAGAAAATTCGTTTTTTCGGTAGTAATGATGAAGAAATAAGTATCATTTGTAATTATCTTAAAATTAATAGTAAAGAGCAAAATTCACCATATTATATTATAATTACAGATAATATTAATAAAGTAAGAAATTATCAATATATTAATGGTTTATTACATAAAGGTAATGATATGACAAGTTTAATTGTTCTAGATGATAGTTTTATCAATATTCCTAATGAATGTCATAATTTTATATTAGTTGATGAAAATGAGTCAACTTATTATGAAAATAATTTGAATGGCATTAATTTTAAATTTAAAATAGATTTTAGTATTCGTCTTAATCTTGATGAATGTTGCCATAAATTAGCTAACATACCTATAATGAATATGGATAATACTTTGCCTAAAACTTATGGATTTTTAGATATGTATAAAGTAGGTACTGTGGAACAGTTAAATATATATAACAGATGGAAATGTTCTAATACATCATTAAGTTTGAAAGCTCCTGTTGGAATAGATAGTTTTAATGAATTAATAAACTTAAATTTACATAAGGATTATCAAGGCTCTCATGGATTAATTGTTGGTATTCCAGGAAGTGGAAAAACAGAGTTTCTTATTACGTACATATTATCAATGGCAATTAATTATCATCCTCGTGATGTTCAATTTGTTATTCTTGAACCTACTAATCAATTGAAAAATATTTTTAATAATTCTGAAAAAGGTATAAAGTTACCTCATCTTATTGGTAGTTTTAATGATGAAGAAATTGAATTAAAAAGATTTATGACATCATTTAAATCAGAACTAGCTAAACGTTATGATTTAATTAATAAAGCTAGTGAAAAATGTAATCAAAGAATATTAGATATATATCAATATCAGCAATTGTATCATAATAAATTAGTAGAAATACCTCTTAGTCATTTATTTATTGTTATTGATGAATACGACAAAATAGAAGAACAACATCATACATTCATAGATAAACTATTAAAAGTTAGTCATATATATCCAACTTTAGGAGTTCATTTTATCTTCTCAACAGATAGAAAAGATAGTATAGAAACATCAGAATTTATTGATATATTTGATTCTAAAATATTTATGTATAATTTAGTTAATAAAGATCGAATTATTAACTATCCAGGTAGATTTTATTTAAATGATAGTTATAATGAATTACTAATTGGTCAAGGTGCTATTAGTAATAGAACTTATATACCAGTAGCTAAGTATAAGACACCAGTAGATAATGCAGTTGAATTTATAAATAATACTGGTAATATATATAAAAAAATTGATATTATAAAAAGAAATAATCGAATAGATAGTACTAATATTGAATTAACTAATATATTAAGATATATAACAAAACAAGCTGAAAATGAAAATATACGTGTTAATCCATTATGTTTAGAGAAACTATCTGACTATATTACTGTTGCTAATTTGATGAGAAAATATGAAGTATGTCCTAAAAAATATGTTATTGAACCAATAGTTGGTGAATATGAAGATTTAAATAATCATGTACATAATATTTTAAGAATACCTTTAACAACTACTAATAGTGCTATTTACAGTATTAATGAAAATGAAATACAAAATTTTATAAGCTCAATGATTTTTTCATCAATGTATTTATATACTCCAGAAGAATTGAATTATTATATTATTGATTTAGGTACTGATTATTTAACTGATTTTAGAAATTGTCCTTTGGTAGGTGATATAATATCAGGAGATGAATTAGATAAAATAGATAATTTATTTAAAATTATTGAAAATAAATTAAATGAACGTAAAATATTGTTTAAATCATATGAAAATAATTATGAGTGTTATTTGCGTAATAACAAGAAAGTAATTCCTTTAATTACTATAGTTATTAATAATTATCATCTTTTTAGTAATATTTATAGTAAATATGTCGATATTATTAATAAGTTACTAGATTCTAGTTATAATTATGGTATACATTTTGTTATAAGTAATAATAAACCAATATTAGATTTAGTAAATAATTGTAATTCTTATTTATTAAAACAATATAGTAAATTAGATTATAATCGTTTCTTTAATGAATCAATTACTAATTATCCAGATGATATATTGGGACGTGGTTTGACTAAAATTAATGGTTATATATGTGAATTTCAAACAGCATATGCAACACCAAAAAATAAAGATTATCATGAATTTATTATTAAACAAAGTAAAGAATGTGCAAAAGAATATAATAGTAGTGCTTTAGAAATACCTGTTTTACCAGAGCACTTAACTTTTAAACAAGTAAAACATGAGTTAGGTAAATCTAATAAAATGATTATTGGATATAATAATGAACTTAAAATGGTTAAGTATGATTTTGATGATAAACCAGTAAGTATTATTAGTGGAGAAAAAATGGCTACTATAGCGCAATTTGTACGTCCTTTAATAAAACAATTTGCTTATCTTAATAGAACTGATGTAATAGTTTTTGATGCTTTAGAGGCTGATATAGCACTCAATATCAATAATTTAAAATATATAAATAATAATTTTGATGATAATTTTAAATTATTAGAAAATTATATTGATAATATAGAATCTCTTTATAAGGATAAAACATATTATAATACTGAATTAAAAAAACACCGTGTAATTTTTATATATGGATTAAGTAGTTTTTGTAATAAATTAAATATTGAAAATAAAAAGCGACTAACTACATTAATATCAAAGATAAAAAAATTAAATATTATTCATTTTATTATTATTGATCAGGCTGCTAAATTTTCAGATTTTGAATCTGAAGAGTGGTATCAACAACTTATTAATAAAACTGATGGTATTTGGGTAGGAAGAGGATTAACAAATTATAGTATAATATCATGTACTAATATTATTAGTAATGATATAAACGATAATTGTTGTTATGTTATAAAATCTGGTATTCCAACTTTAACACAATATGTAGAAAGTTTTGATATTTTAGATTGATAATTTATTGTATTAAAAAATAAACTAAACATTAGATATTTATTTATCTAGTGTTTTTTTTAGAAAGTTATGTAAAGTAGTGTCATAAATTTGTTAAATTTGTTGATAATTATATAATTAAATGTTAAACTTTTATTAGGAATGCAAGGTGATTAAAATGATATTAGAAAGAACAGAACTTGGATGGGTTATATACGATAAGAATATATGTAAAAAGTATTTTTTAAATTCTACTCAAATATCTGAATTAATGGACGAACTAGGAAAAGCTGAATTTCAAAGAGTATATTTTAATAAGAAAAATACTCGAGATTTAGTTATTGAACTGGCCCAGGGAAATATAGTTATTAAAAATTATAATAATATAAAAGATCGCCCTTATATTAGCAATATAAAGCAAAAAATCAATATTAATTTAATAAAATTTGCATTAAATAAGGTTATAAAAAAACGTTCTGGTAAATTAGTACTTGCTACTATTTCATCAATTGTTTTATTAGGTACAGTCCATGTTATAAAAAATAATGATTCTGACAAAATAATGGAAGCACCTCAAATTCAAATTGATGAATTAGAACCAATTATAAGTAGTTCAGAGGTAACTATTGGTACTACTACGACTACAGAACCAACCACTACGACTACAACAACAGATTCTTATAAATATGATTTTGCTAACGAGTGCTTTGATAATTATTGTGAAATATTTGAAATATATGATGAGGAAAAAGAAAAAATATATCATCAAAATATTAATAAAATAATAAAGGAAGATAATATTGAACAATCTATAATAGATATTTTATATGATTATTATTCAGAAAATTTATATATGCAAAGACCAATATATTACAATGGTTATAGCGAAGAAGAACAAGAAGCTACTATATTAAAATATGCTAAAATAAAAGGAGTTAAGGATAAAGAGGTTTTAGCAACTATGCTAGCTGTACATCAACTAGAAACAGGGCATGGTACTAGTGAAGTTTGTTACTATAAAAATAATTTAGGTGGTAATAAAGTAGTTAATCCATATACTGGTGAATTAGAAGAGCATCAAACTTATCCTAATGTAGAAGTAGGTGCTATTGACTTTGTAAATGATTTTGTACGTATTATGGATGATACATATGATCCTAATCTACCAATTGAAGAATATATGAATCACGTTTATTGCGAGACAGATAGCTGGTATATAACAGTTAAAGAGTTAAAAGATAATATATTAACTAATAATCGTTTAGAAGAAATAGAAGAGGTTTTAGCTAAAATGGCTAAAGAAAAAAAAGGTAAAAGTTATTAATTTTATCTTTTTTTAAATATTACTTGCTTTTTTTTGAGTTAAAATATATATAGGATTATACTACCCAAAGTGATTATTTATGTAATTTTGTATAGTTCTAAGAAGAAGGAAAGTTGAATGGATAAATGATGAAAAAGTGGAAAGTAGTAAAAGTAAAAAAGGCTTTAATTTATCTATTATATTGGTGTTAGTAGCAGGTATATCAATTGGTTATTTTGGAAATGATATTGTAACTAAAAGTGATGAGACTAAAACTAAACAAAATAATTCTAATGTTGAAAGTAATTCTAATGTAGATAGTAACTCTAATAGTGATGAAAATATTACTTCTAATGTAGATAGTAATTCAAATGTAACATCTAATCAAGTAACTACAACAGTTGAAACTAAGTTAGTTAGTGCTATTGAAGATAAAAATGGTGTTCCTTATGTAAATATTAAAGGATTAGAATCAATTAATAATGAAATTACTAAAGAGTATAATACGATAAAAGGTGTTAAAAATACTAGTTTAGATTATTCTTATTCAGTTAGAAATAATGTACTAGTATTATGGGTTGAATATGTAAAGCCAGTAGCTATGGATGCTAATATAGAGACTAAAGTTTATTATATTGATTTAACAACTAATAAGCAAATATCACTTGATAATGCTATAATGAAACTTGGATTAAGTAAATCAGAACTTATGGATTCTTTAGTTAAAGCGTGCTATATTGAAAATAAAAATGATAAAGATTTGAGTCATATATTTATAATACCTGTTGGAGATTATGATGTTATACTTCAAAATGGTATAGGATTTACACCATTTATTAATGGTTATGTTGAATAATATTTAAAAATATAAAATTCTAGTTTATCTAGAATTTTTATCTTTTTTTATGCATATAGTGGTATAAAGAAAGTAGGGAAAAAATGGAAAAAATAGATATTATTAAGGATATAACTATGCGTACAGGTGGTGAGATATATTTAGGCGTAGTAGGTGCGGTTAGAACTGGTAAGAGTACCTTTATTAAGAAATTTATTGAAAATCTTGTTGTACCTAATATTGAAGATGAATATATGCGTAAAAGATGTTTAGATGAAATACCACAATCAGCACAGGGAAGAACAATAATGACAACTGAACCTAAGTTTGTTCCTAGTACAGCAGCATCTATTAAAATAGATGATTTTACAACTAGTGTTAGAATGGTTGATTGTGTTGGTTATGTAGTTGAAGGTTCTAAAGGATATGAAGATGAGAATGGACCACGAATGGTTAGAACACCATGGTATGATGAAGAAATACCATTTATAGAAGCAGCAGAAATAGGAACTTCTAAAGTTATTAAGGATCATTCTAGTATCGGTATTGTTGTAACTACAGATGGATCTTTTGGAGAAATAAAAAGAGAATCATATATAGAAGCAGAAGAAAGGGTAATAAGTGAATTAAAAAGTATTGGTAAACCATTTATTGTTTTATTAAACTCAGCTCATCCTATGTTACCAGAAACAGATAATTTAGCTAATCGTTTACGTGGTGAATATGATGTACCTGTTATGCCTATTAGTATTGAAAATATTAATGAACAAGATATATATAATATTTTAAGAGAAGCATTATATGAATTTCCTGTATTAGAAGTTGAAGTTAATATGCCTGATTGGATTGCTTGTTTGAATCCTGATCATTGGTTAAAAGAAATATATATTAATAAGATAAGAGAAAGTATTGTTGAAGTAGATAAATTAAGAGATATAGATACTATTACTCATCATTTTGAGGCTTGTGAATATATAGCTAAATCTTATATATCTAATGTTGATGCATCAACAGGTATTGTAACAATTAATCTTGATGCCCCAGAAGAATTATATAGTCAAGTATTAAAAGATATTGTTGGTGTTGAAGTAAGTAGTAGGGCAGATATTATTAGTTTATTTCAAGAATTTCAGGAGGCCAAGTGTGCTTATGATCAAATAAAAGGTGCTTTATCAATGGTAAAAACAACTGGATATGGAGTAGCACATCCTACTTTAAGTGATATGAAATTAGAAACTCCAGAAGTTATTAAACAAGGAAGTAGATATGGAATTAAGCTAAAAGCTATTGCGCCATCTATTCATATGATCCGAGTTGATGTAGAATCAACATTTGAACCAATTATCGGTACAGAAGTACAAAGTAAAGAATTGATTGATCATTTAATGCAAGATAAAGATAATGTATGGAAAAGCGAAATATTTGGTAGAAGTCTTGATGTTATTGTTCAAGAAGGAATACAGGCTAAATTATCACTAATGCCTGAGGGAGCTAGATTCAAATTGCAACAGGCTATTGGTAAATTAGTTAATAAAGGCTCTGGTAATTTATTTGCAATAGTTATTTAATTGCATTAATTAATAAATTATGATAGTATATCAACTATTAGAAAGCGTGAGTAGTATGAGTAGGCTTATTATAAATAATTTAGCACTAGTATTAACAGAAAGATGTAATTTTAATTGTCAACATTGTATGCGTGGTGGTTCTATTTCTAAAGATATGTCTAATGAAGTAATGAATAATGCATTAAATCAAATATTTATGGTTGAAAATTTAAGTATTTGTGGTGGAGAACCTCTTATTGATTATGAATTATTAAAAATGCTTATTCAAAATATAATTAACAGTAATATTATTATTAATGAATATAGTTTAACAACAAATGGAACATTTTATACTAAAGAAACAGAACAGTTATTTGATGTACTAGATGAATATGTAAAACAATTTGGAAAGTATTTCTATGGTAGAGAAAATAAGAATGCATGTGGTTCAATAGCTTTATCATTAGATTATTATCATCGTGAACAATTAATGAAAATTTACGATACTAATCCCGAGCTATTTAATGAATATTGTTCTAATATAACACGTTTAGTTAATTCAAAATATTTTACTTGTTTTAGAGATTTAAATGGAATATTTAATGTTGGGAATGCTACAGGATTAGATGAGAAAAAAATAGAGTTACAGCCATTACCAACTTGTTATTTTCAAAAGAATAATTATCTTTATTATGGACCACTTCTTACTATTTTAACAGACGGTACTATAAGTGAATGTGATGGCGAATTTGCACTTTTAAAAGAATATTATAATTATGGAAATATTAATAATGATGAATTAGAAAGTATAATAAGAAATAGAAGTATTGAATGTAAAAGTTTAAGAAAATTCGATAGGAAACAAAAAAAGATACTAAAGTGGTATAATACTTATAAGTAGTAATTTGACAAAATAACAAATATAATATATTATTTTTTCTTGTAAAGAGAGGCAAATATGGAGTTTATAAAAAAATATCGTATAGTATGTTATTTATTATTCGTAGCATTGATATCTATATTTATTGCATTTAATTATTTCAATAATAAAAAACCAAAAGAAATTGTTATTGAAAGAAAACCTATCGTAGATGAACAAGTTCCAACTAAAGATGATTTACCAACTATTGATTTTGAAAGTATTAGAAAAAAATATGATAATAAGGATATTAAGGGCGCATTAAGAATATATGATGAAGATTTTGAAGAAATAGTTTTTCAAACTGATAATAATGATTATTATATGGATCATTGTTATAATGGAAAGAAAACAAATGGAGAATTATTTTTAGATTATCGTTTAGATATTGATACTAGTAAGATTAAATTAATATATGGACAAGGTTCAACTAAATCTAGTATTATTGAGAAATATTTACAAGAAGATTATTATAAAAAACATAAGTATTTAGAATTAGAAACTGATAAAGCCATATACAAGTATGAAGTTATTTCATTATATGAAGGTAAAATTAATATAAACAAATTTAATATTAATAATTTAATAGATAGTTCACGTATTATTTATAATAAGAATGTAACTGATGAAAATGAATTAATAATATATCAAAGTATTATTAATGATAAATTATTATCTATTATTGGGAAAAGAGTAAAAATAAATAGTTAATTCTATTTATTTTTTTGGTTATTATAAAATTTGTATAAAAAAGTATTTACATATACTTTTATTTGTGATACAATATAATTGCTTAGATAAGGATATACATACTATCTTAAGTTCAAATTCGCAAACTATATAATTGAATATGAATCGAATATGTATTATTTCATTTAATATATATGTCGAAAAAAGTATTATATATATTGTGAAGAGCAATATAATGGTAATATATTTATATTTATTATAATATAATGTGTATGTGAAGAGCATATATATTATATACATAGTTTAAAGATTGGTATATTTTTATATATTATTAAGGTATGTGTGTACCTTTGGAGGAAAGATAATTTCTTATATCCACTAAGTAAAACAATTGTTTTGAGGAAAGAAAACCTCAATATAAGAGATTGCAGTAGGTACTGATAATACTTACTTATAATATGTTTGTATTATTTTAATACAAACGATCGAGCAATTCTTTCATAAACTAGAATAACTATTTTTATCAGGAATAGTTATTTTTTTGTGCTCTGATATTGTTTTATAAAATAATATTAGGTAAGTAGTGATTAACAAAAAAAGATAGTTCAGAATTGAACTATCGGTTGTATTATAAATAGTGTTGGTGAAAATTTTACCAATGCTATTTTTATTTAATAAA
>CAVDCT010000012.1:0-50989 GCA_963607615.1 Roseburia sp. AF12-17LB
TAATAATATATATATAAATATAATAATATAAAGAAATGAGGAATACACAATGAAAATGAAAATAAAACAAAAAATATTAATGGAACATCTTAATTATGCAATAAAAGGAATATCTAATAAAAATTTAATACCAATTTTAAATTGCATAAAATTTGACTTAACAGATGATGGACTATATTTAATGAGTACTGATAATGAAATAGCAATTAAAACTTTTATTGATAAGGATAAAATCGACTTAATTGAAGAAAAAGGTGAAGTTGTAATATCTGGTAAATATATTTATGAAATTATACGTAAATTAGGAAATGAAGTTATCAACATTGAAGAAGTGATTGATTCTCAAATTTTAATTACTACACCTACATCATCTTTTAAATTAAACTGTAATAATGTTAGTGAATTTCCAAATTTAGATTTAGAGTTTAGTAAATCTCCAATAATTATTAATCAACAACTATTTAAAAAAACAATTAATCAAACTATATTTGCAACATCTACACAAGAATCAAGACCTGTTTTAACTGGTATTAATTTTAAAATTAATAATAATAAACTTATTTGTACAGCAACAGATTCTTATCGTTTAGCTTGTAAGGAATTAGAATTAAATGAAACTGAAATAGGGGATACAGATATTATTGTTCCTGCAAGAAATTTAATTGAAGTTGTAAAATTGCTAAATAGTGATGAAGATAATGTTGAATTACATATCTTCTCAAATAAAGTAGTATTTAAATTTAATAGTATTACTATAATGACTCGTTTAATTAATGGTTCTTATCCAGATACTACTAAATTAATCCCTAATGATTTTAGTTTAATTGTTAAAGTTAATTTAAATAATTTTTATAATGCAATTGATAGAGCATCTTTACTTACTAACGAAGAAGAAAAAAATATAATTAAGTTAGAAACAAAAGATAATTTCTTAATTATTTCTTCTAATATACCTGAAATAGGAAATGTAGAAGAAAAAGTTGAATTATTAGAAAAAGTAGATAATAATATTAAAATAGCGTTTTCATCTAAATACATGATGGATGCTATAAAAGTATTTGAAGGAAAAGATATAGCACTTAAATTCAATGGAGAAATAAAACCAATTATTATAGATGATGCTGAAGGTAGTAATTTATTACAATTGATTTTACCAATCAGAACATATTAAAAGTTATGCACATTTTGGAAAATGTGCATAACTTTTTAATTTATATAAAAAATAAACATATTTTCTACACCAATTGTCAAAATATGACACTATATAAGTGTATAAGAGATGGTGTTCAAAACGAACGGACAGGGGGAAATTTTATGTTAGAAGAATATGAAATTAATATTGATACTATTGCAATTATTCCTATTGATGATAGTATGTCTAAAGTATATGAAGCTGAGGAAGAATATATTGTTAATAAAAATAGTAACAAAATAATAGAAAGTAATTGTAAATTTTATGGAAGCTCATACAAAGGAAGATGTGAGGGAACTAAATATTTAACAGGTATTAAATCAAAATTTCCAATTATTATTGAAGAATCACGAAATTTAATCTTTTTTCCAACAGGTTCATCAAGAAATTCAAATAATTGTTGGTTATCTCTTAATCATATAAAAAAATATGATAGAACAATTTTTGGATGTGATATTACTTTTATTAATAATAAAAAAATACCTTTAGATATTTCTTTATATTCTTTAGATAATCAATATTATAGAGCAACTATGTTAAAATCTAAATTAAATGATCAAAAAAGCTTCAAAAATTGAAGTTTTTTTCTTTAATGAGCCTGTTTTGTGGTATAATATAACTTGTGTATAGGAGTATTAGTTTTAATATAAAATTCAAAATTGCCATAAAAAAATGTAAAAAAGAGGGATATTATGATTTTAAAAAGGATAGAATTAACTAATTTTAGAAATTATCATCATTTATCTACTCGTTTTTATAAAGGTATAAATATTATTTATGGTGATAATGCTCAAGGAAAAACTAATTTACTTGAAAGTATATACGTTTTAGGTATTACTAAATCTCATCGTTCTTTTATAGATAATAATTTAATAAAAGACAATGAAAAAAGGGCAATAGTAAGTGGTTCTATTAATAAAGGTGGACTTGATATTAATTTAAGTGTCACGATAGAAAATAATAAAAAAGGCTTAAAATTAGATAATAGCCAGATTAAAAAAGTTAGTGATTATATTTCTAATATGAATATTATTATTTTTTATCCAGATGATTTGGAATTATTGAAAGGTTCTCCACAAATAAGACGTAAATATTTTAATTTAGAATTATCACAATTATATAGTAATTATTTTATTATATTAAATGATTATAACAAATTATTACGTATGCGAAATGAGTATTTAAAGAAGTTAAATAATAATTTAAATGTTGATATGAGGTATTTTGATATTTTAACAGGATATCTTATTGATAAAGCTATTATGTTGATAAAAATGAGATATAAATATATTGAAAAAGTTAATGCTTATTGTGGAGATATTTACACGGATATAATGAGTTTAGAAGGTTTTAATATTAAATATTTACCATCTATTGATATTGATATTAAGGATGATATTGTTAGTAAAAGAAAATTAAAGAATTTTTATGATAATCATTTAACCTATGATATTAAAATGAGTTCCACATCTTTTGGACCACATAAAGATGATTATGAATTTTTAGTTGAAAATAGTAATCTAAAAAATTATGGTTCCCAAGGGCAACAAAGAATAGCTGTTCTTTGTTTAAAATTGTCTGAGATTGAAATTTTTAAAAAATATAAGGATTCGACTCCTATATTATTATTGGACGATGTATTTAGTGAATTATCTGATGATAAAAAAAATAATTTGTTGAAGTATATTAGTAAAGATATTCAGACAATAATTACTACAACTGAATTAAACAATTTGGATAAAAAATTAATAAAGAAATCAAAGTTATTTAAAATTGATTCAGGTAATTTAATTAAAATAAAAGAGGTGAAAGATAATGAATGAAGAACATTATGATGCTTCGGACATTCAAGTTTTAGAAGGGCTTGAAGCAGTTCGAAAAAGACCTGGTATGTATATTGGTACAACTGATGTTAAGGGATTACATCATTTAGTTTGGGAAATAGTTGATAATGCTATTGACGAGTCATTAGCTGGGTATTGTAAAAATATTGAAGTTATAATTAATAAAGGAAATTCTATTACTGTAAAAGATGATGGTAGGGGAATACCTGTAGATGTTCATCCCAAGACCCATTTATCAACTGTAGAAACAGTTTATACAGTACTACATGCTGGTGGAAAATTTGGCGGAGGCGGTTATAAAGTTTCTGGTGGATTACATGGTGTAGGTGCTAGTGTTGTTAATGCTTTATCAAAATGGGTTGAAGTTACTGTTTATAAAAATAGCAAAATTCATTTTATACGTTTTGAAAATGGTGGACATGCAGTAGAACCTTTAAAGGTTATTGGAGATTGTGAAGAAAATCGTACTGGTACTTGGGTTACTTTTAAACCAGACCCAGATATATTTGATACTGATATATATGATTATGAGACATTAAAAGTTAGATGTCGTGAGTTAGCTTTTTTAAATAGAGGACTTAAAATAACAATACGTGATGATCGCGATGAAGAAGATACTACTGGTGAAACATTCATATATGAAGGTGGTATATCAGAATATGTTAAATTTATTAATCAAGGAAAGACTCCAATACATGAAGATATTATTCATTTAGAAGGAATGGAAGATAATGTATTTTTTGAAGTAGCACTTCAATATAATACTGGATATAATGATAATATATATTCCTTCGTAAATAATATTAATACTCATGACGGTGGAACTCACGAGGATGGTGTAAAACGTGCTTTAACAAGGGTTATTAATAGTTATGCACGTAAAACAGGTTTATTAAAAGAAAAAGATGAATCTTTAACAGGTGATGATGTAAAAGAGGGTATAACAATGATTATATCTTGTAAACATCCAAATCCTCAATTTGAAGGTCAAACAAAAGGTAGACTCGGAAATTCTGAAGTTAGAAAGTTGGCTGACAATGTATTTTCTGAGGGATTTGAAAAATTTTTACTTGAAAATCCAGATGAAGCAAAAATAATTGTTAATAAAGCAATGCTTGCTTGTCGTGCGAGAAATGCAGCAAAAAAAGCTCGTGAGATAACTCGAAAAAGTGATTTGACAACAACAAATTTCTTTGGAAAATTATCTGATTGTAAAAGTAAAGATCCTAAAGTATCTGAAATATTTATAGTCGAGGGAGATTCGGCTGGTGGTTCTGCTAAAAAGGGTAGAGATTCTATGACTCAGGCAATTCTTCCTTTAAGAGGTAAAATATTAAATGTTGAAAAAGCTAGATTAGATCGTGCTTTGGGTAACGAAGAAATTAGAACTATTATTACTGCTTTTGGTACAGGAATAGGTGAGGAATTTGATTTATCTAAACTTCGTTATGATAAGATTATTATAATGACAGATGCTGATGTTGATGGTTCACATATAAGGGTATTATTATTGACATTATTTTATCGTTTCTTTAAACCTATAGTAGAGGCAGGTCACGTTTATGCAGCTCAGCCACCATTATATAGAATAATGCATGGTAAAACGCGTAAATATGTTTTGAATGATGAAGAAAAAGACAAATATTTAGCTGGCTTATCTGAAAATGTTAGAGCTAGAGCTGAAGTTGCTCGTATGAAAGGTTTAGGAGAAATGGATGCTGAAGAGCTAAATGAAACAACAATGGATATTACAAAACGAGTTTTACGTAAGATTACTGTTGATGATTGTGTTGCAGCAGATGCTATATTTGAAAAACTAATGGGCGATGAAGTAGAACCTAGACGTGATTTCATTGTTGAGAATGCAGGTTATGCAATTAATATTGATATTTAGGGGGTGCGAAAATGGAAAATAATGATGAACAAATAAAAAAACTAGTAGATTTAGCAGCCGATGATCAAAAACAACAAGATACTCCAGAAAACGAAGAGTTAGAAAATAACAAAAAAGAAGTTGACTTACATGTTAATAATTCTGAATTTAGTGGTTACTTTCATGAAAGAGATAGTTTAACTGAAAATAATATTGTTAGTGAGGTTAGTACTTCTTTTCTTGAATATTCAATGAGTGTTATTACAGCACGTGCACTTCCTGATTTACGTGATGGTTTGAAGCCAGTTAACCGACGTATTTTGTGGGCAATGTTTGAGTCAGGATATACGCCTGATAAACCACATCGTAAATCAGCAACAACAGTAGGTTATGTTATGGGTAATTATCATCCACATGGAGATTCAAGTATATATGAAGCAATGGTAAGAATGGCCCAAGACTTTAATCAAAGATATATGCTAGTTGATGGTCATGGTAATTTTGGTAATATTGAAGGTGATGGAGCAGCTGCAATGCGTTATACAGAATCTCGTTTGGCAAAATTATCATTAGAATTGTTACGTGATATTAGAAAAAACACTGTAGATATGGATGATAACTTTGATTTTACTAAAAAGGAACCTAAAGTTTTACCATCTCGTTTTCCAAATATTTTGGTTAATGGAACAATGGGTATTGCAGTAGGTATGGCAACTAATATACCACCACATAATTTAGGTGAAGTAATTGATGGATGTATTGCTTATATTGATAATCCTGATATAGATACAGATGGATTAATGCAATATATAAAAGGTCCAGATTTTCCAACAGGTGGTATAATTTTAGGTAATAAAGGTATTAAGCAAGCTTATGAAACTGGTAGGGGAAGTATTACAATAAGAAGTAGAGCTATCATTGAAGAGGCTGGATCTCATAGTAATATAGTTATAGATCAGGTTCCATATGGAGTAAATACTCTTGAATTAAAAAATAAAGTAGCAGAACTAGTTCATAACAAAACAATAGAAGGAATATCTGATTATCATACTGATTTAAAAGATGGAGTTAAAATTACAATTACTTTGAAAAGAGATGCTAATCCACAAGTTGTTCTAAATAATTTATATAAACATACAAATTTTCAAACAAATTATGGAATTATTTTATTAATGCTTGATAATGGTGTACCACGCACACTTGGATTGAAATCAATTATTTCTAAATATATTGATCATCAAAAAGAAGTTGTAATAAGGAGAACTCAATTTGAATTAAATGAGGCAGAAAAAAGAGTTCATATTTTAGAAGGACTAAAAATAGCTCTTGATAATATTGATGAAGTTGTTAATATAATTAGAAGTGCTTCTGATGATGAAGAAGCAAGAAATAATTTGATGTCTAGATTTGGTTTATCTGAAATTCAAAGTAATAATATATTAGAAATGCGTTTACGTAGATTAACTGGTCTTGAACGAGAAAAAGTAGAAGCAGAATTAAAAGAATTATTAATTGAAATTGCCGATCTAAAATCAATATTGGCATCAGAACAGAAAGTGTTAGATATCATCAAAGAAGAAATGTTAGAAATTAAAAAGAAATATTCTGATGAGCGAAGAACTCATATTGATATGACTGCAATTGATTATATTGAAGATGAATCTTTAATTCCAGTAGAAGATATTGTTATTACATTAACGAATAAAGGTTATATTAAAAGGGTAACAACAGATACTTATAAAGCTCAAAATCGTGGTGGAGTTGGTATCAAAGGTATGGGAACTAATGAAGAAGATTTTGTTGAAAATATTATTAATATGACAACACATGATTATTTGTTATTCTTTACAAATAAAGGTAGAGTATATCGAATAAAAGGCTACGAAGTTCCACTATTTAATCGTCAATCAAAGGGATTACCAATTGTAAATCTTTTACCTTTGGATAAGGATGAGTCGGTTAAATCAATGTTAAAAATTGAAAACGATGATCCTAATAAGTATATTGTTTTCTGTACTAAGCAAGGATTAGTTAAGAGAACTAATATTAAAGAATTTGATAATATTCGAACTAATGGTAAGATTGCTATCACTTTAAAAGATGATGATGAATTATTAGATGTTAAGAAAACTACTGGTGGGGAAGAGATTTTAATCGCTTCTTCAAACGGTCGTATGATTAGATTTAATGAATCTGAAATTAGAATTATGGGTCGTACTGCATCAGGTGTTCGTGGTATTGATGTAGGTGATGGTGTTACTGTTGGATGCGAGATTGCTAAACCAGAACAATTGGTTTTAGTTGTCACAGAAAAGGGTTATGGAAAACAAACTAATATTAATGAATACCGTATGACACATCGTGGTAGTAAAGGTGTTAAAGCATTAAATGTTACCGAAAAAAATGGAAATATAGTTGCGTTTAAAATTGTAGATGGACATGAGGATCTTATGATAATGACTAATACTGGTATAGCAATAAGAATGTCTTTAACTCAAGTTTCTTCTACTGGTCGAGTAGCTCAAGGTGTTAAGTTAATTAATTTGAAAGCTGATCAAAAGGTTAGTACAATAGCAACCATAGAACCACAATCTGATGAAGTTCCAGATGAAGAATCAGGTGTTTCAGAAAGTTTGTCGGATGAACAATCAAATGTATTATCTGAAGAAAGTCATGAGAACGAACAAGATAGTGAAACAATTATGGTTTCTAATGAAAAGTAAATTAAAAAAGCAAGTGAATAATCTCACTTGTTTTTTTGTTTCGCGTGAAACACTTGATTTTTTAAATAAAATAGTATATATTTATATCAGCACAACATTTATACTTGAATCAGGTCAGAGTTGGAAGACAGCAGCCTTAAGAGTTCCTAAATGTGTGTGCTTTTTTGTTTCTTGTGAAACATTATGATCGGTGGTGAATTTATGCAACAAAAATATATAGATCTTGCCTTGTTTGAAGCTAAAATAGCGGCCATAGAAGGAGAAATTCCAATTGGTGCTGTTATTGTTAAAAATGATCAAATAGTTGCTAAAACACATAACTTAAAAGAAAAATTAAATTGTGCAACGAAACATGCCGAAATATTAGCTATAGAAGATGCAAGTATTAAAGTAAATGATTGGCGTTTGAACGAATGTGAAATGTATGTAACAATGGAACCATGTATAATGTGCTGCGGAGCTTTAATTCAATCCCGAATAAACAAAGTGTATTATATTTTAGATAATAGTAAGTTTGGAGGAATAAGTGATATGAGTAGAATTTTAGAAAATTCTCAAAATAATCATATTGTTCAAATTGAAAAAATAAATGATCCTACATTAGAAAACGAGTATAAACAACTTCTTAAAGGATTTTTCTCTGATAAGAGATAGTCTCTTTTTTTTTGAAGAATAAAAGTGTATAATAAATGTAGTTAGAAGGTGAAAAAATGTATCAAGCCTTATATAGAAAATATCGTCCAAAAACATTTGAAGAGATAGTCGGCCAAGAAGTTATTGTTAAAACTTTAAAAAATTCTATAAAAAATAATATTGTTAGCCATGCTTATTTATTATCTGGACCTAGAGGTACAGGAAAAACTAGTGTTGCAAAATTATTTGCTAAAACATTAAATTGTCATAATCCTAATAACTTTGAACCTTGTAACAAATGTATTTCATGTGAACAAGCTAATAATAATCAAAATATTGATATTATAGAAATGGATGCAGCTTCAAATAATGGTGTTGATGAAATACGTGAAATTAGAAATAAGATAACTTTGGTTCCAACAAATAGTAAATATAAAATATATATAATAGATGAGGTACATATGCTTACTAATCAAGCTTTTAATGCTCTTTTAAAAACATTGGAAGAACCACCACCTCATATTATCTTTATTTTTGCAACAACAGAGCCTCACAAGATACCTAAAACTATTTTATCTAGATGTCAACGATTCGATTACAAAAAAGTAAGCAATAATAAAATTGTTGAACGATTGAAATTTATTTCAGAAGCCGAAAAAATAAATATTACTGATGATGCTTTATATGAAATTGCTAGATTATCTGATGGTGGAATGAGGGATTCAATTAGTTTATTGGATCAGGCTTTAGCATATAGTGATGATCAGATTACTATTAATGATATACATGATATAAACGGAACTTTATTACCAGAGGAAATAGATGAATTTATTTTAAAGATTTTAAATAAAGATTTAGTTGGTCTATTAAATAGTTTGGAAGAGTATGATAATAGTGGAAAAAATATTGTGAAAATAGTTCAAGAATTGATAGAAAGATTGAAAGATTGTTTAATTTATATTAGTGCACCTTCTTTAGTTGATAATAATGATTCTTTCTATGAAAAAATAAAAAACATTAATGATAAAAAGTCAATTTATAATCATATTAAGTCTTTGTCTGCATTAGTTGGAGAAATGAAAAATGTTAATAACAGTAAATTGCTGCTTGAAATTGAATTAATAAAAAATATAACAATTGAAGCAGAAAAATCTGTTAATGAAATTAAAAATAATGTCGTTAAAAATAATGATGTTAAAATTGTAACACCAAATGTTCAAAAATCATTAGAGAAAGCTAAATGTGCAGAACCTTCACAGACAATTGAAAAAAAAGACGAAATTAGTTATGATAAAGACAAATTAATGAAATTGAAAAATATTAGAGTTCATAATTCTTTATGTAAATTTTCTCAACGTGAACGTGAAAAACTAAAGATTAGTTTAAACAAATTAGATGAATATTTTTCAGATATTGAATATGGCAAATACGTATCTTTAATTAAAGATGGTGAATTAAAGGCTGTAAGTGATGATTATTTAATGTTTATGTATAAAACTGAACTAATGGCAGAATCGTTTAATTTGGAACTAATCAAAATAGAGGAATTATTGAAAAAATGCTTGTTAAATGATTATAAAGTTATAGCAATTGATTTAAATGATTGGAATTTCATAAAAAATGATTATAATCAACATAAAGAAAATTATAAATATCAGAAGGAAGATATATCTTTGATTGATGTTTTTCAGGTAAAAAAAAGTGAAGAAAAAATAGAATCTAATTCCATTGACGATATGTTTAATGGTATAATTGAATATGAATAAAGAAAGAAGGTATAAATATGAATATGCAAGCAATGATGAAACAGGTTCAAAAATTACAGAAAGATATGACAAAAACTCAAGAAGAAATAAACAATACAGAATTTACTGGTAAAAGTTCTTTAGTTACAGTAGTAATGAATGGTCAGAAAAAATTAAAAAGTGTAAAAATATCGGCAGAAGAGTTAGATAAAGATGATATTGAAATGCTAGAAGACATGATTGTAGTTGCTATAAATGATGCTATAAATGAAATAGATAAGGTAACAGAAGAAAAAATGGGAGCATATACAAAAGGTATGCCAAATATTCCAGGTTTATTTTAATGCGTTACCCTAATACTATTCAAAATTTAATCGAATGCTTTAAGAAATTACCTGGAATAGGTGAGAAAACAGCAGAAAGATATGCTTTAGCAACTTTAGATTTAGACTCAGAAGTTATAAACTTATTTTCAAAGTCAATTGCTGATACAAAAATTAAAATTAGGCGTTGTTCAATATGTAACAATTTATCTGAAGAGGATATTTGTGATATATGTAAAAGCGACTCAAGGAACAAGAAAATTTTATGCGTTGTTGAGGACCCAAAAAGTATAATGCTATTTGAACGATTAGGAACTTTTAATGGTTGCTATCATGTTATTAATGGCCTTATCTCTCCATTAGATGGTATTAATCCTGAGGATATAGATTTAGATAGATTAATTAATCGAATTAAAAATAATGGAATAAAAGAAGTAGTTTTAGCAGTTAAGCCTAGTATAGAGGGAGAAACTACATCTTTATATATTTCAAAATTATTGAAAGATACCGATGTTATTGTATCTAAAATAGCACATGGGGTACCACTCGGAACTGATATTGATTATGTTGATTCCTTAACATTAGAATTAGCATTAGAAAATAGAAAAAAAATAGTTGATGAAGGTTAGTTCTTAATATTATACTTAGGCATATTATTGTATTGGTGATAATATGTCTAAGATATTTAAAATATTTAAAAGAATAATAATAGCAGCTTTTTTTATTTATGGATATAATATATTGGCACAACCTTTAAATATAATAGTACCTTTAAATGTAATTACAATCGGATATGTTGCTTTTTTTGGAGTTCCGGGATTAATTAGTTTAATAATTATTTATATTAGTGCCTTTTAGAAATTAGGTGTAAAAATGTTGGATGATTTTAAGGACGAACAACCTATAGTTTATAAAGTATTTACTAATTCTCTAAAAAAAAATAAATATTCTCATGCTTATTTATTTGAATTGAATGGATATTCTAAAGGATTAGATATTGCCTTAGCTTTTGCTAAGTTTTTATTGTGTCCACATAATTATTCAAATAACAATTTATGTGAAAATTGTGTACAGTGTCATAATATAGATACTAATAATTTTTTGGAAATTAAAATTATACAAGCTGATGGACAATGGATAAAAAAAGAACAATTAGAGGAATTGCAACGTGAATTTATGACTAAATCATTAATTGGAAATAAAAAAATATATATAATTAAAGAGGCTGAACGTTTAAATACTTCAGCTGCTAATTCTTTGCTTAAATTTCTAGAAGAACCACCAGAAGGGATAGTAGCGATTTTACTTACTAATAATATGTATCAATTGCTAAATACTATAATATCAAGATGTCAAATCTTATCATTTAAAAAAAATAATAGCTTTAATGGTAAAAATACTTCTATCGAATATATTGGAAAATATTTATATAGTGATGAGGAAGCATATAATAGTTTTATTAATGATATAGGAATATCTTATATTGATGAAATTATTGAATATATAAGCTTTTTTGAAAAAAATAAAGAAAAAACAATTGTATATAAAAATAAAGAATTTATTGAAATGTTTAACGATAGAAAAAAAATAACTATTGCTTTTGAGATGCTTATATTGTATTATAAAGACGTTTTAAATCAATTATTAGGCTTAGATTGTGAATATTATGGTGACTATAAAGCGTCAATGCAGGAAATCATTACAAATAATGATTTAAGTTCTATATCTTCTAAAATTAAGGTATTAGTTGATTTAAGTATAAATATAAAATTCAATTTAAATGCTAATTTATTAATGGATAAATTAGTTATCCTGTTAAGTGAGGTGTAAAATGGTAAAGGTTGTAGGAATATCTTTCAAAAAAAATGGAAAAATATATAATTTTTCTCCTAATGAATTAGATTTATCTGTAAACGATTGTGTAATTGTAGAAACTGAAAGGGGTTTGCAATTTGGTACTGTAATGTCACCTATAATTGAAATTTCTGATGATTCTGTTGTTTTACCTTTAAATATTGTTAAAAAAATAGCAGATTCCAATGATATAAAAAAAAATAACAAAAATATAATGGATAGTAAAAAAGCACTTCAAAAATGTCGCGATTTAGTAAGAAAATATAATCTTAATATGTATATTATAGATGCAACTTATACACATGATAGAAATCAATTGTTTTTTAGATTTATGGCGGATAATAGAGTGGATTTTCGTATATTAGCAAAAGATTTAGCTAATATATATAAGACACGTATAGAGTTAAGACAAATAGGTGTAAGAGATAGAGCAAAAGAAATTGGTGGGTATGGACAATGTGGTCGACCTTTGTGTTGTTCAAAATTTATGAATGATTTTGATTCTATATCTATTAATATGGCTAAAACTCAAAATATTGCTTTAAATCCTTCAAAAATTAATGGAATATGTGGAAGGTTGTTATGTTGTTTAAAATATGAAAATGAATGCTATAAAGAATGTTCTAAGGGATTGCCACAAATGAATAAAAAAATTAAAACATCCCAAGGAGAAGGTAGAGTTGTTTCTGTTGATGTTTTAAAGGGAATATATAAAGTTAATATACCAGATATTGGAATCGTAGAATTTCAAAGGGATAAAGATGAAAGTAATTAACTATTTATTAGGTTATAAAGATTTATATATAGTACAGGATACTAACATGTTTAATTTTTCATTGGATTCTGTATTGTTACCTAATTTTGTTTCGTTAAACAAAAATATTAAAAATATATTAGATATTGGATGTGGAAATGCACCAATTCCTCTTATTTTATCAACTAAAACTAAAGCTAAGATTATTGGTATTGAAATTCAAGAAGAAGTGTATAAAATGGCAAAAGAGAGTGTTGAAATTAATAATTTAGGTGAGCAAATAGAGATTGTTAATGCAGATATTAATGAAATATATAAAAACTATAAAGTTGGAAGTTTTGATCTTATTACTTGTAATCCACCATATTTTAAATATTTGGATACATCAAATATTAACTTAAATGATTATAAAACGTTAGCTCGACATGAAATTAAATTAAATATTGAACAAATAATGACTGTATCTAAATATTTATTAAATAACAATGGAATAATAGGTATTGTTCATAGACCAGAGCGTTTAAGTGATATAATACAGGCAATGCGTAACAATAATATTGAACCTAAAAGAATTCAATATATATATCCACACGAAAATAGTGAAGCTAATATATTATTGGTTGAAGGTAGAAAAAATGGTAGACCAGGTGTAAAAATATTACCACCATTGGTATCACATGATTTAAATGGTAAATATACAGATGAAATAAAAATTTATTTTGAAAATAATTGAGGTGAAAATATGTCACAAAAAAGTTACGATAATACTCCAACATTATATTTAATTCCAACACCAATAGGAAATTTAGATGATATAACATACAGAACAGTTGAAACATTAAAGAATGTAGATGTTATATTTTGTGAAGATACAAGAGAAACAGGAAAATTATTAAAGTATTTAAATATAAATAAAAAAATGGTAACAAACCATGAACATAATGAATTTAATAATCATGAAAAGTTACTTAATTATTTAAGTAGTGGACAAAATGTAGGTCTTGTTAGTGATAGAGGAACTCCTGTTATTAGTGATCCTGGTTATGATTTAGCTAGATTCGCAATAAATGAAGGATATAATGTAGTAGGTTTACCTGGTGCTAACGCATTAATTCCAGCTTTAATTATGTCAGGAATAGAGCCTAAACCCTTTATGTTTTATGGCTTTTTAAATAGCAAAACAGCAAAGAGAAAAAGTGAATTAGAAGATTTAAAAAATGTTAATGCTACTATTATATTTTATGAAGCTCCACATCGTATTAAAGACACATTAAATGATATTAAAACAGTTTTGGGAAATAATAGAAGAATAAGTATTTCCCGGGAAATAACAAAAAAATACGAAGAAGTTTATCGTGGAACAGTTGAAGAAATTATAGAACAAAACATTGATTTTAAAGGGGAACTTGTAGTTGTAGTAGAGGGAAATAATATTTCCCATGAATTTTCGATGACAATATTAGAACATATAGATATGTATATTGATGATGGCTATTCCAGTAAAGATGCAATTAAAATAGTTGCAAAAGAGCGAAATTTGAAAAAAAGTGAAGTATATGACATGTATTTAAAGAATCAAGGAAAGTGATGTATATGAAATTAATAGTAGGTTTGGGAAATCCTGGTCATGAATATGAGAAAACAAGACATAATGTTGGTTTTATGGCTATTGATTCTATAGCAAATTATTATAATATAACCCTAAATAAAACTAAATTTAGTGGTAGATATGGTGAATTAGTATTAAAAGGTGAAAAAATAATATTATTGAAACCGGAAAAATATATGAACCTATCTGGAGAAGTAGTTAGAGATTTTGTGAATTTCTATAAATTGAAAGTGGAAGATATTTTGGTTATATGCGATGATTTGGATACAAGCGTAGGAACTTATAGATTACGTTTTAAAGGCTCTAGTGGAGGACATAATGGTTTAAAAAATATAGAGTTAAATTTGTCTACTAAAGATTATAAAAGATTAAAAATAGGAATATCTAATAATAAATCAATAGATACAAAAGATTATGTATTAGGTTCTTTTACTAGTGATGAATTTAATAAAATTAAACCTATAATTGAAGAGGTACCAAATATAATTGAAGACTATTTATCTTTACCTTTTGATAATGTTATGAATAAGTATAATCGTAAGTAATAATTTTTGCTACATAAAGAAATAATGAGAGGTTTTATATGTCTATATTTGAAAATATATTAGGAAATCATCTAGAGAAGAATATAGGTGGTTTGAATAATGAATTAAAAGCATTATATGTATATAATAAATTTATACGAATAGAGAAATCTATTCTTTTTGTCACAAATACATTATATGAGTCAAATGTATTTTATCAAACGATTAGTAATTATACTAATGATGTTGTTTTTTTTCCTATGGATGATTTTTTGACTAGTGAAGCGTTAGCTGTATCACCAGAATTTAAAATTACTAGATTGGAAACTTTAAATCAGTTGTTAGATAGTAAAAAAATAATTATTACTAATTTAATGGGATTTTTGCGTTTTTTACCTTCAAAGCAATTATATTATAATAGTTTTATTTCTTTAAATATAAATGAAGATTATAATATGGATACATTAGTTGGAAAATTATATGAATTAGGATATACACGTGAAACTATTATTAACAAAACAGGAGAAATGGCTATTAGAGGATTTGTGATTGATATTTTTCCGTTAGGTTGTACCAATCCTATTAGAATAGAATTTTGGGGAGATACTATTGATAGTATTAGAGAATTTGATGTAGATAGTCAACTTACAGTAAATAATTTAAAAACTGTTGAAATAGTTCCTAATACAGAGTTTATTGTAGGAGAACATATAGATGATATAAATATAAAGCATCGTGATATAGTTAAATTTATTGACCCTGTTAATATTGTAGATTATATTGATGATGGAATTATAATTGTTAATGATTATAATGAAATTTTAGCTAGTTATAACCTTTTAAGCGACGAAATGGCAGAGTATAGTATAAATAATCAATTGGACCCTAAAACTCGCTATATGCATGAATTATGCTTAAATATTTACACAAATATTTATTATTTGTATAGTTTTGATAATAATTTTTTAATTAATGATGATTTTTATAAATATAATGTTAGTGAATTAGAGAATTTTATTGGTACTAGTGTAGATATTAATAATAGACTTAATAAATATTTAGATATGAAATATACTATTGTTATTTGTTTATCTACTATATATAAAAGAAATAAACTTTTAACTGATTTAAATAATAATAATATAATTATTACTGATGAAAATAATATAATTAGCAATAAGATAAATGTCATTATTAAAAATATAAATACTGGTTACATTATTGATAAGAATATAGTTATTAGTGAAAAAGAACTATATAATAAAAAGGAAAGTAATTTTCTATATAAAACAAAGTTTAAGTTTGGTAATAAAGTAAGAGATATTAACAAGTTAGAAATAGGAGATTATATTGTTCATAATGTTCATGGTATTGGAGTTTATTGTGGTATTAAAACTTTAACAAAAAATGGTTTAAAAAAAGACTACCTCCAATTGGAGTATAAAGGTGGAGATAGATTATATATACCAGTTGAGAAACTTGAGCTTATAAGTAAATATTCAGCAGGAGATGGTGTAGTTCCAAAATTAAATAAATTAGGCGGAATAGAATGGCAGAAAACTAAGTTACGTGTTCGTTCTAAAATAGAAAGTATTGCAGGGGACTTATTAAAATTATATGCTGAAAGAGAAAATACTAAAGGTTTTGCTTTTCTTCCAGATGATAAAACACAATTAGAATTTGAAAAGGAATTTGTTTATGATGAAACACCTGATCAAATTAGAGTAATTGATGAAATAAAAAAAGATATGGAATCTAATACTCCAATGGATAGATTATTATGTGGTGATGTTGGTTATGGCAAAACAGAAGTAGCTTTTAGAGCAATATTTAAAGCTATTTTATCTGGTAAGCAAGTAGCACTTCTTTGTCCAACTACAATTTTGTCAACTCAGCATTATAATAATGCTATTGAAAGATTTAAAGGTTTTGATGTTGAGATTGAAGTAATGAATAGATTTATAACTTCTAAAAAGCAAAAAAATATTATAAATAGATTAAAAGAAGGAAAAATAGATTTATTAATTGGTACACATCGTATATTAAGTGATGATATCGAATTTAAAAACTTAGGATTATTAATAATAGATGAAGAACAAAGATTTGGGGTAAAACATAAAGAAAAAATTAAGCAATATAAAACTAATATAGACGTATTGACACTAAGTGCTACTCCTATTCCAAGAACATTACAAATGTCTATGGCTGGTGTTCGAAGTTTGTCTTTAATTGAGACACCACCAACTAATAGATGCCCTGTTCAAACGTATGTATTAGAAGAAAATAGTCAAATTATTAAGGATGCTATATACAAGGAGATGGCACGAAAAGGGCAAATTTTTCTTTTATATAATCATATTGATAATATGGAGTCTAAAGTCCATGAAATATCAAAATTAGTACCAGAAGCACGAATTGTTTTTGCACATGGTCGTATGGATAAACAAGATTTAGAAGATGTAATGAGTCAATTTCAAGCTGGGGAGTTTGATGTTTTGATATGTACAACAATTATTGAAACAGGTATAGATATTCCAACAGTTAATACTTTGATTATTATTGATGCTGATTGCTTTGGATTGTCACAATTATATCAAATTCGTGGTCGAGTAGGGCGTAGTAATAAAATAGCATATTGTTATTTAATGTATAAAAGAGGACGTATTTTAACGGAAGTTGCAACTAAAAGATTAAATGTTATAAAAGAATTTACTGAGTTAGGTAGTGGCTTTTCAATAGCAATGCGTGATTTATCTATTCGTGGTGCTGGAGATATTTTAGGTAGTGAACAGGCAGGTTTTATTGATTCAATAGGTGTAGATTTATTTTTGCGTATGTTAAATGAAGAGGTAAATAAATTAAAAGGAAAAGATATAATAGAAGAAAATGAAATTAATACTCAACCATTAATTGAAGTATCAACAACTATAAATGATAATTATGTTAAAGAAGAAGATTTAAAGATTGAAATACATAAAAAAATTAATAAAATTGATTGTATAGAATCATTAGAGTCTATAAAGGAAGAATTACAAGATCGCTTTGGGCCTTTATCAGATGATATTATAATATATATGTATGAAGAGTTATTTGAACATTTAGCAACTGATTTAAAGATAACAAAAGTTAATCAAACTAAAAATTTTATTTCTATATCTTTACCAGTTGAAATCTCAAATAATATTGATGGTGATAAATTATTTATTAAGGTATGTTCTTTAAGTCGAAAATTTAGATTTAGTATGAAAAATAAAGAATTAATTATAACATTAGATACGATTAATTTAGATAAACATTATATCTATTATTTAATTGATTTATTAAATATTATAAAAGATAGTATAAAAAAACAGGTATGATGAACTGATATGAACCTTGTTTCTTTGTCCAAGAAACAGGGTTCAGTTCAAACATTCATATCTGTTTTAATTTAGTTCATATATAGGAGTGCAGGTTATTCCTTTTCCATTAGAACTATAAATAGTTACTGACTTAATGTTAGTATTATATACAGTTGCGCTACTTGAAGATAAAGAACCTGTTATTTTTTTTCCATTATAATATATATAACTGGTAGAATATTTACCATATGATGAAGATGTTAGAGGGGATATGATATATGTATAATAATAACCTAAAATTTCTCCAGTTTTTGGATTTTTACTTGTTGTTCTTATTAGACGGACTTGAAAGGTAGATGGGTCATGTCTTACATAGAATGTTTTGATTGCTTTCCTTCCATTAGGCGTTGTAGCAGTAATTGTGACATCACCTTCAGCTATTCCAGTAACTTTACCATAACTATTTACTGTTGCAATGCTAGAATTACTACTAGACCATGTAACTGATTTTCCTGTGGCATCACTTGGATTATATGTTATAGTCGGATATAAATATTTTCCTATATAAATAGTTGAACTTGAGGCTGACATTGATATACTAGATACTCCTGGAGCACTAACTGTTATTTTAGTGCTTGCGGTTTTATTTCCATCTTTTGTTGTAGCAGTAATTGTAGCTGTTCCAACCCCAACACCTTTTAAATTACCATTTTGATCAACAGATACAATATTAGAATTACTACTAGACCATGTAATGGCTTGATTAGTTGCATTACTAGGTGTAATAGTTGCTGATAAGGTTGTTATACCACCTTTTCCCATATTTAAAGTAGAAACATTCAATTTTATACTTTGAACAACTACTGTATTAGCAGTTACTGTTACTTTGCAAATAGCTTTTTTACCACCATCTTTAGCAGTTGCTGTTATAGTAGCACTTCCAACTTTTTTACCTGTTATCTTCCCATTTTGATCAACTGATACAATACTAGAATTACTACTAGACCATGTTACACCTTTATTGGTTGCATTCGTAGGTTTAATTATAACACTAAGTTTTTTACTTCCACCAACATTTATACCTGTTGCACTAGAAGAAAAACTTATACTAGATACAGCTACTTTTGATGGTGTATTACTAGTTTTATTAGAATTAGATGTAATAACATTAGAAGTAATATTTGATGTTATATCTGAAGTTACGTTTGATGTAACATTACTATTACTTTCTTCTATTTTATAGTTAGGATCATATTCTTCATAGTTATCATTACTCTTTTTATTAGATTCTTTTTCTATTTTATTAATATAAAACAAATATCCTGCTATTAACAGAAGAATTAATAACAATATAATAAATATTATTTTTTTTCTCTTTTTTTTCTTGGGTTTCTCTGGTTGAACTGTACCAGCAATATTATAATTAATAAACTTACTATTATTATAGTTATTATCTTGCATATAATCACCATAATAAACTTATCAAATATTCTATTTATTATCAATATAAAAAATATTTATTATTGATATATATATTGAAATTTTACTTATTTTGACATACATATTTCTATTTTAAAATTATAAAAAAAATAGAATAATGTTGAATATTTTTTATTAAAACATTATTCTATTTAATAGATTAAAAGCGATCATCAACAATTTGTTCAATTGTGTATTTTTTATTTTTGGTGTATGTACCAGTCGCACTAAATAATGGATGAACAGCTGAAGGTGATGATGATATAACTTTTAAAGTGTCGTTTTCTATTGTTATATCTATATTTCCATTAGTATCACTATGTAATAGTTTACCATTATCAATATCTAATGTTTGATTATAAGTTTTATTATTTATTTTCATGTTTATAACAACCTCTTTAGCATTACTTTGATAAAGTTTTATTGTTCCTTTTTCTCCGGTAAATATACCATTATAAATGCTGTCTTCATATTTTAAATCTCCTATATAGTCACTATAATAATTACGATAAGTATAATTACTTATTTTATTATAATTTCCGTTAAGTTCTTTGTTTGGATCAGTAGTTGATAATTGTAATCCAGTGTTATTTAAGGCAAATGTATAAGTATAATTAATTGTACCAATAGCTTTTTTATTATTTATATCAGCTTTACCAATATATTGTCTTCCAGTACTAGTGTTAACAATACGGTAGTGCATTTTTGATGATTTGTTTTGAAAAATAGTGATTTTCAAGTTATTTTTTTGAAATATACCACTAAATGAACCATTTGTATTTAATGTTTTAGTGTTACTTGTATTGCTAGTATTACTAGTTTTATTTGAAGTTTTATTCGATGATTTGTTACTTGTAATAGAGGATGTATGATTTGTTTTATTACTATTACTATTTACTTTGTTAGAATTATTACTATTTTGATTAGAATTTGATATTGTATTTTCATTACTATTACTGATATTTTCAATATTATTATTACTATTAATGTTACTTATGTTTTCAATATTACTAGTGTTGCTGTTATTGTTGCTATTATTATCACTATTTGTAATATTACTATTAGATACTACTGAATTGTTGTTTTTATCTTTTGATAAATAAAATCTATATCCTATACTTAATATTATAATTAATAAGATTATTATTAATATAGGAAGTTTACTTTTTTTTCTTTTTTCCATATTCTAACCTCTCTTATTTAAAATTTATCAAATAATTTTTATATTTTCAATAATTATTGTATATCAAAAAACAGGTTATACACCTGTTTTACTTATTAATCAATAACATTTAATATATTTGGAATCATTTGTTTTTTTCGTGATACAACTCCTGGTAAGTAATATCCTTCAGTTAGATTATCAATATCAAACGCTTTTTCAAGTATTTTTTTACTTTTTTCACTAAAATAAAGATAAGAACCTTCTTTTATAATATCAGTAACAAAAAGGGCTAAAATGTCATAATCATTAATACCTCCTTCTTTTTCTAGTACTTCTAATAATTCAGATTCTTTATTTTGAATATCTTCAATATTTAAAGTAGTAATTTGACCAACTCCGATTTTGTAGTCATCTTCATTAAAGTTTTTAAAATCTGTAAATAATATTTCTTCCATTGTTTTACCTTTTATTGAAGATCCTGCTTTAAACATTTCAATGGCAAAACTTTCCATTTCGGTATTGCTTATTTTAGCTAATTTTTTTGCTGTATCAATATCTAATTGGCTAGTAGTAGGTGATCTAAACAATAAAGTGTCAGATATAATCGCTGCCAACATTAACCCAGCAATTGGTCTTGGAATTAAAATATTATTTTCTTTGTATAATTGGAAAACAATCGTTGCTGTACAGCCAACAGGCATATTACGAAAATTGATAGGTTGTGATGTTCCAACTGTTCCAAGTTTATGATGATCTACAACTCCAACAATTTCTGCGTCATCTAATCCATCTACACTTTGTTCCTTTTCGTTATGGTCTACCAAAAATACTTTTTTCTTTATTTTATTATTGATATCTGATGGTTGAATAACACCAAGACATTTTTTATCACGATTGATGATTGGGTATACTTTATGTCTTAATTTATTATGTTCTTCTGTAAAAGTTTTGACATAATCTAATTCTTCAAAGAAACTTACATCTGTTTCTAATAGTGTTTTAGCATAATTACATATTCCAATAATTTTAACGACATTAAAAGTACGAAGTTTTGTTCTAATAATATTTACATGATTTTTACGAGCTTTTTCTAGATGTTCTTCTTTTATGATATTATTTCCAGTTAAAATGATTAATTTAGCTCCTTTTTCAACAGCATACTCAATAATTCCATGACGATCGCCAACTATTAATATTGTTTCTGGTGTTATATCAATATTTTTAATAAATGTTTCACTACGGTAAGATGCAACTAAAATATGACCATTAATTTCATCATCAAATTTTAGTAGTTCTTCTCCATTTAATGTATCGATTATATTTTTATAAGATGTATCAAGTATATCATATTCCCAACTGATAATAGAATTTGCTATATTCTTCATAGATACAAGTCCTAGATATTTATTGTCATCATCTACTATAGGAATTGAACTTAGATGTTCTTCTTTTAATTGATTAATTACATTATAAAGAGAATTATTTTGATTACAATAAAATCCTTTTCCATATTCTAAGTCTTTTATTTGTAAACGAACATCATTTAAGTATTTTGGTTTTTTGATCTTAAAATAATCTAATACAAATTCTGTTTCAGGATTTAAATCTCCTAATATTCTTGGTATGGCATTTTCACCTAATTGATTCCTTAAATTTGCAAGTGCAATAGCACTACAAACTGAATCTGTGTCAGGCTTTTTATGACCAAAGACAAATGTTGCTTTCATAAACACACTCCTTATCTATATAGTTATAAACTATTTTATGAATTAAACATTTTAATCTATTATATTTTTAGTCCCAATTTCATTAATATAATTTGAACTTTATAATTAGATAATTATAGCATACAATTAGATATTTTTAAAGTATAAAAACTATTTTGATGTTCAAAATAGTAAAGAAAGGTGATATTAATGATAGATACGGGTTTAACTAGAAAAATTGATGGCATGGGTCGTTTAGTAATTCCAAAAGAAATAAGAGAAAGATATAATATTAGAGAAGACGATTATTTAGAGTTTTCTTTGATTAATGATGGCTTTTGCTTAAAAAAATATTCTAAATTAGGAAGATTACAGGCTTTAGCACAGGAGTTAACCGATACTTTAAATATGTTTTTAGATGCAGAGGTTTTAATAGCTGAACGAGATACTATTTTAGCTTATTCAGGTATATATAAAGATAAATATTTAAATAAACCTGTAAGTAATAAATTAATTAATTCTATTAAAAGAAGAGAATCTTTATTTGAAACATATACAAAAGAATTAGAGATAACTGAAGATGATGTAATTAACTGTAGTTATATTAATGAAACCATAGTTGCTAATAGCGAAGAAGTAGGAATAATTTGTCTATATCGATTAGATAGAAGCGTTGACAAAACAGATTTAAAGGTTGTTAATATTGTTTCTTCTTTTTTAACTAAATATATTGAAGAATAAAGCTTAATGTGTTATAATGACTTTGTCTAAAGGCGATGAAAGAAAGAAAAATATGAAATGTTTAAAGAGAGTCTGGTTTGGTGTAAGCAGATAACAGGAAGTATTTCGAATGGCTCTGGAGCTTCTTAATCGATAAAGTTAAGACGTTAACTGCGTTAAAGTTTTGAGGTAATTAATTATTAAATATTAATTATAAATAAAGGTGGTATCACGATCTATTCGTCCTTTGGATAGATCGTGTTTTTTTGTAGGAGGCGTATTATGAGAAAATTTGAACGTATTAGTTGGGAGCAGTGGCAAAAAGATATTGGTGATAACAAATCAGATTATGAAAATTTAACTCTACCAAAAAGGCAGACAAAATACAGTGCAGGATATGATTTTTATAGTCCAGTTGATTTTGTGTTGCATCCTGGTGAGGTTAAGAAAATTCCAACAGGAGTTAAGTTTACTATGAACGAAGATGAAATGTTGATGCTAGTTGTAAGAAGTAGTATGGGTTTCAAATACAATGTTAGAATGACTAATCAAATTGGAATTTTTGAAAGTGATTATTATAATAATCCTACTAATGAAGGTCATGCTTGGTTTAGTTTTCAAAATCATGGTGATAAGGATTTTGTTGTAAAAAAGGGTGATCGTATTGGTCAAGGAATTTTTACAAAATTTTTAACAGTTGATAATGAAGAAGAAATTTTATCTACTAGAGATGGTGGCTTAGGTAGTACTAATTAAGGAGGAATATTATGGAAAAGAAAAAATTTTATATTACAACACCAATTTATTATCCTAGTGCTAATTTTCATATAGGGCATTGTTATACTACGATAATAGCAGATGCGATTGCTCGCTATAAAAGGTTAAATGGATATGATACTTTTTATTTGACTGGTTCCGATGAGCATGGTCAAAAGATTGAGAAAAAAGCGCAAGAAGCTGGTGTATCACCACAAGAGTTTGTTGATAAGGTGATTATGGATGCTAAAGATTTATGGGCATCATTAGGAATAAGTTATGATAAGTTTATTAGAACAACAGATGATTATCATTGTAAAGCTGTACAAAAGATTTTTAAGAAATTATATGATCAAGGTGATATCTATAAGGGCGAATATAAAGGCTTATATTGTACACCTTGTGAATCATTTTGGACAGAATCTCAGCTTGTTGATGGAAAATGCCCTGACTGTGGTCGTGATGTTGAAGAGGCACAAGAGGAAGCATACTTTTTTAAGTTAAGTAAGTATCAAGATAGATTAGTTGAATATATCGAGAGTCATCCTGAATTTATTCAGCCTGTATCTAGAAAAAATGAGATGATTAATAATTTTATTAAACCTGGATTAGAAGATTTATGTGTATCTAGAACAAGTTTTAAATGGGGAATACCAGTTGATTTTGATCCTAATCATGTTGTATATGTTTGGCTAGATGCTTTAACAAATTATATTACTGCTTTAGGTTATGGTAGTGATGATGAGAGTAATTTTAATAAATATTGGCCAGCTGATTTACACATTGTAGGTAAAGAAATTGTTAGATTTCATACTATTGTATGGCCAATTATGTTAATGGCACTTGATTTACCTTTACCAAAACAGGTATTTGGTCATGGATGGTTAGTTATTAATGGTAGCAAGATATCTAAATCTTTAGGTAATTATAAAGATCCACGTGAATACATTAAAGATTATGGTAAAGATGCTGTTAGATATTTTGTATTAAGAGAGGTGCCATTTGGAAGTGATGGTAATTTTTCAGAGGAGTCATTAATTAATAGAACAAATGCTGATTTAGCTAATGTATTAGGAAATTTAGTTAATAGAACAATAGCGATGAATAAGAAATATTTTGATAATGTTGTTTCAAAAGGAAGTTCAATTGAAACTATTGATCAGGAATTGATTGATTTTGTAATAGGTGCTAAAGATAAAGTGGCAAATTATATGGATGAATTGAAGATTCCAGAAGCATTAGATGAAATTTTTGAAATATTCCGTAGATGCAATAAGTATATAGATGAAACTACTCCATGGGTATTAGCTAAAGAAGAAAATAAAGATAGATTAAAAACAGTATTATATAATTTGTTAGAATCAATAAGAATCGGTGCTGTTTTGTTACAACCATATTTACCAGATACTTCTTTAGAAATCTTTAGACAATTAAATACTGATAAGGTATCATTTGATACAATAGATGAGTTTGGAGCACTAAAAGAAGGTACTATTTTAAATGATCCAGTACCATTATTCAAACGAATAGAAAAAGATAATAAATAATTAAATAAATTTATAAAGCGTAACTATTAGTAATTATTTTAGTATTTAGTTACGTTTTTTCGATCATTATTCATTTTTTTGAGCGCTAATATTGCAAATATTTGTATGTATTTGTTGTAAGAAGTCGAGTTTTATTGTAAAAAAATGTAAAATGTACGTATTTGTCGACAATTAATAAAAACAGATTTTTAAGTATTATGTTATACTTTACGAAGTGGGAGGAGATTTACTATGACAAAAGATACATATGGAATGACAGCAGTTATGTTTTTTGAGGCAGTACTTTTAGTTATGTTAGTATGTAGTCTTGTTGTTAGTTTTAGACAAATAGATCTTTTGTATATTATATATGTTATAATATTTGGTATAAAGTTTTTTAGATTGAAGTGATAAGTATGATTGATACACATTGTCATATATTTAATGAATATTATGATAATATTGATGAAGTAATAAATAATATGGATGGTTTTATGATTGTTGCTGGTACAGATGATAAAACTAATTTAGAAGTTATTGATTTAGTAAATAAGTATGAAAAAGTATATGGGGTTATAGGAATTCAACCAGAAGAAATTAATAAAATTACGCCTGATAGTTTTAATATTGTTGAGCAAAATATAGATAATCCTAAAATAGTTGGTATAGGAGAAATAGGATTAGATTATTATTGGAATGATTCTAATAAAGATTATCAGAAAGAAGTATTTTGTAAAATGATGGATTTAGCTTCAAAGTATCGTAAGCCCGTTGTAATTCATAGTAGAGAATCAATTAAAGATACATATGATATTATTAGTAAATATCCTGATGTTAAATGTGTATTACATTGTTATTCATCAAGTTTAGAAATGGCTAAAGAACTAGTGAAAAAAGGTGTTAAATTAGGTATAGGTGGAGTTTTAACTTTTAAAAATGCAAAAAAATTAATTGATGTTGTAAAAGAAATACCTTTAGAGTATTTACTACTTGAAACAGATAGCCCTTTTTTAACTCCAGAGCCATATCGAGGTAAAAGAAATAATCCTAAGAATGTTTTATATGTTGCTGAAAAAATAGCCGAAATTAAAGGCATTTCAACTGAGCAAGTGTTGAAAGTGACGACTGAAAATGCTATTGAGCAATTTGACTTGCCTATTCATGTATGATAAAATTAATTTAGTTTTAGAAACTAGATGAGGTGACATATATGGATATATATTTACTTCAAATTTTAGGTAATTGGTTGTCTGTATTACTTGTAACTTTAGTTTCTTTTTTTAACATTGGAGATTATAGTGAGGAAAAATCAGATGTAGAAAATTTGAGTTATACAAAAACAGCAACAGTCTTAAATGAAGTAGTAAATTATAAAACAGAATATGTTTATAATGATAAGAAAGCAGCTGATTCATCTCCTGAGGTAATAAAAGAGGGAGAATATGGATTAGTTTATCGTTATCAAAATGGTGATACTAAAGTATTTAAGAATGCTGTTAATAGAGTCGTTGAGATAGGTACTGCAAAAGCTACAAAATATACGGGTCGTCTTACAGCTTATACACCATACTGTGTTGGTTGTAGTAAGGCTGGAAATGTAGCATGTATGGTTAAGGGTAAAAAGCATAGTTTAATTAAAAATGGTCAATATTATGTTGATAGTGAATATGGAAAAGTACGAATAGTAGCAGCAGCACTTAGTGCCTTTCCTTGTGGAACTATTGTTACTATTGATAATGGAAAATTACCAGTATTTAATGCTATTGTTTTGGATACAGGTGGATCTATGCGACAAGCAATAAAAAAAGGAGTCGTATGGATGGACTTAGCTTTTTCAGATAAAAATGATACAGGAATTCGTATAGCAGGTAGTCGTAATGTTTCATATACTGTAAGAAGATGGGGTTGGTAATCCTATCTTTTTTTGTTATAATAAGTATGGTGATTTTTATGGAATATTCTCCTAAAAAAATGCAAGATATGTTAGATAATAATCAATTTCGTTTTAAAAAACAATTTGGTCAAAATTTTATAGTTGATGAAAATATAATTAATAGTATAATAACTAAGTCAGGCATTGATCAAGATACTCTTGTAATAGAAATAGGTCCAGGAGCAGGTTCTTTAACTTATAAATTAGCAAAATATGCCAAATCAATTTTATGCTACGAAATAGATACAACATTAAAAGATGTGTTAGCTAATAGTTTATCAGAGTGTAATAATGTTACTATAAAATATATAGATTTTTTAAAGGCAAATGTATTAGAAGATATAAAAAAATATAATTACAATAAGCTATATGTGGTAGCAAATCTTCCGTATTATATAACAACCCCAATAATTGTTAAAATTATTGAAGACAGTTTACCAGTTGATAAAATTTGTATTATGGTTCAAAAAGAAGTAGGAGATCGCTTTAAAGCTTGTCCAGGAACAAAGGATTATGGTTCTTTATCAGTATATATTGATTACTATTTTAATGTAAAAAAATTAATTGATGTTAGTCGCAATGTTTTTATGCCCAAACCAAATGTTGATAGTATTGTAGTAGAATTTTCTAAAAAAGAAGATTATCGTAAAGCAAATAATGAGAAATTATTTTTTAAATTGGTTAGAGATAGTTTTAAACAAAAAAGAAAAACATTACGTAATAATTTAAAGGGTTATGATTTAGAAACTATTGAATCAGTTTTAAAAAAGTATAATTATGATTTAAGTGTTAGAGCAGAGGCTTTATCTTTAGATATATTTATTGAGATAGCTAACGCTATAAGTGAGTAGGGTGTTTATGATAAATAAAAAATGGGATGAAATATTAAAAGATGAATTAAAAAAGGATTATTTTAGAAAACTTGGAATATTTGTTAAACAAGAATATAAAACAAAAAAAATATTTCCACCATATGAAAATATTTTTGACGCATTAAGATTTACAGATTATGATGAAGTAAAAGTTGTTATATTAGGTCAAGATCCTTATCATGGGTTAGGTGAAGCTCATGGCCTATCTTTTTCTGTTAGAGAAAATGTTGCTATGCCACCATCATTACAAAATATTTTTAGGGAATTAGAGGATGATCTAGGTATAAAAAGAACTAAAAGTGATTTAACTGATTGGGCTAAACAAGGTGTACTTTTATTAAATTCAATCATGACTGTTCAAAAAGATAGACCATTATCCCATAAAGATAAAGGTTGGGAAATATTTACGGATAATATTATAAAATATTTAAATGAACGTGAAGAACCCGTAATTTTCTTACTTTGGGGAAGTTTTGCACGTAGTAAAAAAGCTTTAATAACAAATAAACATCATTACATAATAGAATCGGTTCATCCATCTCCTTTATCAGCATATCGTGGCTTTTTCGGTAGTAAACCATTCAGTAAAATAAATAATATATTAGAGAGTAATGGAAAAGAAAAGATTAATTGGTAGATATTAAATAAAAAGAGATTAGAAAAAAAATCAAGGGTTTAGAATCGTTTATCCTTGATTTTTATTATGTTAATTACATATTATTTTCGTTTAGAATTCAAATAGGCCTCTATTCTAGCTATTGGTTCTTGATCTTTAGGAAGATTTCTTTGCTTTTTAAATTCCAATATATCAATAACATCTTGACATGGATATCCATCCACATAATCAAAGTGAATTTCTTCTAAAGGCATGACAAAGAATTCAACATCAAAATCATCTAATGTATATAAAGGATGACTATATTCATGTTTTTCATCTTTAAAATGATATTTTAAGCCACTATTTTTTATATGTTCAAAACACTTCTCAGTTAATTGTAAATCTAAATCACCAGCATGTTCTAAAATCTCTCTTATAACCAAAGAACCAGTAGAACCAATACTATATTCTCCAAGTGGTAAATTTAGGTTATCAACTAAGTTAATTAGTTCAATTTTATTCATATTTAAACATCTCGAATCAATCATATCAAAATCTTTATTGTGTTTCAATGTCTTATAAAAATATTAATCATTTATTAGTGCTGTTACAATTATAATTTTGTAATAATATATTTTTGTGATAAAATTAATATGAAAACGAAAGAAGTGTGATTAACAATGAAGAATATAGAATTAAATATGAATAAGTATATTATTAATAATAGTGGATTAATCGCACTCTCTTTAACTATATAAAGTTTATTATATTAGTTTTTATTTGTGTTGTGTTTCTCTACTGTTAGGGAGCTTTTTTGTACGTAAATCTATGTAATAGGTGAAAATATTAATTAGTGGGGTGATAAAATGAGAAATTTAAATAGATAAGTAAGGCATAAACTTTGATTATGCCATAGAGGAGGCATAATATGTTAGAAATAAACGATTTAAGTGTATCTATTAATGATAGATATTTAATTAAAGATTTATCATTAGCTTTAAATAATGGAGATAAACTCGCTATTATAGGAGAAGAAGGAAATGGTAAATCAACATTACTAAAAGTAATTTTGGGTATATGTGAATATGCACAAATAGAAGGAAATATAAACTTTAGAGAAAATAGAATTGGATATTTAGAACAATCTATTAGCGATATTTATTTAGATAAAAGTGTTTTTGATTATTTATTTAAAGATGATAATAAATATTATAATAATATTAATAATTTATATAAATATTTAGATTTGATTAATTTAAAAGATGATATATTAAATCAAGAGATTAATACTTTATCTGGTGGAGAAAAAGTTAAGGTAAGTATATTGAAATTATTAATAGGTGAATATGATATTTTGTTTTTGGACGAGCCTACAAATGATTTAGATATTGAAACATTAGAATGGTTAGAAGGATTTATTAATAATACAAATAAACCAATTATGTATGTATCACATGATGAAACATTATTATCTAATACAGCTAATGTGATATTACATTTAGAACAAATAAAAAAGAAAACTGATTGTAGACATACATATCTAAAAGTTGATTATGATACATATGTAGAAAAAAGACTTTGTATGATAGAGAAGCAAACACAAATTGCAAGATATGAAAAAATGGAGTTTACTAAAAAGCAAACAAAATTAAGAAAAATAACTCAAAAAGTAGAACACCAACAAAATACAATTACAAGAAAAGATCCTCATGGGGCAGCTGTTTTAAAGAAGAAAATGCATTCATTAAAGTCGCAGGAAAAGAAATTAGCTGATTTAAAGTTAACTGAATTTCCCGATATAGAAGAAAGTATAAATTTATTTTTTGAACCTGTTGATATTCCTAAAACAAAGATAATAATAAAACTAGATATACCAGTATTAACAGTAGATAGTAAGATATTATCAAATAATATTAAATTAGATGTTGTTGGAAATCAACATTTATGTATTATTGGTAAAAATGGTATTGGGAAGTCTACATTAATGAAATTGATACATAATAATCTTAAAACTAGAAATGATATTAATGTAGGATATATGCCACAAACGTACGAAGATATTTTGAAACAATATCAATATGTATTAGATTTTTTATGTCCTACAGGTGATAAAGATGATGTAACGAAGGCACGAATGTTATTAGGCAATATGAAATTTACTAAAGATGAAATGATGAGTAAAATTGTTAATTTAAGTAATGGTACAAAAGCAAAGTTATTTCTTGCTAAATTAATATTAGATAAATGTGATGTCTTAATACTAGATGAACCCACAAGAAATGTTAGTCCATTATCCAATCCTGTTATTAGGTTAGCTTTAAAAGAGTTTACAGGTACGATAATAAGTGTATCTCATGATAGAAAATATCTTAATGAAGTAATAGATAATATATATATTTTAACTCAAAATGGTCTTGTAAGAGAAAAATAGTTCATTGACTTTGAAAGTAAGCTATGATATTATTATATATAGTAAAATAGGGTGATGATATGTTAAAAAATATGACTAAATTAGCATTACAATGTCTTATTCTTTCAATTATATTAGTTGGTATAGGTGTATATTTATTTCTAATGGATATTGAAAGACGAAGTGTTAAGCTTACATCAGATACGGTTAAGATTATTTTAAGTGAGACAGAATGGACAAAAAATGATGTGAATTTAAAAGTTGAATTTAATAATGCTTCAAGATATATAAAGGGTTATTCTTATGATGGTGGACAAACATGGACAACTAAAAATACAATAGATATTAAAGATAATCAAGTGTTGAAATTAGCTGTTAAGGATATTAGTAATCATATTTATAGTGTAGATTATAAAATTGATAATATAGATAAAGAAGGTCCTATTATTGAAGTTGAAGATAATATTCAAGTAACTCGTGGTACTAAAATTAATTATTCTGATTATGTTACGGTTACTGATGCAGAGTCAGGACTTCGTGATGAGGTAGTATTTACACCTGCTACTATTAATACCAATGTAAATGGTACTTATACGGTTCAGATATATGCTATTGATAAAATGGCTAATAAAACTATTTCAAAAATGACTATAAATGTTGTTGATAAAGCTCCAGAGATTGTTGCCAAAGAAATAAGTTTAGATCGTAAAACATTAGAATTAAAACAAGGAGAAGAAAATATTGTAATTGCAACTATAAGTCCTAAATCAGTAACTAATAAAAATATTAAATGGACAAGTAGTGATCCGAGTGTAGCAACTGTTGATGTTGGTGGTAAAGTTGTAGGAGTAAAACCTGGAACAGCTACAATTACTGCTACAACATCTAATGGTTTAACACAATCGATAGCAGTTACAGTTAAATAAATTATTTTAGTAATATAAAAGTATAATATTTAATTGCAAATAAGTAATTATTTATTATACTTTTTTATTGTCGATTAATGGTTTTAGTTTTGGTTTACAATAATATCATTTTATGATATATTTAATATATAAATAAGGTATGAAATGTGAATAACTATTGTATTAAGATAGGAATATAGTTAAATAGCTTGTGGAGGAATTAGATGAATATTAGTACTAAAAGTGTTACTTTGGGACCTATTACATTGAATAATATAAAACAATCTAAAGTTCCTGTTACTACAAAAGAAGTTGGCTCCAATGTTTATTAAGAAATAGATTATAATGATCCTAGTTTCTCTACTACAATAGATGAAGAGATTAAAGAATTAGAAAGTATTAGGAATATATTAGTAAGTCGTAAGGATGTGTTAATGCCAGCATATACTAGTTGGGACAGCCGTTGGAAAAGTGTTTGTATATTGGCTGAACCTTTAGAAAATGCAAAACAAAGGGAGCTTATAAAAAAATGTTGATTCTCAGTTTCAACAATTAAATCCTAACAATTCTAATCAAAATATCGGAGATTATGAAATTTTAACTCCTGATCAAAATTTAAGTGGTCTGGGATTAATAGGTAATACTATTGATTCTAGTATTCAGTGGAATGCAGCTAAAACAGAATATATAATAGATATAAATGATATATCTAAGCAATTGGAGAATTTACAAACACCTATAAATACTGAAGATCCACATTATAGATTTTATGAAAAAGTATGGCTTAATCATCAACTGGCAAATGATAATAGTTTAATTGATGAGGTATTGAGAAATAATCCGAGTTGTAAACCAGAAGACTATTATTTGACATGGTTTAGTTTAATGAAAAAGAAAAATGTATGTGAATTTTTATTATCTACTAATAATCTTCAAGATAAATGGGATTATGGTCAATATGTAGATTTTGCTCAACAGAAACAGGATATGTTAGGTGAAAAGAGCTATTTAGAAAAAGAAATATCTACCTTAGATATGGATATTCGTCAGTTAAATGACTTGATAGCAATGTATCCATATAATAAAATAATGGAAACGTCCGATTTTAAACAATATGCAGAAAGTTTTGATCAAGAACTTTTAAAATCTTATGTGGCATATGTAAAAAAATATAAAATAGGTTATAACTATTTATCGGATGAAGAAAAAATTTTATATAACTTTTTGTTAGAAATGGAAGTTCAAGAAAGTGCTGATAATTTTTTAGGTGTTAGTGTTGAAGAATTAGATGATGGAATTAATACTTTTTTCGCTGGAATAAAGAATGCTATTATTAATACTGAAGATGAATGGTTTGAAGTTCTCAATAGAAGAAGGTACATAATAGATCAACTGTGTGAACAATTGTCAAAAGTTTTAACATCAAACTTGAATGTTAATTGTAGGATTATTGAATATTTTGAAGAAAGTGTCAAAAAAAAAGTGATACTATAGGTAAGCAGTATTAACAGATAAAGTAATGTATTTAAAATAATGCATTGCTTTTAATTTTAACTATATTTCCATATTATACATAATTATATTTAAGTTATGATATATCTTGTAATAATTATAAGTTTATATTAAAATATAATTGGTGATTTAGATGAGGAAAGTGTTAGATTTTATTAAAAATAATACTAGTTTAAATCCAAATGATTATATTGTAATAGGAGTATCTGGTGGTCCTGATTCAATGGCCTTATTAGATCATTTAATAATGTATTGTAAAAATATAGGTGTTAATATTGTTTGTGCTCATGTTCATCATAATTTACGAAAAGAAAGTGATGATGAGGCTATATTTGTTAAAGAATATTGTGCTAAAAATAATGTTATTTTTGAAATGACAAAATTAGATTATGATAATAAAAACTTTAGTGAAGCTTTAGGTCATGAAATGCGTTATAAATATTTTGAGTCTATTGTAAATAAATATCATGCTAAATATTTATTTACTGCCCATCATGGAGATGATTTAGTAGAAACTGTTTTGATGAGGTTGGTTCGAGGTTCTAGTTTAGTAGGTTATGCAGGCTTTAATAGTGTTGTTAATCGAGGAACATATAAGATATTACGACCATTAGTTGAAGTAACAAAAAAAGATATATTAAAATATCTTAAAGAGAATAACATTCCGTATGTTATTGATAAGAGTAATAATGATGATAATTATACTAGAAATAGATATCGTAAATATATTTTACCTAAACTAAAAGAAGAAGATTCAAATGTTCATATGAAGTTTTTAAAATATAATCAATTATTGAATGAGTATAATGATTTTGTAGAAAATTATGTAGATAATATTTACGATACTATAGTAAAAGATAATGTTATAAATATATCTTTGATAAATAGACAAAAAACGATTATTATTAAGTGTATAATTATTAAATGGCTACATAATATTTATAAAGACTCAATAAAATTAATTAATACTAAACATATAGATAATATTATTAGTATCATAAGTAGTTCAAAATCTAATTTAGTTATATCTGTACCTAATTATAATATTGTTAAATCATATGATAAATTATATATAAAAAATATAAATAATGTAGTTGATTATGAATATATTTTAAGTGATAGGGTAGATTTACCAAATGGTCGAACTATATCTATAGTAACAAATACTAATTTAACTAATAACTATGTGACATATTTAAATAGTAGTGAATTAAAATTACCGTTATATATTAGAAATTTCCGCCCAGGTGATAAAATGACTATAAAAAATATGGAAGGACATAAAAAGGTTAAAGATATTTTTATAAATGAAAAGATTGATAGACAAATTAGATACAATTATCCAGTTGTTATTGATAGCAGTGGAGAGGTTGTTTGGTTACCAGGTATTAAAAAGTCTGCTTTTGATAGCCAAAAAGCAGGAAAATATGATATAATACTAGAGTATCATTAAAGAGAGGAGTAAATATGAAGAAAAAAAGTGTGAAAAGAAATGCTTTATCATATGCTATTCTGTTATTAATTATTTTCGGTATTATGTACTTTGCTAGTACAATGAATACTAAAGTACATGATTTAACTTACTCGGAATTCGTTGATAAAATGGAAGATGGGGAAGTAACTGAAGTAAAAATCACGCCTAGTCAAAATGCAGGTGTATATCAATTAACAGGAAAGTTAAAAGATTACGATAAGAAAGAGTCATTTTATGTTCAAACGCCTTTAACTGATTCAACGGTTGAAGTAATCTATGCAGGTAGTCAAGAACATGATTTTAAGATTAGTACTGCTAAAGATCCAGATTCAAGTATGTTATTAATATTATTAATTAATGTATTACCTATTTTATTATTAGTTGGTGTGGCTATATTTATTGTTACACGTCAAATGGGTGCTAATAGTAAATCAATGGATTTTGGTAAGAGTAGGGCTCGTCTAAATGATGATCGTAAGAAAGTTACATTTAATGATGTAGCAGGGTTGACTGAAGAAAAAGAAGAAGTACAAGAACTTATTGAATTTTTAAAGCATCCAAAGAAATTTCAAAAAATGGGAGCTAGAATACCAAAAGGTGTATTATTAGTTGGTCCTCCAGGAACAGGAAAGACATTACTTGCAAGAGCTGTAGCAGGTGAAGCTAACGTACCATTTTATTATATAAGTGGTTCTGATTTTGTTGAATTATTTGTTGGTGTAGGAGCTAGCCGTGTTCGTGATATGTTTAAACAAGCTAAACATAATGCTCCATGCTTAATTTTTATCGATGAGATAGATGCTGTAGGACGTCAAAGAGGTGCTGGATTAGGTGGCGGTCATGATGAAAGAGAGCAAACACTTAACCAATTACTTACTGAGATGGATGGCTTTGGTGAGAATGAAGGTATTATCGTTATAGCTGCAACTAACCGACCAGATGTTTTAGACCCAGCATTACTTAGACCTGGAAGATTTGATAGACAAGTTACAGTTAATTTACCTGATATTACTGGTCGTAAAGAAATTCTTGAAGTACATGCTAAAGGAAAAACATTTGCTCCAGGTGTAACATTAGAAAATATTGCTAAACGTACAGTTGGATTTAGTGGTGCTGATTTGGAAAATTTATTGAATGAAGCAGCATTACTTACAGTTAGAAGAGATAAAGATGCTATAACAATGGCTGAAGTTGATGAAGCTCATGATCGTGTTTTGATGGGACCTGCAAAGGTTACAAAGAAATATACAGAGAAAGAAAAGAAAATTGTTGCTTATCATGAAGCTGGACATGCTGTAGTTGGAATCAAATTAGAAGGTGCTAATGAGGTACAAAAGATTACAATTATTCCACGTGGAACAGCTGGAGGCTATAACTTAATGTTACCTCGTGAAGAAACATTCTTAGAAACAAAAAATGAGTTATTAGAAACAATAAGTGGATTGCTTGGTGGTCGTGTAGCAGAAGAATTAGTGTTTAACGAAGTAACAACAGGAGCACACAATGACTTTGAAAAAGCTACGAAAATTGCTCGAGCTATGGTAACAGAATATGGAATGAGTGATTTAGGACCTGTTCAGTTTGAACATCAAGAATCAAGTGTTTTCTTAGGACGTGATTATAATAAGAGTCATAATTTCTCTAGTGAAGTAGCATTTGAAATTGATCAAGAACAACGTAAGATTATTAATGAATGTTATGAAAAAACTAAAGAGATATTAGCTAAAAATAGAGATTTATTGGATTTGATTGCTAATACATTGCTAGAATATGAAACAATAACTAAAGAACAAATTGATTATTTAGTTAAAAATGGTCATATGCCAAAAGATGAATCTATATCAGATGCTGAAATAGTTAGTGATGATAAAGATTTAAAGGCTGAGGAAGATAAAGATAGTAAGTCTGAAAATTTAAATAAAAAGCAAGACAAGGAAGATAAAGAATAGAATAAATAAAAATTATCCTATAAAATGTAGGATAATTTTTTTGTTTTTATTTTATCTATATTTTTTATTTATATAATGTTTAAATTTATTTAATATAATACTATAATGCCCAATATATTTAATAGATGTACCTTGATATCTTTCAATATAAGGTTTAACATCTAAATTTATATTTGAAACTTTTATATATGAGTATCCTTTTTCATTACATATTTTCATTGTTTCATATAATAATCCGTTCATAATATCTAAATTTTCAAATGATTCTTTTTCAGTATTATATATAAACTCACATATAGTATCTTTCTCGTTATATGGTTCTATAATTAATGCACAACCTATATCTAATTCATCACTAATTTCTAATAATTCATTTATCTTCATTAATTCTAAACTATTGTCTGTATATTCTTTTAGATAGTTAGCATAAAATACTAAATCTAGTTTGGAAAATACTATGCGAATTCGCTTTTCAAAGTTTTTAAATAGATTTTGAATTAATTCTTTATCAAATTTTGAATCATTAATAAGATAATCTATTCTATCTATATCATTAGGATTAGTACTTGTTTCAAAAAAAATACCTCTTTTTAAGTAGAAATCCTTGTTTTCATATTTTCTTTTTAATTCTGATTTTGAAATCTTTTTATTTTTTCTTTTTAATGGAATTAATATATTATTAGTATTATCTAAATATTCATCTTTAAAGTTGTAACCTAATTCTAATAAATTGTGATTAATACTATTGCAATTAGGATTATTAGTAGAAATATTAGGATATAAGTCAATTACATATGCATTATATTTCTTAGCTAGATTTTTTATATTAAATGTTAGAAATTCTAGTAAAGTTTTATTGTTAAAATCTAATAAATATCCATTGGGTATATAAAACTGATTACCACATTTTCTTTTGCTAATTATTATCTGAGCAACAGCGCATACTTCATTATTATTTAGTACAGCGACAATCAAATGATTAGCATTATTTTTAGTTTTAGCCCAATTATCTTCTTGCATAAATGATAAAAATGAATAGTCTTTTATAAATTTAATGTATTCTGAATATTTAATCCGTTCTTTAAATACGTATCCCATATCAATCATACCCCCTATTATCAGTATACACTAAATTAAAACTCATTTGCAACAATTAATAAATGATAGTATAATTATTAAACAGAGAGGATGATGAAATGCGCAAAGATGATTTTTTGAAGGGCGCTTTTGTAGCAACTTTATGTTTAGTTTTAACGAAAATATTAGGCGTAATATATGTTATTCCTTTTTATTCTATTGTTGGCTCAAGAGGAAGTGTATTATATGGATCAGCATATAACATATATGCAATATTTTTAAATTTATCAACTATGGGATTACCACTTGCTATAAGTAAAATGGTTAGTGAATATAATACTTTAGATTATCAATATATAAAAAAGAGAACTTATAAATTAGCTAGTAGATTTATGATTATAACCTCTATTATTACCACAATAATTTTATTTGTAGCAGCTCCATTATTAGCTCAAAATATTATTAAAATTAATATATATCAAAATACTACGATACCTATAGGTGCTTTATCTTATTCAGCAGCAGAGATGATATCTGGTCAGATGATGATAAGTGGTATAACTACTGTTATGCGGGTTTCTGCTACAGCTATTCTTTTTGTAACATTAATTAGTATGATAAGAGGATATTTACAGGGTATGAAATATATATCAGTTTCCTCTATATCCCAAGTAATCGAACAATTTGTCCGTGTTATAGTCATTTTATTAGGCTCTTATTTATGTGTTAAAATTTTTGATACCTCACTTTCTTTAGCTGTATCAATAGCTGTTTTTGGAGCAACAGTTGGAGCTATATTTGCGTTTGTTTATTTATCGTATAAAAAAAGGCAAATTCCAGAAGAGAAGAATTATATTATAAAAGAAGAGGAGAAAACTATTAAAGATAAATTTCTAATTAAAAAAATTATAACTTATACTGTTCCATTTATTATTATGGAACTAGTTGGAACTTCTTTTCAAATGGTTGATATGTTTACAGTTGTTAGAACTTTAACATCTTATGGTTACTCAGTAACTGATGCATCAAATATTATGAATATAGTTACAACACTTGGAACTAAATTAAATGTTATTGTTATGGCTATAGCAAATGGTATAGTTGTTAGTCTACTTCCAAGTTTGACAAGTGATTATGTTAAGGGAAATATTGATGCAGTTACTAATAAAATTAATAAAACATTACAAATTATATTGTACATAACTATCCCTATGGCTGTTGGACTATCATTATTAGCAGAACCAGTATGGAATATATTTTATGGAGAATCAATATATGGACCTAAAGTATTTATGGTAAGTATTTTTGTAGCCGTATTTGGTAGTATATTTACTAATGTTGTAGTTATTATGCAATCTCTTAGTAGATATAAGAAAATGTATTTATCACTTGTATTAGGTTTTGGATTTAATGCTATTATGAATATGCCTTTTATGATTTTATTTAATAAAATAGGATTACCTATGTACTATGGTAATTTAGTAGCAACCATGATTGGTTATGCTATAACTATATTTATTTGTTTGTTTGATTTAAAGAAAACTTTTAATATTAGTTATAAACAAACTATAAAAGATTTAGCTTTATCTATTATTGGTTGTATACTAATGAGTTTAGTTATTCTATTAGTAAAGAATATTATACCAATGAATAATCCATCAAGAATCATATCTATTTTAGGGACAATTGTATATGCTATTATAGGATGTGTTATATATTTTGTATTTACATATAAATTAGGTATGTATAATCGTATATTAGGTTTTAAGTTAAAAAGAAATAAGTAAGATAATAGATTAAAATTTATTATCTTTTTTTGTCTACTAATTTGATTATATCTATGGTATAATTTACTTATAATATAAAAAAGAATAAGATGGAGGTATGTATGAGAATATATTTAGTAAATAGCACAAAAATTACCAAGTTTGTTTTGCCTTCTAACAGTGATGATTTTTTTTCTTATACTTATACAATTCCAGGTACTAGTAATACCTGTTTAATTACATTTGAAAAACTTAATAATAAGTGGATGTTAAAAAGTAATGGTGTAGTTAATGTTTATAAAGATGGTTATAGTGTTGATAGTGTAGAAATAATTTACTATGGAATATATAAATTAAAAATATTGGGAAATAAAGATTTTGTTAATTTATGGATTTTTCCAATTGATGAACAAGTTTATAAATTAGATATCTCACCTTTAAACGAGGTTAGTATTGGTAGTAATCAAAATTGTAAAATTTGTTATTATGGTAATGAGGTTGCCCCAATTCAATGTGTCCTAAAAAAAGATGCTAATGGATGGTTATTAAATGCTATAGAAGATCCTAAGTATAGTGTTTATGTTAATGGTCATAGAGTATTTAAAAAAAGAATTAAGACAGGAGATATTATTTTTATAAATGGATTTAAATTAGTATGGATGAATAAATTTATAATTATTAATAATCCTAATAATCTAATTAATGTAATAGGTATTCAACCTTATATTGAGCCTACAGTAATGGATAATACTAATTTTGATTTAGTTAATGAAGAAGATAAGAGTGTTGAACTTTATAAGGAATCAGATTATTTTTATCATACACCTCGTATACAAGAGATTGTTGAAGAAACTGATATAGAAATAGAAGCTCCTCCTCAATCAGAAATCAAGGAAGACCTTCCATGGTTATTATCTATCGGTTCAAGTGTAACTATGGCAGCTTCATCACTAATGATGGGGTGGAATGTAGGGAGTGGATTAATATCAGGAAATAGAACTATTTTAGATGTTTTACCACAAATAGTAATGTGTTTAGCTATGATTTTCGGTAGTATGATAATGCCTAGAATTATATCATCTTACCAAAAGAAATTAGCTAAAGCAAAAGAAGAAAAAAGAATAACTAAATTTAATGCTTATTTAGATGAAAAAGAGAAAAATATCCAATTGATTTTAAAAAAGCAAGCTCAAATAATGCGAGATAATAGTTTGTCAGCGACAAATTGTAAAGCTATTGCTTTATCTTCTAGTAATAGAAATTTTTGGAGTCGTGAAATAACAGATGAAGATTTCTTAAGTATTAGATTGGGAATTGGGTGCATTGATTCCCCAATTAAAATAAATGCACCAAAAGAAAGATTCACATTAGAAGAAGATGGACTTCTTGAAAGAGTTTTATCTATAGCAGAAAAATACAAAAAGTTAGATAATGTACCAATAAATATATCACTATTAGAAAAAAATATTTCTGCTTTTATTTGTAATGATAAAATAATTGATCTATATCTTAATAGTATTTTATTACAATTAATTACTTTACATAGCGGAGCAGATTTAAAACTTGTTATTTTCACAAACGAAACTAATTCGTATAAGTGGGAATTTGCTAAATTTTTACCACATTGCTGGAACGAGGATAAAACTGTTAGATTTTTTGCAACAACTAACGAAGAAGCTAAGTATATATCTAATACCTTAGAAGAAGAATTCAAAAATAGAAAGGCTGCTTTAGAAGGAAAGAATAAAGATGATTATTCTAATATCAAAAGAGAAGATGAGTACAAAAATTTTGAAACATATTATTTAATAATTTGTGATAATTATAAGAATAATTTGGGTATTCCAATTATTGATAATATATTAAAAAATAAGGATATTAACTATGGATTTAGTTTTACAATTTTTACTAACACCTTAAAAAATTTACCTGCACAATGTAATACATTTATTGAGATAGGTGATAAGGATGGGTGTATATTAGAAAGAAATATTAGTTCTAAAAATCAACAATTTCTTATCGAATATGATAGTAGTATTGATTTAAGAGCTATTAGCAATAGTTTATTAAATATACCAATACTATCAAAGGAAGGACTAGCTGTTTTACCGACTTCTTTATCTTTTTTAGATATGTATGGTGTTTCAAAGATAGAACAATTAAATATTCTAAATAGATGGAAGACTAATAACCCTGTTACTAGTTTATCAGTGCCAATTGGTGTTCATGCAAGTGGTGAGCAATTTAAATTAAATTTACATGAAAAATTCCATGGACCACATGGTTTGATTGCAGGATCAACTGGTTCTGGTAAATCGGAATTCATTATTACATATATATTGTCTATGTGCATAAATTATCATCCTTATGAAGTGCAGTTTGTTCTTATTGATTATAAGGGTGGTGGATTAGCCGGCGCCTTTCAAAATAAAGAGACAGGTGTAAAAATACCACATTTAGTTGGAACCATTACTAATCTTGACACTAGTGAAATGAATCGTACTTTAGTTTCCATAAACTCTGAGTTAAAAAGAAGGCAGAGAATATTCAATGAAACCAAGGATCTTCTTGGCGAAAGTACTATTGATATATATAAATATCAAAAATTCTATCGTGAAGGTGCGGTTAAGAATCCAATGGCACATTTATTTATTATTAGTGATGAGTTTGCTGAATTAAAAAGTCAACAACCTGAATTTATGCAAGAGTTAATCAGTACATCACGTATCGGTCGTTCTTTAGGAGTTCATTTAATTCTTGCTACACAAAAACCAAGTGGCGTAGTTAATGATCAAATATGGTCTAACTCCAAATTTAAAGTGTGTTTAAAGGTTCAAGATCGCGGGGATAGTATGGAGATGCTAAAAAGACCAGAAGCTGCTAGTATCAAGGAAGCAGGTCGCTTTTATTTACAAGTAGGCTATGATGACTTTTTTGATAAAGGTCAATCTGGTTGGGCAGGTGCCAAATATGTGCCATCTGATACTATTTTAAAGAAAGTGGATGATTCTATTGAGTTTATTAACAATGTAGGTGAAGTTACTCATAGTATTAAAGATGTCCAAAAGGTACAGGTTGATACGACTAATTATGGAGATCAATTAACAAATATTGTAAAGAATATATATAATTTAGGAAAAAAAGAAAATATTATAACTAATAGTTTGTGGTTAGATTCTATTCCTGAAGAAATATTTATAAATGATTTAAAAACAAAGTATTCTTATAAACCAACGCCATATGTGATTAATCCTTTAATTGGTGAATATGATAAACCAGCAGCTCAAGAGCAAGGACCACTAAATGTTAATTTAACTGATGGTAATCTCATTATTTGGGGACAAGGTGGTTCCGGAAAAGAAAATTTGTTATCTACTATTATTTGGTCTACATGTATAGAACATACTCCTCAAGAAGTAAATTTTTATATAATTGATTGTGGTTCCGAAGCTTTAAGAATATTTAATTCAATGCCTCATGTAGGAGATATAGCAACTCTAGAAGATACAGAAAAGATTATTAATACATTAGTAATGGTTGAAGAAGAATTACAATATCGTAAAGATATAATGGCTGATTATGGAGGAAGTTATAAAGAATATATTAAAAATAGCGGTAAAAAAATTCCATTATTAGTAACTATTATTAATAGTTATGAAATATTTAACGAAACATATGGTCGTCTAGCTGAATCTATTCAAACTTTCTTTAGGGATGGTAGTAAGTATGGAATTATTTTTATTGTATCAGCAATAGCAACTAATGGTGTTAAGGCTAGAAGTGTTCAAAACTTTAGCAATAAAATATGCTTAAAAATACCAAATGAACAAGAATATAGAAGTGTAGTAAACGCCCCAAGAGGGTTGTTGCCAGCAAAAATATTTGGAAGAGGTTTAGTAGCTAGAGATTCATCTGCTGTAGAATTTCAAACAGCTTTATTCTGTCAAAGAAAAGATATGGTTAAAGTAGTTAAATCAGCTTCCGAACAATTTAATGCGGCATATAAATATAAAGCTAAAAAAATTGCTGTAGTACCTAATGTAGTATATGCTAATACATTGTTAGATCAAGTAAATAGTATTGATGATTTGCCAATCGGTATAGGTATAGAATCAAAAGAACCATTTAAATATGATTTTACAGCGCGTAAAATAACTACTATTCTTGCAAATAAATTTAATATGGAAAAATTATCTTTTGTTAAAACATTCATAGATTTCGTGAAATCTATAAATAATATTAATATTACTATTATTGACTTATCTCAAACATTTGAAGGTGTATTTAATGATATAAAATATTATAGTAATGATTTTGATAATGCTATGATAGATGTAAATAATTTTATAATGACTAATAAAGAATCGGAAAAGAAGACTTTTAATATTTTAGTAGGCGCTGGATTATTAAAAACAAAATTAAATGAACAAGGAAAAGCAATTGTTAATAACATTTTTACAAATTTACCTAATTTATCTAATACATATTTTATTTTAATTGATAGTTATTCTTCATTTAGAAATTTACAAACTGAAATTTGGTATCAATCAAATGCAGATAATACATCAGGAATATGGTTAGGAGAAGAAGTTAATAATCAAATAGCTATAAATATAAATGACTTATCATTAGAAGATCGTAAAAAAGCATTCCCTTATATGGCATTTGCTGTAAATAAAGGCCAATATACTATAATCAAGCATGTAGTTGAAGATGAGGAGGACAATAATGAATAATCATAAAGTCTTAGTAGAATTAATTGTTCCCACTTTAGATGAAAAGTATAATGTATATTTTCCAGTAAATAGGAGAATTGGTAATATTATTTGTTTACTTAATAAGATATTATTGGAAGAAACTAATGGATTATATTCTGGAAATGAAAAAACATTTTTATATGATAGTATAACTGGAAATGTATATGATGTTAATAAATTAGTTAGAGATACTAATATTAGAAATGGTTCAGTTGTTATATTGTTGTAAAATGTAAAGAAAGAAGTAAAATATTTAAATTTCTTTCTTTCTTTTTTTTTATATGCTATTATTATAGTAATGGAGGTACATATGATACATAATTTGAAAATTTATAAAAAATATAAAGATTTTTATAAAAATAAAATTTTACATCGTTTAAAATTTAGTAAACTAATAAAATTGATACTACCGGTTAGTACAGTGATGTGTGTAACAACAATATTTTCAGGATGTGTTACAGATCAGGCAAAATCATTTTCTAAAGATGAATCAATTGATAATAATAATCCTATTTTTGATAATGATTCAAGCAGTAATTTCTCTAATAGTAGTACTAGTGATATAGAAAATGATAAATATGTGATTGAGGAGCCTGATCATGATAGTCAACTTATTTATGACAATGTTAGATTTAACGAATTCCAATTAGATGAGCTAGATGAGTCTATAAATGCTATAAAAACGGAATACGCTTATAGTGATTTATATGATGTTGAAGCAGCATATAATAAATATCAAGAAATGGAGTATTATGATGCAAGTAGTATTATACCTAGTTTAACCTTTTATCATGATAATAAAATAGATGCTAATACTTTATATAATGTAATATTAGATAATAATAAACAGTATCTATTAGATAACGAATTTTCTACATATGAAGAGATGGATAGTGATTTTATAAAGCATGTATGTGAAATTATAGCGTCCACAATCAATAAAGAGTTGGAAACTAATACTTTTTCTACCAACCTTGATGATTTATTGTTGAATTTAAACGATCTTAAAATATTTAAATCATTAACTTTAACTAATGCTTATATAACTGATGATAATTGTTTAACCTTTTCTCCGACAGGTATAGATGCAATGGAGAGTATTACTGGTTATGATTTTGTTCAGGATATAATAATATCTCATGAAACAGAGCATTTAATTCAAAAACTTTCAACTGAAACGAGAGAAAAGCAGAAAATAACTCGAGGGTATGGATATAATGTAGAATTTGAAGATTTAGAGGTAAATTCATTATATCATAACTGGTTAATTGAAGCTTCGGCTGAAAATTTAGCGACTGATCTATATGATGTTGACCCAATTACATATAAAACAAAGGTTGGATATTTAAATAGTTTAACTTTTACTCAAATATTAAAAAATGATTTTAAAGTAAGAGATATAGAGCGGTTAACTCAGCAACAGAGTTTGTCAAAAGTATTTGATACATTCGGTTGTGATAGTGATGATGAGAAGATAGAATTGTTAAATTTATTAGCAGCAATAAATATTCTTCAAGAAGAACCGGAAGATTTCATGAATCTTTATAAGGAAAAGATATTAAATAAAGCTGATATAACAGAAAGTGAATTAGTCGATTTGAAGGTCGATTTGAAAAATGGGATATGTACTACTTTGTCTAAATATTTTTATGAGAATTTAGCATCTAAAATTTATGAAGATGGATTAGATGCTAGAGATATATATGCTTTAATCTCCATATTTGAGATGGATTTAGGGGGTCACATTAGCTATTTTGATCAAAATGGATATGAAGCTAGAAGAGAATTTTTTGAAAATTATGTTACTATACAAGATCAATTCTTTGATATAATGGGACAATCTTTAGGTTATAGTGGTGAAGAAATAGAAAAATCTTATCAAAGCTATAATGCATCTATCGAAGTAAAAGTCGATACAATGTTTAGTTCTGCTGAGTATGACGATATTATTATTAGTAACTTAAGTGATGAAAAAAACCAATTTATAACAGAGATGTTTAAACAATATATAAATATTAAAACTTTATCAATTGATGAAGTAGACAAGAATAATGCAAAGTTTAAATAAATTCAATTTATAACTTGAAAGATATTTAAAAATATGATAAATTTAATATGGATATAATATTGGCAAGGCAAACTTTATTATACTTACAGAGGAGTTGAATTATGGACAAAACTGATGTATTTGGGATTAATGAAAATAAGTTAGATATTCTAATTACTGATATCAATGATGCAGTTACAAGAATTAATAATAAATTTGATTTAATTGAAAATTTAGTTAGTGAAACTGAATCATATTTCAACTGCGAAAGTGGTACTATTTTTAGGAATAAGTTTAATATTATAAAAGGTAACTTTGCTATTGTTGATAAAAATATCATAAGTATATCAAGTGATTTGGTTAAAGCAAAATCTAGATTAAATGTTATAGAGGAAGATGTAAATCAAGAGTTTCAAAAGGCCACACATGATATTGTATCTAATTCCTTAGAAAAATATAAAAGGAATAATTAATATGGAGGTGTTTTATGGGCGGATTAGATATTAATGAAATTACAATAGGGTATAGTTCTACTGGAGCAGCCAAATATGTTGATGATTTAAATACTCAAGCAATTGTAGAAACTTCATCAAAAATTACAAATAGCGTTTCTACAATAACAGATGCATTACGTGCTGGTTGGCAAGGAAAAGCTTGTGATGCGTATGTAAGTAAATTAAATGAATCAGCAGACGCTTTAAAAGAAAAATTAAAAGAAATGGAAAAAGTATTTAATGCAATGTTAGCTGCACAAGAAGAAACATATAATACTGAAGATGAAAGTATGGCAGATAATATCTCATCTTCTACAATATTTTAGGAGGTAATTAATTATGGCAACGATTAAAAGTGAAGTAACCGATTTTTTTTCAGGAGCATTAAGTTGGGGAAAGGATAAAGCAGGTGAATTCTCTAATTGGATTTCAGGAACAGTAAATCAAGTTTCATCACAAGTTGGATCTTTAATAGTAGGTAGTGTAGTTGGTATCAATGTCAATAAAGTACCAGAGATGACAGGTGCAATAGAAACAGCTGTAAGTGAACTAGAGAGCCATTTGAATGAGGTTAATGTAAATACAGATCCTTCAGTAGCATTCGCTGATGAAGGTATGCAACAAGCTTGTAGAGCGTATATTGGTGGAGTTATGGAAGCTTGTAAGGCTTATACATCTCAATTATTAAAGTTAGCAGATACATTAGATGATGTAAAAACTTATTATGAGACTAACCAAGCTAAACAGTCTGAGACATTAACTGGAGCTGGTACAGAAGCTGCAAGTTCTGTAGATAGGTATACTCGTGGTAGTGGAATAAATTCTTAATAAGGGATATTTAAATGTCTTCTCAAGAATTGTATGAGCATTATCTTAGATATTATGATTATTATTGTCAAGTTTGGGATTTAGCAGCTAATTATTTATCGCCATGTATAGATGCATCTTCGGGTGTAGAAAAATTAGAAATGTATTTTACAATTGATGATATATCAGCTGACGATAAAAAATTAATTAATGATAGAAATACATTAATTAATTATAGTAATCAAATATGGAATACTGTTATTCCTGGAATGGAAGCAGAATTGGATAGAATGTTTAAAGAAGTAGAACAACAACAAGCAAGGGAATGTGAATAATCATATTGATAATGTGAAATAATTATAGTTAGTTTTTAACTATAATTTTTAATAAGAGGTGAATATGGCAAAAATTAAGGCAGATACAACAAAGATGAGAGAATGTGGTAATGATATAATGACAATATCTAATGAAATTGGAACTGAAATTAATAATATTTTTGATAGAATTTCTAATATGCCAACTAGTACATTTGAATGGACTGGTGAGGCAGCTAATGCATTTGTATTAAAGTCCAATTCAGATAAAGTTCAGTATATGCAATTAAAAGATATCTTATATAATTATGGCAAATACTTAGTGGATTGTGCAAATAATTTGGATAATGAAATAACTAATTTGAGGAATAATTAATTATGTCTAAAATTGAGTATGATAATGGTCCAATAGCTACACAAATATTACCAAATATAAATGCTACTATAAGTAAATTAGATTCTCTTATTAATAAATGTAATGAAATAGCTAATCCTCGTTATGGATATAGTTATGCTGAATTTTTAAATAATTTTAACCAAGATGTTAAATCAATAAAAAGAGATTATGAATTACAAAGAGAAAATTTAGAAGATGCCAACAAAAGATTAAATAATGTAATTGATAATATGAATAGTGATTTGTTAAATATAAAAGAAATAGAGATACAAAGTCGAGTAGATGCTTTATAAACAAGAGAGTTTTTCTCTTTTTTTATAATTAGAAAAAACTATTATTGTGGTATGCACATTTTTGATACATATATATAATAGCGTTTTAGATATTTTTTTTATCTTACTGGGCATAAAATTTACGCCTTGATTTTTTTAATGTTTTTAGGTATAATTTATATAGAATAGTGGTGGAGATTGGTATGGTTGATAATAAATATTTACCAATAGGTACAATTTGTAATATTAAAGGGAATAATCAAAAAGTCATGATTACTGGATATTGTTCTGTTGAATATTATGATAAAGTAAGAATGTATGATTATAGTGGTTGTATATATCCAGAGGGAATTTTGTTAAAAAATGGTTGTTGCTCCTTTAATCATAGTGATATTCTAAATGTAGAATTTTATGGGTATAAAACAATGGATTTCCAACATTTGAATGATCAATTAAAGTGCCAAAGTACTTCTAAACATATTCAACCTTCTCAGAGTATATTTTCTAATATTAAATTTGATGAAAATGGTGTAGTTATTTTTGAGTCAAGAGCAGAATTCGATAAAGATATTAATAAAATAAATATTAATTCTTCCAAAACGGCCGAAAATAATATTGAAATACCAAATCCATTTATTAATTCAAACTTTGCTGAAAAAGAAAGAAAGAAGCCAGATACAAATACTGATACTTGGCCAATTTTTTCTAATATTAAATTTGATGAAAATGGTACAGTAATTAGTTCAGATATAGAATTTAAAGAATAAGAAGAGGTGCTTAAATGAAAAAATATTTGCCAATAGGTACAGTATGTACTATAAAAAATGATAATAATAAATATATGGTGATTGGTTATAAGAAGAATGGTTATGATTATGAATCATTAGTTTTTCCAGGTGGAAGTACAAATAGTCAGACTTCTAGTTATTTTAATCATGAAAAAATAGTTGATATATATTCATTAGGTTACAAAAATGAAGAATCTATACAATTTATTGATACACTATTAAACGAAAGAAATAATCATGTAGATTTAGGTAATTTAATTTTTGATGCTAATGGAGTGGTAGTTGCTCAAGGTAATGAACAAGCTTCAAAAGTAGATAACTTTGGTGGCTTACAATTCGACGCCAATGGTGTAGTTATCGCTCAGGGTAATGAACAAGCTCCAAAAGCAGATAACTTTGGTGGCTTACAATTTGACGCTAATGGCGTAGTTATCGCTCAGGGTAATGAACAAGCTCCAAAAGTAGATAACTTTGGCGGCTTACAATTTGACGCTAATGGCGTAGTTATCGCTCAGGGTAATGAACAAGCTCCAAAAGCAGATAATTTTGGTGGCTTACAATTTGACGCTAATGGCGTAGTTATCGCTCAAGGTAATGAACAAGCTCCAAGAGCAGATAACTTTGGTGGCTTACAATTTGACGCTAATGGCGTAGTTATCGCTCAGGGTAATGAACAAGCTCCAAAAGTAGATAACTTTGGCGGCTTACAATTTGACGCTAATGGCGTAGTTATCGCTCAGGGTAATGAACAAGCTCCAAAAGTAGATAACTTTGGCGGCTTACAATTTGACGCTAATGGCGTAGTTATCGCTCAGGGTAATGAACAAGCTCCAAAAGCAGATAATTTTGG
>CAVDCT010000012.1:51049-58422 GCA_963607615.1 Roseburia sp. AF12-17LB
AGCAGATAACTTTGGTGGCTTACAATTTGACGCTAATGGCGTAGTTATCGCTCAGGGTAATGAACAAGCTCCAAAAGTAGATAACTTTGGCGGCTTACAATTTGACGCTAATGGCGTAGTTATCGCTCAGGGTAATGAACAAGCTCCAAAAGCAGATAATTTTGGCGGCTTACAATTTGATGCTAACGGAGTAGTTATTTCTCAAGGTGAATAATTATTAGTTAAAATTAATCTTATAAAGAATATTGCTGTATGCAATATTTTTCTGTTTATATATCAATCATGGTATAAAAAACTATGATATAATAAGAATGGAGGTAAATATGAAAGTAGGAATTGCTAATGACCATCATGGTATTGAAATTAACAAAAATTTGACAAAATATTTAGAAAGTTTAGGATATAATGTAGTAAATTATGGTCCAGAGACAACAGAACCTGTAGATTATCCTGTTTATGCCTTTAAATTAGGAGAAGCTGTAGCAAATAGAGATGTTGACTTTGGTATTGTTATTTGCAATAGTGGAATAGGAGTATCTATAGCATGTAATAAAGTTAAAGGGGTTAGATGTGCTAAAGTAAATGATGAATGGGAAGCTAAAATGACGCGTTTAGATAATGATGCTAATGTGATAGCAGTAGGTTCAAGATTGCCAATAGAGGAATTACAAAAGATAATAAAAACTTTTTTAGAAACAGATTTCTCACATGTTGAGAGACATCAACGACGAATTGATTTAATAAATAACTATAATGGGTAAGGTAATATTATATATTACTGTACTTCCTCTAGTTATTTGGGCTTTAGAATCTTTAAGATTAGATACATTATTTAAAAAACATAGATATATGCAAATAAAAGTTTTTTATGTACTAATATCTTTGGCTTTTTCGTATTTAGTTGTTAATTGTTTATATGATTTTTCTTATTTTTTTGGAACACTTATGTAGTATGTTTTATAGGAGGGACTATGAAAAATGTACTACTTTTTTCTTTACTATTTATTATAATACCAACTCTTATTTTATATTTTTTAGTTGTTGAACCTAAAGAACAGAACTTTAAATTTAGTAAGAATACCATGGTTAGAGTATATCGTACTGAATCAAAAACAATTGAAACTATTCCTTTAGAAGAGTATGTTATGGGTGTAGTAGCAGGTGAAATGCCAGTTTCTTTTAAAGAAGAAGCCTTAAAAGCGCAAGCAGTAGCAGCCAGAAGTTATATAATGTATAAAATAAAGCATAATAAAAAAGAAGATTATGATGTAGTTGATACTATATTAAATCAAGTATATATTGATGACGAATCCTTAAGGCAAAAGTGGGGAAATAAATATAACGTTAATAAAGAAAAAATAGAAAAAGCAGTACAAGAAACAGCTTATCAATATATAACCTATAATGGTGAAATAGCGGATGCTCTTTTTTTCTCTACAAGTAGTGGATATACTGAAAATAGTCAGGATGTTTTTTCTAGTGAGGTTCATTATTTACAAAGTGTAAAAAGTGATTGGGATAAGATATCTCCGGTTTTTAGTGAGCAAACTGAATTTATTTATGATGATTTTTGTAAAAAATTACAAATTAGCGATTGTAATATAATAAATATTGATATTTTAGATAAGACACAAAGTGGTAGAGTTAATAAATTAAGAGTAAATAATAAAGACTTTACAGGTAGTCAATTTGTCAAGTTATTATCATTAAGGAGTATTAACTTTACAATTACTATTGATAAGACTATTATTATAACAACAAAAGGTTATGGACATGGAGTTGGAATGAGTCAATATGGCGCTGAAGGAATGGCGAGAGCTGGATATACATATGATCAAATAATTAAATATTATTATACTGATGTAAAAATAGAAAAAATAAAATAAAAAATGTATAAATTATTCATTATGGTTAAAACTTTTAATAGAGGTGAAATAATGAAAAAAATTGTTATGTATTCAGTATATAGTGTTTGTTTAATTTTAATGATATGTGTTTTAGTTGGTTATAATAGTTTAAATAAAGAAACAAGTAGTCCAGAAGTTTTAGTGGATTATGATTATGTGTATGATTTATTCAAAAATCCTATTCAACAAGTAAATAGTGATAGTGATTTAACAGTTATAAAACCATATACAAATGAGAAAGTTTCAATAGCACAAAATTATTATGATTATCGAGGAGAAGAAAAAGAACAACAAAACTCTATTATTTATTATGATGGAACATATATGCAAAGTACAGGTGTAAGCTATAGCTCTGGAGAAGCTTTTGATGTTGTATCAGTATTACCAGGAGAAGTAACAGAAGTTGTTGAGGATGAATTAATAGGTAATTCCATAACAATCAAACATGAAGATAATACCTATAGTGTATATCAAAGTGTTACTGATATTACTGTTAGCAAAGGTGATTCTGTAAATCAAGGTGATAAAATAGCTGTATCAAGTACTTCTAATCTTAATAAAGATTTAAACAATCATCTATATTTTGAGCTAATTATTGATGGTAAAAGTGTAAATCCTGAAGAGTATTATGATGCTGCATTATAATACTTTTTAATTTATCGAATAATGCAGAAAAAAGTAGTTAAATTTTGATTTATTCTATTAATAAAATATGCTATAATAAAAGAAGTATTGGAGGTTAGATCATATGTTTTCAAAAGACATAGGAATAGATTTAGGAACTGCCAATGTATTAATTTATATTAAGGGACAGGGAATAGTTTTGGATGAACCTAGTGTTGTGGCTTTGGATTCAGAAACAAAAAGAATTGTAGCTGTAGGAAGAGATGCTAGAGATATGCTTGGAAGAACTCCAGGTAGAGTTCAAGCAATTAGACCTATGAAAGATGGAGTTATTGCTGATTTCGAAGTGACAGATATAATGTTAAATCATTTCATTAAAAAGGTTAATGGTCGAAGCTTATTTTCAAGACCTAGAATATTAATATGTTGTCCATCAAATATTACACAAGTTGAAAAAAATGCGATTAAAGAAGCAGCTGAAAGGACAGGTGCTAGGAAGGTTTTTTTAGAAGAAGAACCTAAGGTTGCTGCAGTTGGAGCAGGACTTGATATTTCAAAACCTAGTGGAAATATGGTTATTGATATTGGAGGAGGTACTACAGATATTGCAGTTTTATCTTTAGGTGGGATTGTTACAAGTGCTTCTTTAAAGATTGCTGGAAATGTTTTTGATAATGACATTATTAAATATATAAAAGATAAATATAAATTATTAGTGGGAGAGAGAACTGCTGAGGAAATAAAAATAAAGATTGGTACAGTATATCCAGAAAATTTAAATGAAAAAATGGAAGTAAAAGGTAGAGATTTGGTTACTGGATTACCACATTCTATTACAATTTGTTCTGCAGAAATAGAAGAAGCATTGAGAGAAAGTATGTTTCAAATAATTACACAAACTAAAACAGTTCTAGAAGATACTCCACCAGAATTATCTTCTGATATTATAGATAAAGGTATTGTTTTAACTGGTGGAGGCGCTATGATAAATGGTTTGGATAAATTGTTAGCACATGAATTAAAAGTCCCTGTATTTTTAGCTGATAGTCCGCTTACTTGTGTAGTAGAGGGAACAGGCGTTTTACTTGAAAATGTTCATTTAATAGATAATAAATAAAATAACATCAATTGATGTTATTTTATTGCTTTTTAAACGTGATCTTCTTTTTTATATTTATTTTTATAATATTCTCTTAATTCTTTAAATCTTTGATAATGAACTACTTCTCTTTGTCGAAGGAAAGATAGTGGACCAAGCAAATCTGGATCAGTAGTCATTTTCATTAGGTTTTCGTAAGTTACTTTAGCTCTTTTTTCAGCTGCCATATCACTAACTAAATCAGCATCCCAATCTCCAGTAGTTTCAATATAAGTAGCAGTAAATGGTACACCAGCAGCATCTACAGGAAATAATGCGTGATCATGTTGTACATATTGAGCATTTAGTCCAGCTTCTTCTAATTCCTCAACACTAGCTCCTTGCATTAATTGATATACCATAACAGCAATCATTTCTACATGGGCTAATTCTTCAGTACCTATATCACTTAATAGTGCTCTACCTCTATCATCTGGCATATTATATCTTTGATTTAGATAACGCATTCCAGCTGCAAACTCTCCATCAGGACCTCCATATTGTGCCAATAAATTTTTAGCCATTTTTAAATCTTTTCTTTGAATATTAACAGGATATTCTAATTTTTTTATGTATTTCCACATATTATACCTCCCATGGCCAAGGACAAATAACCCAAGCCCAAGGTGTAGAATCTAAAACATCGCTATCTAATGATAAAGGTCCATAATTTTCCTCATATTTATCTAATATTTGCTTTTTTTGATATTTTAATTGATTATATAATTGAATCATTTGTTGGTTATCTGGATATATATCAAGATATAAATCTAAATCAATACAAGCAAAATCTAGTACATCGATATAAGTTAATAGTTCTGCTTGCTCATTCATAGGTTTCACATCATATATTTTTCCATATTGACTATATAGTTCTTTAAACATGTTTCCACGTATAAATCCTTGATATGGTTCAAACAAATTACTGTTTTGATTATACATTATAAACACCTCATTATATATTATGTTTGAGCAAATTTTTGGTTAATAAAAAAATACTTGCTTTTTAATAGAATTATTGATATAATATTACTGCATATTTGAAATGGCGGATATGGTGAAGGGGTTAACACGGCGGATTGTGGTTCCGTTATGCTAGGGTTCGAATCCCTATATCCGCCCCATGTTGAATTTTACGCACATCTTTGTGCGAATAAAGTAAAAGTTCGTAATACTTTGATATTATGGGCTTTTTTCTTTGCAAATGTGGTAAGTTTATATAATGAATGTGCCTATAGAGATTTTAAAATTTATTTTGTATATAAAAACTAAGATATTAGGAATTAAAAATATTTCAAAACTAAATATAGGATATATTTCGAGTAAGAATATTGTCTTCAATCACTTTAATTTAGAATTAAATGAACCACATGAAATTATCATTAGTAATAATACTTAAAATCTAGTTTTACTTTGTTATGATGATTCAAATCTATATAATGAAGATTTATCAGATACAATTACGATAATGGAATTAGATGGTTGCACGAAAATTCTTTTAAAAAAGATTATTTGAAAGAAGTAGAAGAGTATAAATGAGAATTAGAGATTAGAAAAAACAATATGAAGTTCAAGATACACTAAAGTTTATTTGGTATAATATTTATAGTTAAAATTTAATGAAATGAGGTGTTATTGTGAATATTGAAAATATACAAAAAATATTGTTAGAATGCTATTCAAAAGATTTATGTTATCCTAAAGTTCAAGATGATTGGGATGACAATAATAAATGCTTTGGTATGTGTGCAATAACATCTCTAATCATTAATGATTATTTTAGTGGAGATATTTGTAAAATTTATGTGGATGAAATTAGTCATTATTTCAATTTAATTGATAATAAGATTATAGATTTAACATCAAGTCAGTTTAATCATGAAGTAAATTATAAAGATTATACTAAAATAAATTCAATGAAAGATAAATTATTAGAAAATTTTACTCCATTTGCATTAGAAGTTGATACATTTGGTTTATATGAGATTTATCCTGCTAAACTAGTTAAACAATTTAAGCAGTTTATAAATGATCTAGATTATGAAAAAATAAGTCCTACTGCCGTTGTTACTTCATATCCTAGAATTTTTACTGATATCCCTTATGAAAAAGAAATATATAATTGGTTAGAACATCATTGTAACGAAGAAGTAACATTAAATAAAATGTTAGCTCCAGAAATAGAAGCAAGATATAAATTAACTAACAAGCTTTTAGATAAATATAGAATAAAACAAGTATTAGAACTAGCAGCAGGATATTCATCACGTGGATTATTTTATTCTAAAAAAGGTTATAATTATGTCGAATTAGATTTAGAAAATGTTACTAAAAACAAGAAAGAAATATTGCATTCTATTGAGAAAGATATTCCCGAAAATTTAAATATTATTAGTGGTAATGCATTAAAAAAGGATGATTTTAAAAAGATAGAGAGTTATTTTATAACTGATAAACCAATTGCAGTAATTAATGAAGGATTATTAAGATATTTAACTTTTGATGAAAAAAGACTTGTAGCACAAAATATTTATAATTTATTGTCTAAATATGATGGTATTTGGATCACTTGTGATGTAACACCTAAAAAGTTTATGAATTCACAAGATAAGGCTTTACCAGAATTTAATAAAAATTTAGCAAATATTACTTCAAGAAATAATTTGAATGATCGCTTTGAAGATGAAAATCATATAAGGAGATTTTTTGGTGAAGTTGGTTTTGAATTAGTTGAAATTCATAAGTTTAATGAAATGAAAGATGAACTTTATTCTATAAATGAATTGGGCATAATTGATGATAAAATTGAAAAAACTTTGGAAGATGCTATTGTTGTAATTATGAAAATAAAAAAATAAAATATTAAACAATTATATATAAGTATTTTAAAAGGAAGAGATAAACTCTTCCTTTTGCTTGTGCTCTGATTAATTATAAATTAATATTGAGTTTTATCGCTATTTAGTATATATTATGCTATATTTAATTTATGGTAAAAGTTAATCTAACATCTCCATTGCCTAAAATATTTTTAAGTTCTTCCTTACTATTTATATCTTTTATTTTCCCGATTTTTGTAAAAAAATGTGTATTTGTATCATAGTAAATTGATAGTTTTTTACCTTGATATAAAATTAAATCTCCAGCTTCAGCTTTTATATTTTCATCATTCATTGGTAACTCAAAATCTAAATTTCCTACTTTTTCAAAATTACCATAATCATGTGCATCTATAATAATATCCTGCTCTTTTAATTTTTTCAAAAACATACGTGCTGAAGAATTATCTTCTAACTCGACATTTAATATTTTATTATTAACTTTAATTGTTACCATATTTTTTTCTTCATCTGTTAGACTGTTGGAAGTATTATATATTTGAGTAGTTAATTGTTTCCAATATTTTTGCATATTATCTGATATTTTCATATAGTATGAACCTTCTTTTTCAGGTTCTGTTCTTCCACCCATACTTAAAACAAAGAAATATAAATCACCATTATATTCATATACAGTAACTTCTTTATAAGTATCTTTATATGCTGCTCTTATACTAATTTGTGTATCATTTATTTTATTAAGTTCTTCACTGTTACTATTTAATTTTAAATCACATTCTTTTATATGATTTCTTAAATAAACAGGATTATTGAACTAGTCAAGAAAAAGTAGACAGTTTAAAAAGGCACTTAAAACCCTGATTC